>CAZAQG010000069.1:0-12558 GCA_964487445.1 uncultured Chromatiales bacterium
CCCCTTGAATCCTCTCGGCCGACGCCGCGCAATCCGCAGCCGCGGCGTAACCCGAACGTCGTCGGCGGGCCGAGGCCCGCCCTACCGGGAAGAAGCGACGTTGCTCAGTCGACCCAGCGGCGCGCGTTGCGGAACAGGCGCAGCCACGGCGAGTCCGCGCCCCATTCGGGCGGGTGCCAGGACAACTGCACGGTGCGAAACACCCGTTCCGGGTGCGGCATCAGGATCGTGACGCGCCCGTCGCGATTGGTGAGGCCGGTGATGCCCAGCGGCGAGCCGTTCGGGTTCTCCGGATAGTATTCGGCCGGTGCGCCGCCGGCATCGACGTAGCGCAGCGTCGCGAGTCCCTCGCGCAGCACGACCTCCGGCTCGATGCCGCCGGGGAACCGCGCGCGCCCCTCGCCGTGGGCGACCGGTACCGGCAGCCGCGCACCCTCCATACCGGCGAAGACGATCGACGGCGAGGGCAGGACCTCGACCAGGCTCAGGCGCGCCTCGAACTGCTCCGAGGCGTTGGCGACGAAATGCGGCCAGTGCTCCGTACCCGGGATCAGTTCGCGCAACGCGGCGAGCATCTGGCAGCCGTTGCACACCCCCAGCGCGAAGCGGTCGGTACGCGCGAAGAACGCTTCGAACGCCGCACGCAGGCGCTCGTCGAATAAAATGGTCTTCGCCCACCCCTCGCCCGCCCCCAGCACGTCGCCGTAGGAAAATCCCCCGCAGGCGGCGATGCCGTGGAACGAATCGAGCGCGACGCGCCCCGCGAGCAGGTCGCTCATGTGCACGTCGTGGACCTCGAATCCGGCGCGGTGGAAAGCCGCGGCCATCTCGACGTGTCCGTTGACGCCCTGCTCGCGCAGGATCGCCACCGGCGGGCGCGCGCCGCGCGCGAGGTACGCCGCCGCGGGATCGGCGTCCGGATCGAAGGGCACGTGCACGGCGGGCACGTCGACGGCGCGGCGCGTCGGGGCCTCGAATTCCTGGCGCGCGCACTCGGGATCGTCGCGCAGCGCCTGCATCCGGTAGCCGGTCTCCGACCAGGCCGCCTGCAGTTCGGCGCGCGCGGCGGTGAAACATTCGCGCCCGCGCCACGAGATGCGTATGCGGTCCTCGCCGTTCGGGGCGCCGAGCAGGTGGGTGTGCCGCCCGAGGCCGGCGTCGTGGAAGCGCGCCAGAACCGCGGCCTGATCGGCGGCGCGCACCTGGAGGACGGCGCCCAATTCCTCGGCGAACAACGCGGCCGGCGGATCCGCGCCGAGCGCATCGAGGGATACACTCACGCCGCAGCGCCCGGCGAAGGACATCTCGCACAACGCGACGAACAGGCCGCCGTCGGAACGGTCGTGATAGGCGAGGATACGGCCGGCCTCGTTGAGATCCTGGACGGCCTCGAAGAATGCCGCCAACGCGCGGGGGTCGTCGAGATCCGGCGCGCGCTCGCCGACCTGCCGGTATACCTGGGCGAGCGCGGAACCGGCGAGCCGGTTGCGTCCCTTGCCGAGGTCCACGAGGATCAGCACGCCGTCTTCCGCACTCAACTGCGGGGTGAGCGTGCGCCGTGCATCGAGCACCGGCGCGAATGCCGAGATGATCACCGAGAGCGGCGCGATGACCGCGTGCTCGCCCTCCGAGTCGTGCCACACGGTCTTCATGGACAGCGAGTCCTTGCCCACCGGGATGGCGATGCCCAGCGCCGGGCAGAGTTCCTCGCCGAGTGCGCGCACCGTGTCGTAGAGGGCGGCGTCCTCGCCCGGGTGGCCGGCCGCCGCCATCCAGTTGGCCGACAGTCGCACCGCGCCGAGCCGCCCGATATGCGCCGCGGCCAGGTTGGTGAGCGCCTCGCCCACGGCCATGCGCCCGGAGGCCGGGGCGTCGACCAGGGCCACCGGCGCGCGCTCGCCCAACGCCATCGCCTCACCGCGATAACCGGAATAATCGGCCAATGTCACCGCGCAATCGGCCACCGGGACCTGTCCGGGACCGACCATCTGGTCGCGCGCCGTCAATCCACCCACGGTGCGGTCGCCGATGGTGATGAGAAACGCCTTGCTCCCCACCGCCGGCAGACGGAGCACGCGCAGGGCGACTGCGTGCAGATCGGTGTCCGGGAGTTCCAGCCCGGGCTTGTGGAACGGGTGGTGGCGGGCCTCGCGCAGCATCTTCGGCGGCTTGCCGAGCAGCACGTCGAGGGGCAGATCCACGGGCGTATTGTCGAACAGCCCGTCGCCGACCAGCAACCGGCGCTCGGCGCTCGTCTCGCCGATGACCGAGAACGGACAGCGCTCGCGCTCGCAGATCGCGCGGAAATCCTCCAGGCGCACCGTGACGATCGCCAGCACGTAGCGTTCCTGGGCCTCGTTGCACCAGATCTCCATGGGCGACATCCCGGGATCGGCGCTCGGCACCGCGCGCAGCTCGAAGCGCCCGCCGCGCCCGCCGCCGTCGACCAGTTCGGGAACCGCATTCGACAACCCGCCGGCACCGACGTCGTGGATCGACAGCAGCGGGTTATCCTCGCCCAGCGCCCAGCAACGGTCGATGACCTCCTGGCAACGGCGCTGCATCTCGGCGTTGCCGCGCTGTACCGAGGCGAAATCCAGCGCCTCGCTGCCGGTCCCCGCGGCCACCGAGGAGGCGGCGCCGCCACCGAGCCCGATCAGCATCGCGGGCCCGCCGATCACCACGACCAAGGCACCCTCCGGCAGATCGCGTTTCTCGACGTGTTGCGCGCGGATATTGCCGAGCCCGCCCGCGAGCATGATCGGTTTGTGGTAGCCGCGCACCTCGCGCCCCGAGGGTCCCGGCACCGCCTCCTCGAAGGTGCGGAAATAGCCCGCCAGATTGGGCCGTCCGAATTCGTTGTTGAAGCGCGCCGCGCCGATCGGCGCCTCGAGCATGATCTCCAGGGCCGAGACGATGCGCCCGGGGCGCCCGAAATCGCCCTCCCAGGGCTGCACGAAGCCGGGGATGCGCAGGTTGGACACCGAGTAGCCGGCGAGTCCCGCCTTGGGCCGGGCGCCGCGGCCGGTGGCGCCCTCGTCGCGGATCTCGCCGCCGACGCCGGTGGCGGCACCGGGGAACGGCGAGATGGCGGTCGGGTGGTTGTGGGTCTCGACCTTCATCACGATGTGGGCGGGCTCCTCGATCTGCCGGTAGTGTCCGCCGGCCGGGTCCGGGAAGAAGCGCTGCGCCGGCCATCCCTCGATGACCGCGGCGTTGTCGCGGTAGGCCGAGAGCACCCCCTCGGGGCTGACGCGATACGTGTTGCGGATCATCGCGAACAGCGAGTGCTCGCGGGCGCGGGCGTCGATCACCCAGTCGGCGTTGAAGATCTTGTGGCGACAGTGTTCGGAGTTGGCCTGCGCGAACATCATCAATTCGATGTCGCCCGGGTTGCGCCCGAGCGCCGTGAAATGCTCCAGCAGGTAGTCCACCTCGTCGGAAGAGAGCGCCAGGCCGAGTGCGCGGTCGGCCGCCTCGAGCGCCGCGCGTCCGCCGCCGAGTACGTCCACGGTGACGAGCGGCGCCGGTTCGGCCTGCAGGAACAGCCCCGCCGCCTCCTCGAACGAGTCGAGAACGGTCTGCGTCATACGATCATGCAGCAACGGGCGGATACGGGCCGCCTCGCCGGCCCCCAGAGGGGCCCCGTCCCGGCGCGTGAGGAAGTAGGCGATGCCCCGCTCCAGGCGCTGTATCGCACCGAGCCCGCAATTGTGGGCGATATCGGTGGCCTTGCTGGACCAGGGGGAGAGGGTGCCGAGGCGCGGCACCACCAGTTGCAGGCTCCCGGCCGCGGGTTCCGAAGAAAGTTCCGGGGGGCGCTCCGGTCCGTAGTGCAGCAGCCGCTCCAGGCGCTCGCGCTCGACCGGCCGCAACGCCCGTTCCAGATCGGCAAAATGCACGAACTCCGCATAAACAGCGCCGAACTCCGGGAGTTCCAGGCGGATCCGGTCGGCCAGCGCGTCGGCGCGGAAACGGGACAGGGCCGGGCTGCCGGCTATCTGCAGCATCGTAGGACGTCTTTGCGGCACAGGGGGCTCAGCATGGTACTGGATGGGGTCGATGCGCACCAGCGCGGCGCGGTGTCGGCAACCGGCGGCCCCGCATTCAGGACAGGTCGCGCCAATCGAGTCCGTCTTCCTGATCGGCCACCGCGATCCATCCCGGGGCGCAGCCGAGCACCGCCGCGAGAGCGGCGCGCGCATGCTCCGGGCGATTATTGCGCTCGCTCAGGTGCGCTGCGACCAAATGGCGCAGGTGCGAACGGTCGAGGCGCGCCAGCAGGTCCGCCGCCTGGGCGTTGCTCAAATGCCCGTGCGACCCGCCCACACGCGCCTGGAGCGCCGGCGGATAGGGTCCGGCGGCCAGCAGTCCGGGATCGTGATTGCACTCGAGAATCAGCGCGTCGCAGCCGGTCAGCATCTGCGCGATGTGCGCGGTGGCCATGCCCGTATCGGTGAGGATGCCCAGGCGCCGCGCGCCGTCGCCGATCACGAACTGGGTCGGCTCGCGCGCGTCGTGGGGTACGGCGAACGGACGCACCTCCAGATCGCCCACCGCGAAGCCCTCCAGCGCGTTGAACCGGTGCAGGAGGTGGACCGGCTGGCGCAGAAAGCCGGCGGTGCCCGCGGTGGCCCATACCGGGAGGCGATGGCGGCGCGAGAGACACGCCACCCCGCGCAGGTGGTCGCCGTGTTCGTGGGTCACCACGATCGCGGTCAGATCCTCGGCGCGCCGCCCAAGGCATCCCAACCGCCGTTCCGCCTGGGCCGCCGGAAAACCACAGTCGACCAGCACGCACGAGGATCCGTGCTCCACCAGGGTGGCATTGCCGCGGCTGCCGCTGCCAAGCGAGGCGAATCGCACTTAACAGCCCGTCGGACTTAGGGGTTCGTAGCGAGGCGAGTGGGAGATCGAGGACACTTTTTCGATCGTTCGAGGCGAATAGCGGGCATTATTCAACGAAGACGATCGGAAAAATGGACCGATCTCCCGCCGCCGCAGTAGAACATCCCAAGTCCGACAGGCTGCTAGCGCAGCTGCTCCTGGAGCAGGGTCAGGATACGCTGTGCACTCTTGGAGTGGTCCGGTTTGCCGCCGTCATCCAGCACCACCACTCGCGTATCCTTCCCGGAGGGCTGCCGGCGCAACCGGATCCGGTAACGCTCGCCCCCGGACTTTCCGGAGCCAAACCAGCGCGCGAACAGACCGCGCCGCTCCTGCTCCTTGAGGGGATCGTCGTAGCGCACGAAGTAAAGGCCCTTGTCCCGGTCCTGGCGCCGGACCAGGAAGCCCACGCGGTCCAGAGCGATTCCGGTGCGGCGCCAGGCGCGTGCGAAGGGATCGTGGATCTCCAGTGCGAGGACACCGCCGGCCCCGCGTACCAACTCGGCCCGCGGCGGACCCTGCGGGACATCCTGCACCGAGGTCTTGGCGAACGCCTCCGACGCCCCCAGGAACACCATCAGACGGCGCAACATCGCCGCCTCGCGGTCCGGATTCGGCGGGGTCATCTCCCAGATGAAATTCCCGTCGTGGACCACCTCGCGCACGCTCCGCCGACTGAGGTAGAGGTCGGTGGTCCCGGGACGATCACCGGGCTCTACGCGTACCAGGTATTGGCTCCGGATCGGGGCCGAATACAGGCCGGAGATCACTTTGTTGAGGAGCATGCGGATCGGCCCCTCGGCGATGTTCGGCCGATACTCGGCCCAGTTGGTCTGCAGGATGCCGGCGCGCGGATTCTCCTGCCGGATGAGGAAACCGTTTTTCAGCCAGAACTCGCGCACTTTGGGCCAGATGCGGGCCGGCGGGGCGTCGATGACCAGCCAGCGCTCGGTGCCGTCGCGCACCACCCGGATACCCCGGATCGGGGCGGCCACCTGCCCGGCTCCGGCATGCGGGCCGCCCGGCACAACTCCGGGAACCCCGGCGGCGGCCGGTCGCGTCGGCGAGGCGCCCGGAATTTTCATGGAGGCGTCGGTGGGCGGGGCACTCAGCCCCGGCGGGACCTCGAGCGGCCGTGCGACCTTGCCGTTTTGGTATTCCGGGGTGCGTTCGGGCAGCAACTGATGCAAGGCCGAGCAGCCCGCCAGCGACGCAATCACCGCCAGCAGCGCCAACCCGGGAAGAGTTCCACGAGTCAATGACGGCATGGGATTCCCGTAACGATGGATTTCACAACGCGCCGGCCTGCTTCATGGCGCGGCGCACGTCTTCATGGAAGCGTTCGGAGAGGACCGTCATGGGCAGCCGGATCCCGGGGGAGATCATGTCCATCTCGTGGAGCGCCCATTTTACCGGGATGGGATTGGCCTCGACGAACAAATTCTTGTACAGGCCCCCCAGGCGCGCGTTCACGGCCTCGGCCCCCGCACGATCCCCCGCGATGGCGGCCGCGCACAGTTGGTGCATGAGGCGCGGGGCCACGTTGGCGGTCACCGAGATCACGCCGCGCGCTCCGGCGAGCATCAGTTCCATCGCCGTAGCGTCGTCGCCGCTGTAGAGGTCCATTCGCTCGCCGCAACGCTCCAACAACTCACGGCCGCGCTCCAAGCTGCCGGTCGCCTCCTTGATACCCACGATGTTGGAAACCGCCGCGAGCCGTTCCACCGTCTCCGGCAGCAGGTCGCAGGCGGTACGCCCGGGGACGTTGTACAGGATCTGGGGCATGGGCACGGCTTCGGCGACGGCCTTGTAATGGAGGTAGAGACCCTCTTGAGTCGGCTTGTTGTAGTAAGGCGTGACCAGCAACGCCGCGTCGGCGCCGACCTTCATGGCGCAACGGGTCAGCTCGATGGCCTCGCGGGTGGCGTTCGACCCCGTCCCCGCAATTACCGGCACGCGCCCCTTCACCATCTCCACCACCCGGCGGATCACCTTGCAGTGCTCCGCCCCGTCGAGGGTGGCCGACTCGCCGGTGGTACCCATCACCACGATCGCGTCGGTGCCGTTCTCCAGGTGAAACTCCACGAGCCGGGCAAGGGCCCGCTCGTCCAGTGCACCGTCGGTACGCATGGGGGTGACGAGGGCGACCATGCTGCCGTGGAACATGCCGGAGGGACTCCCTGAGGATCGCGCAACGAGCAATGCGACATACTAATGGGGGCGCGTGCCGGTGACAAGCGGCCCCGCGAATCCGGCACGGCGCCGCACGGCCGGGTACAGTGCACCGGCGGGTGTTTCCGCGCCGGTGCCTGGGGTATGCTTTAGACCTTCCAGGATTGGCCTGCCGATGGTCCCGACCCGAATGAACGATACTCCACGGCCCGACCGGCTTCGAACCGGGTTCCGGGCGGTTCCCGAACACCATCGGCCCGGAAGAGGCCGCCGCGCGACCCCGCGCGTCGCCCCCGTAGGGAACGTCGTGGCCGTTGTGGACACCCCGGAAGATGGTACGCCCGTGCACCGGGCGTCGGTGTACACCAGTCGGGAGGGATCGCGCCGATGTCCGCGTCGATGAATAACCTGCTCGTCGTCTCGGCACTCGGACAAGACCGGCCGGGCATCGTCAACGAACTCTCGCTCGCGATCCTCAACTGCGGTTGCAACATCGAGGACAGTCGCATGACCGTCCTCGGCGGGGAATTCGCCGTCATTCTGCTGGTCTCCGGAAACTGGAGCACCATCGCGAAGCTGGAAAACGCGATGACGGGGCTCGAACAGCGCCTCGGCATGACCATCACCTCCAAACGCACCGAGGTGCGGCGCACCCCGGCTCCGCTCCTGCCGTACACGGTGGAGGTGGTGAGCATCGATCATCCCGGGATCGTCCACAACCTGGCGGAGTTCTTCTCCTCGCGCGAGATCAACATCCAGGAGTTGACCACCGGCAGCTACGCCGCGGCCCACACCGGCGCGCCCATGTTCTCCATACACATGACGGTGAACATCCCGGCGGGGATCCCGATCGCCGCACTGCGCGAGGAATTCATGGACTTCTGCGACGCACTCAACCTCGATGCGATCATGGAGCCGATCAAGGGTTGAGACCCTCTCCGGGGCCCCAACGGCCTCGGGGAGGGACTTCCGCGACTCGCACGGGCGCTTCAAACAGCACAAGGTGAAGGCCGGCGGGCACGCCGAAGAGGTTCCCGCGGCCCCGAAAGAACCGGGATAGACGATCGATGAACGAGGCAGCGCCACCCTTTCCCGCAGGCCTGTCGCGGTGCCGGCACCCATGACCGGGCGCGGTTCGTCCGGCGCGCGACTGTTCGTCCTGGACACCAACGTCCTGATGCACGATCCGACCGCGATCTTCCGCTTTCAGGAACACGATCTCTACCTGCCGATGGCGGTTCTGGAAGAACTGGACGCCGCCAAGAAGGGGCTTTCGGAAGTGGCGCGCAACGTACGCCAGGCGAGCCGCTTCCTCGACGACCTCCTGCGCAACGTCGACAAGCGCGGGATCGACCGCGGCATTCCCCTCCCCACCCCGGACAACGGCGCCGCCCCGCGGGCCCCCGGCGGCGGGCGGCTGTTCTTTCAGACCCGCGCCCTGCCCACCCTGCTGCCCGAGGGGCTGCCCGGGAACCGGCCCGACAACACCATCCTCGGTACCGCCCTGGCACTGCAGAAGGATCACCCGGAACGGCGCGTCACATTGGTCTCGAAAGACATCAATCTGCGGATCAAGGCCGCCGTCGTCGGAGTACATGCAGAGGACTACTACGAGGACCGGGTGCTCGACGACGTGGGCCTGCTCTATAGCGGCACCGCCGCCCTGCCTGCGGATTTCTGGGAGCAACACGGCCGGGAGATGGAATCCTGGCAGGAGGAGGGACGGACATTCTACCGGGTGCGCGGCCCGCTGGTGGCCTCCTGGCATCGCAGCCAGGGCCTGTATATGGACGGGGATCGGCCCTTCGAGGCCCTGGTCCGGGACCGCGACGCGGACTCCGCGGTCCTGGAACTGGTACACGACTATCGCAAACCCCACCATACCGTCTGGGGAATTCACGCCCGCAACCGCGAACAGAACTTCGCCCTGAACCTGCTGATGGATCCCACGATCGATTTCGTGACCCTGCTCGGCGCCGCGGGCACCGGCAAAACCCTGCTCGCGCTCGCCGCCGGGCTCACCCAGACCCTGGAGGACAACCGTTACCGGGAGATCATCATGACCCGAGTGACGGTGCCGGTCGGCGCAGACATCGGGTTCCTGCCGGGGACCGAGGAAGAGAAGATGACGCCGTGGATGGGCGCCCTAATGGACAACCTGGAGGTGCTCACCAAGAGCGATGTGGCCGGGGACTGGGGGCGGGCGGCCACCAACGACCTGCTGCATAACCGCATCAAGATCCGCTCCGTCGGCTTCATGCGCGGTCGTACCTTCCTGAACAAGTACGTAATCGTCGATGAGGCCCAGAACCTGACCTCCAAACAGATGAAGACCCTCATCACCCGCGCCGGTCCGGGCACCAAGTTCGTCTGCATCGGCAACATCGCACAGATCGACACACCCTATCTCACCGAAACCACCTCCGGACTGACCTACGTAGTGGATCGTTTCAAGGGATGGCCGCACAGCGGCCACATCACACTGCTGCGCGGCGAACGCTCGCGGCTCGCCGATTACGCCTCCGAGGCGCTGTGACCGAAGCGGCGGCGCCCAAAACCCATCCGCGTCATGCACTTCCGCGACGCCGGCCGCCGGGCGAGCCCGGCCGGGGGGTATGGGGATGCGCGAATCCCGGTAGGGCGGGCCTCGGCCCGCCGACGACGCCCGAGATCTCACCCCCCACCATGTGACGCCACGGCGCCGGTCGAGCCGGCCCGGTCCTACGTCGGATCGGCGTCCGCGGGCGGGGGGCTGCGCGGCCAAGCGCGCAGGACGGCCTCGACGAGGGTCGCCAGGGGAATCGCGAAGAACACCCCCCAGAACCCCCACAGGCCGCCGAACACCAGCACCGCCACAATGATCGCGATGGGGTGCAGATCCACCGCCTCCGAGAACAACAGCGGCACCAGCACGTTGCCGTCCACCGCCTGGATCACCATGTAGGCCGCCATCGCGTAGGCGAACTCACTGCCCCAGCCCCATTGCGAAAAGGCCACTATGGCCACCGGCAGCGTGACGACCACCGCGCCGATGTAGGGGACCAGTACCGAGAACCCGACGATCGCCCCGAGCAGCATGGCGTACTTGAGACCGAGCAACGCGAAGGTCGCGGCGGTGACCACCCAGACGATGAGGATCTCCAGGAACTTGCCGCGCACGTAGTTGCCGATCTGTGCGTCGACATCGGCCCAGACCCGTTCGAGCACCGTGTGCTCGCGCGGCAGCAGGCCCACGGCCCACGCCACGATGCGATCCTTGTCCTTGAGAAAGAAAAACACCAGCAGCGGGACCAGCACCAAGTAGACCAGAAGCGTGATGAAACCGACCAACGAAGCCAGTGACAGCGAGACGACATGCTGTCCCAGCGAGCCGATCCCGGCGCGCGCGGTACCGATCAGGTCCTGGACCTGCCGGGTGGTAAAGAATTCCGGATAGCGTTGCGGAAGTTGCAACAAGACTTCCTGACCGCGTGCGATCATGTGCGGCAGTTCGTGTATCAACTGGGTGAACTGCTGGTAGAGCAACGGGATCAGCCCCAAGATCAGCACCAGCACGAAGCCGAGGAACAGGATCTGCACCGCCACGGCCCCCAACACGCGCGGCACGCCGCGGCGTTTCAGGAAGGCGACGATGGCCTCGAGCAGATACGCGATCACCAAGCTCGCGAACACCGGGGCCAGCATGTAGCCGAACCCGGCGACCACCACGAAACCGGCGAGCAACAGCAGCGCCAGAAACGCCGCCTGGGGATCGGAGAAGTATCGGCGAAACCAGTCGTTGAGAACTTTGAGCATGCCGCTCAGGATCCGGCCCGGGCAGGCGTTGCGCCATGGGACACACAGCATGCCGCGTACCGCCCGGGCACGGCCCGTGCAGCCCGGCGACGGGCGCGCGACGTACGGAAGCGAGGCGCCGGTCCACCCGGCGACGGACTACTACGCGCCATCCGCGACCCGGTCCCGATAGCACTGTTCGAAGACCCGCTCCAGTTCGTCGATGACCTCCTGCGCGGGCCGGCCTTCCAGCACGTGTTGGTTCATCAGCGTGTAGACCTCATTCAGCATCGCGTTGCGGTCGAGCATGGAGTAGGTTCGGCGCAGGCGCTTGATCGCCGCCACCACCGTCTCCTTCTCCGGGCGCGGGATCGGCACCGGCTCCGACCGCTCCTGCGCCGACGACCGGGCCGCGGCGGCCGGCGGCGTCACCGAGCCGGCGCGGGTCCGGAGGAATTCGGCGAACGCGAGCAGCGTGCTTCGCCCGGAGGCATCCAGCGCGCCGAATATCTCCCGTAGCCGCTCGAGGTCATCGGACATGGGTCAACCCTCGATCTCGAGAGCGAAGGCCGGAGGCTTGCGCCGTTCCCGCATCCCCGGTCGATGTCGGGCGGAAAGAGTGCGACAGGCCTCTAAAGCGAATCGTCGCTCTGATGCGTCTTGCAGTAGTCACGGGCAAAGGAGAGCAACTCGTCCATCACCCGCAGCCGGAACTTCTGTTTCTGATGCACGAACGAGAACGGTCGCTCCAGCGGCGGATCGAGCGGAACCGCCTGTAGCGTACCCAGCTGGAGTTCTTTCAGCACCGTGGCGCGCGAGATCACCGATATCCCCATCCCGACCTCCACTGCGCGCTTGATCGCCTCCGGGCTGCCCAGCTCCATGCAGGTTTTGAGATCATCGCCGTTCAGCCCGACTCCGGCAAGATATTCCTCGATGACCTCGCGCGTCCCCGAGCCCTCCTCGCGGGAGATATAGGGGTGATCGAGCAGTTCCGCGCTCATGACCCGTTCATGAGCGGCGAGCGGATGATCCAGCGGGACGATCGCGACCAACTGGTCGTGGCGACAGACCTCGACCGCCAGGTTCTTGTTGGAGACCGGCGCCTCCACTACGCCGAGGTCGATCGTGTTGTCCTCCACCATGGAGACGATGCCTTCCGTATTCGACACCTTCAACTGGATATTGACGTCCGGATATTCCGACTTGAAGCCGCCGAGGAGCGACGGGAGCATGTACTCGGCGATGGTGGTACTCGCCCCGATCAGCAGCACCCCACTCACCTCGCCGGTCATTTTGCGGACCGCGTTCTCCATTTCCCCGTAGAGCCGGAAGATTCGGTCGGCGAATTCGTAGACCCGCTGCCCGGCGTCGGTCAGGCTGATGCGGTTGTGGGTACGGTCGAAGAGCCGTGTATCGAAATACTCTTCGAGTTGGCGGATCTGGAAAGTCACCGCCGGCTGGGTCATATGCAGGGCATCGGCCGCTTTTGTAAAACTCAACAGGCGCGCGACCGTATGAAAGACCTGGAGTCTGCGATCGGCCATTCATCCCCCCACGCCCGCAACCGGCGGGCGGGCCGAAGCCGCACCGTCCGGGCCCCGCGAACGAGGGCCACGCCGGTCATCGGGTCATCGTATCAGCATTCCCGGGGAACGCAAGGCGAAACAGGCCGCTCACGCACCGGCCGACACCGGGGCGAGGACGTGGAGTGAAATGCCCGGC
>CAZAQG010000070.1:0-11827 GCA_964487445.1 uncultured Chromatiales bacterium
GTCAACTCGTGCCGGAAGCGGCTCAGGATGTTGCGCACCGGCAGCGGCAGGCCGCCCCCCAGGCCGCACAGGGAACCAAGCTCCAACGTTTCCAGCAGGTCATCGAAGGCGGCGCCGTCGACGGGACTGCCCGGCGTCGCCTCCATCAACATGCGTCGCCCCTTCTCGGTTCCCAGCCGGCAGGGCAGACACTTGCCGCAGGATTCATCGGCCGTGAAGGTAAAGAGATGGCGCAGAAACCCGATCATGGGAAAGTCCTGCGGAATGCCGACGATGCCGGCATGGCCCAGCAGGAAACCCTCGCCTGCAAACGACTCGAAATCCAACGACAATGCGGCGATTTTCTCCACCGGCACCACGCCGCCCAGCGGGCCGCCCACCTGCACGGCCTTCATCGCCGTCCGGAACCCGCCGCCATAACCATAGATCACCCGCTCCAGCGCGGTGCCCATCGCCACTTCGTGCACGCCGGGATTGTTGAAACCCTGATCCAGCGACACCAGCTTGGTGCCGGTACTCGCCTCCGTACCCAACGCGGCAAAAGCCGCGCCGCCGTGGTCCAGTATCCAGGGCAGCGCGGCGAAGGTCTCCACGTTGCTCACCAGGGTGGGCCGTCCGAACAGCCCCGCCTGCGCGGGATAGGGGGGGCGGGTGCGCACCTCGGGCCGCAGGCCCTCGATGGAATTGAGCAGCGCGGTCTCTTCGCCGCAGATGTAGGCGCCTGCGCCCGGTATCAAACGGAACCGGAACCCTGTTTGCGCAAAGGCAGGCATCTGCTCGAACGCCTCGATGGCCTCCGCCACGCGTTTTTGCGCCAGGGGGTATTCCGCCCGGACATAGAGAAAACCGGTATCCGAACCCATCGCCAGTCCGGCCGCCAGCATGCCCGCCAGCACCCGCTGGGGACGCTCTTCCAGCAGCCAGCGATCCGAAAAGGCGCCGGGGTCGCCTTCATCGCCATTGCAGACTACGTACTTCCGTCCCACCGGCGCACTGCGGCAGGCGTCGAACTTGCCGGAAAAAGGGAAACCGGCGCCACCGCGGCCCCGCAGACCGGATATTGACAATTCGTCCGGAAATGAAACCGGGAGTTGGGATGCCGTTTCGGATATCCGTCGATAAAGCACCTCGGCCTCGTCCCCGTCGCCGCCGAACACCGAGTGCGCCGCATGGCAGTGGAAGGCGGGCCCGGCTCCCCGCTCGGAATCCGGGCCGACCACGGTATCGAAACAGCGATCTCCTATCCGATAGGCACCGCCGCGATAACAGTGACCCAGGCAGGCGGCCTCGCCGATCTGTTCATCCGGGAATTGCGCCGCCAACCGGGCGCGAACCTTTTCTTGTCCGCCCGCCAGCAGGCAGGCCGTTCCATTGCAGACATAGGCGCGTTTGTTACGGTTGTCTTCCGCGAGAAAATCATAAAAGGATGCGGCACCCAACAACGCCGCCGGTGAAACCAAGCTCTCTTCAGACAGCGCGCGGAGTTGGGAATGGGAAGGCGCACCTGTCACCCGCCCCGCCTCCAGCAGCGCCTCGAACAGCGTCTGGTCCCGGCAACGACGCGCGCTCAGGGCGCGAATATTCTGCGACATGGTCTCACCTTCGCCGGCGGCGCAAGCACCATGAACGGATATCCGGTAGCCCCGCAGATGTGCCGCCCCGCCATAACCGCCCGCCCATGAGAAAGAAGGCGGGCGGAACACCCGCGGCCGACTGCCGGGCTCACATCAACGAAGCGACCTCAAGAAGGTTATAATATCGAGAATTTCACGATCGGTAAGTATCCCGTAGTATGCGGGCATCGCGCCTTTCCCCGCCTTTATCCCGTTCAGCAAAGCATTGTCGGGTCGCAACAGCGCATCGCCCCGCGTGAAGTCCGGAGTACCGGGCATTACACCGTGACCCGATTTCCCGTGACACATCGCGCAGTGCGTCGTGTAGAGTTCCCGGCCCTTGACCGGATCCGCGGCACGCGCCTCAACGCCGCTGATACACATCAAGGCCGCGGCAACCAACACGGCACCCGTCTTTATTCTCCTTTCATCTCGTTTCATTTATCAAGCACCTGTGCTTTCGACAACCGGCCGCGGTCGTCCCGGGGCTCCTCGTCGATTCGAGCCTCTGTCGTCGACGGCAACCCCGACACGGGACAAGAGAGCTTCCCCGGGTAAACCGGAACGCCCCTGCCTCGTCGGCGTCGTCCTTCCGTCCGGTAACGACGGACCTTCGCGTCCCGATTTTCTCCCGGGACGGCGGCCTGTGCGCCATGTCAGGCGCACGTGAGTTCCCCGGCGGAACCGGGGGCTTACCTCCACTGAGGTTGTGCCCGCCGTTTACGTCGGCGGCCCGAATTCCTCCAATTTGCGGTACAGCGTAGACAGACCGATGCCCAGCGCCTGGGCGGCCGCGCGGCGATCGCCCCCGGCATCCTCGATTGCCATCTGGATCAGATTGTATTCGTGCGTACGAACCAATTCACGCAGACTCGTCCCGGTGGGCAGTACGGAAGATCCGTTCCCGGCGGATCCCAAGCGGGTGATATGCGACGGCAGGTCGGCGACGGCGATCCGTTCACCGTCGGCAAGGATCAGCGCACGGGCGATTACGTTTTCGATTTCCCGAACGTTTCCCGGCCAGTCGTGAGCGATGAGCATATTCTCCGCTTCCGGTTCGATTGAAATCTTCCTCCCCTGCGCAAAGCGCCCTCCGCCGCGCTCCAAAAAGAACCGCACCAATTTTGCGATGTCACCGCGACGTTCGCGTAGCGGTGATATATGGATGTGAAAGACATCGATTCGGAAATACAGATCCTCCCTGAATTCACCCCGCGCGACCATCTCGCCCAGATTCCGATTGGTCGCCGCAACAATACGAATGTCCACGCGTTTGACCTGACTGCTGCCGACGGGCCGGAATTCCTTCTCCTCGATCACATGCAACAGCTTGACCTGAAGATGAAGCGGCAGTTCGCCGATCTCATCCAGAAAGATGGTGCCCTTGTCGGCTTCCAGGAACAATCCCTTCTTCACTCTATCCGCGCTGGTAAATGCCCCCTTGGTATGCCCGAAAAACTCGCTCTCGATCAGGTTTTCCGGTATCGATCCGCAATTGACCGGGATAAACGGTGCAACGGCACGCGGACTTTGTTTGTGAATACTGCGTGCGATCACCCCTTTTCCGGTGCCACTCTCACCGGTTATGAGGACGGTACTGTCGGTCGTTGCAACCTTGGAGACGATGCGTTCGATCTCCTGCATCGCGGGAGAAGTCATTTCGCAGAGTTTTTCGTTGTCGCCCAGAACAATTCTGCGAAGCAAACGGTTCTCGTTACGCAACCCCCTGATATTCTCGATCTGCTTGATCTGATGCAGCACCTCTTCGATACGCACGGGCTTGAGCATATAATCGAATGCCCCCGCTTTCATGGCCTCCACTGCGGTATCGACCGACGCATAGGCCGTCATGAGCAGGAACGTGGTATCGATGCCCGATTCGGCGGCCTTGCGCATGACGTCGATGCCGCCCAAGCCGGGCATCTTCATGTCGCAAATAGCGATATCCACATCTCCTTTCCCCAACCTGTCCAAGGCCTCTTCTCCGCTGCCGACGTCCTCCACGGTGTAACCTTCCTTGTGCAGATTCGCGGCCAACACTTGGCGGATCGCCAATTCATCGTCGATAACGAGGATCTGCACCGCGGACATTACCCGATTCCTCGATTGCCGTGCCCGTCATCCAAGGGCAGAAAAACCCTTACGATCGTTCCTACGCCGGGTGTGGACTCTATCTCGAGCCAACCGTGATGCGCTTTCACGATCGATTGGCAGAGGGAGAGACCCAGTCCCGTCCCTTTCTCGGTTGTCTTGGTCGTATAGAAGGTATCGATGGCATGAGCCAATGTTTTCTTGTCCATGCCGCAGCCGTTATCCCGGACCGCCATACAGATCCCCTGTTGCGTCACGGTTGTCGAAACGTCGATCGTCGGTGCGCGTCCCTCCAGCCCTTCCAATGCGTCCACGCCGTTGACCAGCAGGTTCATGGTAACCTGGGTAAGTTGATCGCCAATAGCGCTGAGCGCGGGCAGGTCATTGTCAAGATCCAACACTAATTCGACGCCTTTCCAGCGGCTGTCGTAGCGCATCAACCGACAGGTGCTGCGAATCATGGCATTGAGATCGAGCAACTGATATTCGTCCGATTCGACCCTGGAAAACCCGGAGATCTCCTGGGTGATCCCCCTGAGCCGCTCGGCGTGCTGCAGGACCATCTCCAAATTGCACATATCGGTCTCGTCGATATAGGGGCGCCCCCCGGTGCGTTTTGTCCGCTTGATCTCTTCGACCAACGCGCAAATCGCCGCAATGGGATTTCCGACCTCGTGCGCAATGCCCGCCGCCAACGTGCCGATGGCGGCCATCTTTTCCTGGTGAAATTGCTTGCGGCGCTCGATCTCCAACGCCTCTTCATGCTTCTCGAGTTCACTCGCCATGTGGTTGATCGATTGGATCAACCGCCCCAGCTCGTCGTTGCGTGCAACCGGGATGGGAACTCCACGTCGCCCTTCCAGAATCTCATCGGTGCGCCGCCTCAGCGCCTGTACATCGCCCGTGAGGCGCCTGAAGAAGAGGACGTTAATGGTCCCGAACAACGTCAATCCGAGCAGGCCCAGCAGCAGAGCGGTCGTTGCCACCGTATCGCTGCGCACCCGGAAGCCCTCCACCAAAGCGTTCCGGTGTTTACTGCTTCTGGCGAGACGGGCCTCCGCGTCCGAACTGAGACGGCCCAGCTCGCGCTGCAGCGCCCCCAAATTTTGTTGGGTCGGCGCCGCGTAGGCGGTCGCCATGGCGGCGCGCAGCCCCGCCAGTTCGGGCCGGACGGAAATGTGCCCGGCGAGCATCTGCTCAAAGATATCCTGGAGCACCTTGATGTGGTCGCGCGCATGGGCCAACCCGTACCCCGGGAAGAAACGGTTGAGTGCGGCCACCTGCGCCTCGAGGGCATATCGAATGCTCAGATCCACCTCTCTGAGACTCGCTTCCGTATCGTATGCGCTCTGGACCTTATTGAACTGTTCGAACAGCACATGCTTTTCGTAGAGAATGAAAGCGGAGAGAAAGATTGCGTAGGCGATCAGTGCGGCATAGGCGATATAGCTTTTCTGGCGTAACGACTTGTAAGGACGGCGATTCCGCGAAGGCAGACCGGTCGCGTTGTCGCTCATTTGATGTCGACCTCGTTGATTACACCGACGTTTTCTTATTTTATCACCCTTATGAACCCCATCGCCAACCGCGACCGCCGGGTGCCGACGCGCACCCACGCCCCCCAGCCCCCCGGACTGCTTTGCCCGGTTTTCGGAACGCCGCCCCCGTTTCGGCCGAACGGAGCGCCCGGGGGACCCGGGAAGCCGTGCCGCGACACGCGGGGAACCCGCCCTTGCCCTTCGGGGGCAACGGTCGACGGCGTCCAAATGCGATACCCGGCTAACCGACATTTCTTCCGCGCTTTGGGAAATCCACACGGATGCCGCAAGTCTCACCCGGCGTGCAAAGCACCGTGAACATTCCCCCATGTGATTCGATGAAAGATCTGACCATCGAGAACTCAATCTTCATTCGTTTTGTCGAGCTCTTACCCGGGCAGAACGGCAACAGGCATGCGCCGGAACGACACAGGTCCGCATCCACGAACAAGCATTGGATCCGAACCGTGACGACGCGCTCATCATGGCTGCTGGAGACCCTTACCCCTCCACCGGTGATCAGCGCGGCATCGACCGCCTTTTCGACCAGGTACAGGAAACCCAGCGCGCATGCGGGACGATCCAGAACGAGCGCCGGTACACTTGCATCCAGATCCGTGTCGATCCTCACATCATTCAGGCGTTTGTCCAATAACACCAACATCACAACCGCCTGAATAACTTCGTTGATTCCGGAGAGTTCTCGCTGCGACGCGGAGAACAGGTTGAAATTGCCGGTCTGCCGAAGCACCAATCCGATGCGCGCCGTCTGTTCGTGCAAAATGGCGAAATACTTTCCCACCTGCTCCCGGCTCACCCGCTCCCGCTCGCTTTTCGGCGGGTTTTCCTGCCAACATCGGCGCAACAAATCGATTGCGCCATCGATCGCGGTCAGGGGATTCCCCACCTCATCCGCTATTCCCAACGCCATGTTGACGAGCGCGCGCAGGCGCTTTCTCTCCGCGGCCAAGTAACTGTCGACGGCCTGTTCCATCTGGCGGGTGCTCAGGGCGTCCGCCATCTCTTCCAGCGCCGCTGAAATATAGGCGGCTTTGTTTCCCGATCCGCAGGCCGACAGGGGCGTCGGGTTTTTCCCCGATCCGATCAGCCGGATATTGCGCTCGACGGTTCTCAAACACGTACGCCACCCATGCTCCAAACGCCACAACATAAGGAAGAGAACCGCGCCGAGGGCGAGCGCACCCAACCACACGCTATAGCGCAGACGCCTCGCGATAACCTGTTGCCTGTGGAACAATGCACGCGTTTCGGCGTCGATGCCATCCAACAAGCCGACAAAGCGTTTCTCGGCCGCCGCGAGATCCCCGGGGAAAAGTGAACGACCGGACGAAGCGACGTATGCCATTTGCACGATCTGCCGCTCTTCGGCGTTGAGCACGCCGTTATGCAGCCTCAACCCTTCCTCCAGGCGGTGGTGCAATAACCGGCGGGACTGATATGCCGCCTCGTCGCCGCCCGGACTTGCGGCCATGAGGCTGGCTTCTGCAAGGCCAAGCAGGTCGCGCCGGGCCTGCAAGGCACTGAGACCACCGGCGATCCGTCCCACGTCGCGCACGAAGTAGAGCAACACCCCCGCATTGAAAACCAGCATACACAGGATAACCACTGCGTCGATCAGGAACCGGCGCTCCAGAGCCGGCCGGACCGGCGCGACTATCCCTCGACGAGACTCATCCGGCATCATGGCCGCCCTTGACTCATACCCTACTTTCTGTACTATAATAATAAATGCGTAATACGCAGCCGGATTGCAATACTATGTTCGGCTGTTCACCGCCATAGACCAGGATCCCCACCGCGATACGCCGGAATATCGGGCGCCGGCTCCGACGGCAATCGTCGAGCACGATCCGGTACGTATTGGTCCACGCGCGATCCGCTGCCAATTACAACATTTTCCCATTCCAAGGAAATTTGGCCCGGCATAAATTCCTGTTATTGGGAATCTTTCGGGCCTTTTCCCGTACCGAACGCAGTTGTCGGTCCGGATGTCGAGCACTGTCTCCATATTCGGATCAACAATCTCGCCTTCTCCGCATAGGGGTCATCAGGATCGGTGTATTTCAAATAATCACGCATGGCGCGTATGGCCCCCTTGGTGTCATGCAATTGATTCAGGGCGAGCGCCAAGCCATAATAGGCATTGGCTTGGCCTGCGCGTAACATGATGGCGGAGTTGAAAAAAGCGCGGGCATCCTCGGGTCGCCCCAGACTCAGCAAGGTAAAGCCCATGTTTACGTGCGCCTCAGGCAGCTTCGGTGCGAGCTTCAGCACCTTGCGCCAAGCGATCAATGCCTCCTTGTTTTTCCCTCCATGCAACAAACGTACCGCCTGATCGAACGCCCGCGCCAACCGTTGGGCAACGGCGTCACGCGCCTTGGCGGAGACCTCGCCGCGTGTGGCGGAATCTTGAATCTTGTACCGCGGGTACACGGCATCGGTCCGGCCCGATGCCGTGCCCGCTTTGGGCGGGGATCCCCCACCCTCCGTGCCGGGTCTGGGGCCGGGAATCAACTTGATCGACACACCGATCCCGAGGATCAGCGCAAGTGCCAGGACAAGGCCCGCGAGTCTCCTGTCTTTACTCGCACCGGTGGATTTTCGTGCTGGACTATTCACGCGGCTTGACGAGGAGTGGGGACTTATCCGGATTGCATCGACGGGTCCAAGACGCGCTGCGCCTGCCCGGGGCCGAGGTGACCGTCACGATACAACCGGGCCAACAGGGCGCGCACCGCCGGCCGGTCCCAGGCGCGAGCACCTATGATCCTGGCCTGTAGCGTCCCGTCCGCGGCCACCAGCAGGGTTTCGGGAAAAACCTTCACGCCCAACTGCGTTGCGACGCGCCGGTCGGGATCCAGGTAAATCGGGAAACGGATACGATAGCGGCGTAGAAACTCGTCCACCAAATAGCGGTCCCGATCCACGGACAGCCCGACTACCGCGAAGTGATCGGGGTCGAGCTGTGCGCTCAGACGCTCCAAGCTGGGCATTTCCTCACGACACGGCCGACACCAGACGGCCCAGACGTTGAACACGACGACCTTTCCGCGGAATCCATCCAGATTCACCGGGGCACCGTCCAGGGACCGGACCTGCAATGCCGGAAAGGGGTCCCCGATCCTGACCGCCGTCGGCGGGCGGCGGTCGCAACCACCCAGCACCGCCAGGAAGATCAGTGTTACCCCCGCCAGCCGGCGGACACCGCGCCGCCGCTGTTCATGGGCGCGGCGCATGTCCTGTCCGCGGCACGGCGCGGCGCCGGGAAAGCGATGTGAACAACGCCGGCAGGACCAGCACCAGGAAATACCAAGTTGCCAACAACGCCACTACGGCTCCTGCGGCCATCAGCAGCATTCCCGCATATTCCTGAACATTAGTAAACACCTGCAGCGAACCCGCCTCCTTGCGCTGCACCCCGTACAGGCCCGACCATGCAAGACCCGCGACCAGCGTCAGCATCCCGCCGCCGTACAGCCGGGCCTGCAGTCGGATCGCCCGCTCCGGGACGGTGGCAAAACCCAGACGATCGAGTAGATGATACGTCAATCCCATAAATGCCAGGGTCACGGCCCCGACCGTTCCATGGTAGTGGGCGGTCACCATAACGTCGTTGGTGCGAATCATCGCACCCAACACCAAGCCCACGCAGAACAGCAGGATGGAGAAACGCAGCAGCGTCGCGCTGGCCGGGCGCGGCCCGGCCCCACGCTCGGTGCGGTACAAGGCGTACAGCACAAACACCATGAAGATGACGGCCACCGGCCAGATCCCCCACCGCATCAGTTGTGTGAAGGCGAACCGATAGTGGTCCGAATTCACGTCGGCCAGTGCGGGCACCAGCAGTACCAGGAATACGGGCGCCACCTCAACCCCGAACAGGGTGAGCAGAACGGAGCGGCGCACGTGCAACCGTGCCCCGACATCGTCGATCAGCACCAGCCAAGTAACCAGCATGAGCAGCGTGTCCGCGAACTGGAACAGGTGTCCACCGCCCCAGAACAGGTTTCCGAAATACTCGCGTCCCGTTTTCACGTCCGGCAGGCCGTGGTAGGCGCGGATCAGGGCAAACATCGCCATTGCAACGGCGATGGCGGCGCAATAGACGCCGAAACGCAACACACCGCCACGGCGCGCCGGCGTCATCAGGCCGGGACCGAGCACCAGGGTACGCAACACCATGAGTGCCCCGCCCACGGCGAACAACCCCAGCCCGGTGAGGAACACCGGCCCGTCCAGCACGGGGATGTAGTTGCTCATGAGCGGGTGGCCGGCACCCAGCAACAACGCCGCCACCATGCCCAGCGCCCCCGTCACGGCAAAACTCAGTGCGGTCCAACCGAGGCGCGGCAGGCGGGTATCGCCCAGCAGGCTCCACAGCACCCCGGCCAGGGACAAGAACCAGACCAGCACGGCGAGATCCACGTGCAGCACCAAGGTCGCGGGAAACAGCTCCCGGCGCTGAAACAGATCCCGCAGGTAGGGCGTGCGCAACATCACCAGCAACACCGCGAACAGACTGGAGATCCCCAGCGCGCAAAGGCCGAGCAACAGCCAGCCGATGGCGAGACGGCGTGGCAGGCCGTCGACTACGGGGAGACTGGTCTCCAGGCTCGCCATGGCGTCAGATCGCACCCTGATGGGGAACCGTGGAGATAAAGGGCACGCCGAAGAAGGTCAGGAAGGCCAGCACGAATACCGTCAGGATCAGGACCGCGCCGCGCCGCGGTGCGGGTTTCAGAGTGGCCCGCAGATGCAGGGCGAAGGCCAGCACCACCCAGGTGATGAAGGACCAAGTCTCGAGCGGGTCCCAGGACCAGTAGCGCCCCCAGGCGTTCTGCGCCCAGATGGCGCCCGCGATCAACATGAGAGTCTCGAAGATGAAACCCAACGCCATGAACCGGTAGGCCAAGTCGTCGAGGCGGCGGTCATCCGGCAGCCGACTCAGCCTCTGCACACCGATGCCGCCCCGGCGCAGCAGGATCACCCCGGCCATACCCACGGCCACCAACACCGTGCCGAGAAACACCTTGCCGAACAGGATATGGATCGCCAGCCAGATCGTGTTGTAGGTGGCTGGAAGATGCCCGGGCCCGCGGCTCAAGAGCAGCATCCAGGCCATCATGATAAACATCAGCGGCACCACCACGGCGGCAATCGGGCGGATCGGCCGGAAGCGCCAATACGCCAGCGTGAATATGAACAACAAACTCCAGATATTGCTGGACAGGATCTCGAACATGGTCAGGTAGGGACCGTGGCCGAGACGATCCCAACGCAGGCCGATGGAGATGCCGTGCAGCGCCAGCCCGAGGACCAGCAGTCCGAGCACCGTGCGCTCCGGGCGCTTGCCCATGACTACACCGACGATCGCCAGAGACCCCGCGGCGACATAGGCGCCGACGGCGAGCCACAGCAACAGGGCCTCTCGTTCCATGGTCCGGAATCTACCTGAATCCAAGTCGCATGCAAATGCTGGAGATCAATCGCCCCGGGGATTTCCGGAGGCGGGAAGACGGCGCCCCGATTCCGGTTTCGTCCTCTCTTGGTCTTATACGCTCCGGATCATCACCATCCTCCAGCCAGGGGCGGGCGACGAACCTGCTACCGTAATGCCAAGCCAAGCTCAGCATCGCCACCAGACAGGCGGCCAGCAACCAGGGCGTGGTCCAGTCGTAGAATACTTGGTAACCCATCCAGGTGCTCAGTTCATCATAGACCAGCCGGCCGCCCGGGAGGTCGATGTGACCGCCCGGCTGCAGCACGTAGCGCGCCCCCTTGAGGCGAACGATCAGATGGTAGCGCGTGGGCACCCGGAACCAGGACGCCCGCTTCGGATTCAGGATACGCTCGTCGATCTGAAGCTCGGTCCAGAGGGCGACATGGGTACCCGGCAGGGTCCACTGCAAAGCCTGCCGGTACTTGTTCTCCGGGTAACTGGGCAGATGGATGGAACCGCGCCTCGGCGGCCCCCCGCTTACGGGATACCAAGTAAATATGGGCGCGAAGCCCTTGTTGTACGTCGTATAGAAGCGGTATCCCCCAAGCACCAGCGGATGTTGATCGCCGATCACACCGACGTGCCGGCGGCCCTGGGAGTCGATCCATTCCACCCGGCTGCGGGTCCGGTCACGTTGAATGCCCGGATCGTAATTGATCGTGAAACCCTCTTGGGTGAACGCCTCTCGGTCCAGGTGCCAGGGGTGTAGCGGCCCGCTCTCGACGCCGCTGATCCGGCCCCTGAAAGTCTCCCCGTCGGTCAGTTCGACATGGCCCCTGAGGTAGGTCAGGCGGCTCACCGCCACCAGCACGATCAGCGCGAGCAGGGCCAGATGAAAGACCAGCAGCGGGATCCGTCGCCGGAAAACCGGGTTGACGACGATCGCCGCCAGCAGATTGAGAGCAAACAGCGACAGCGGAACGGCCAACGTCCAGGTCGGGGACAGCTTGGTGAAATGGGCCCCCAACACGCCGGCGCCGAACACCACGAACAGCACCAGCGTCAGTCTGGGCGACGCCAGCTTCCGGAGCAGGGTGTCGATCGTCATGACGGGGTCTCTTTAC
>CAZAQG010000071.1:0-11778 GCA_964487445.1 uncultured Chromatiales bacterium
TGCAGCGGCCTGCAAAGCCGTCCATCCCGGTTCGATTCCGGGCCTAGCCTCCATATTATACAATAACTTACGATAAGCACGGTCCGGCTTTTGGGCTCTGGAAACCTACTAAAATAAGCCTCTGACACCCGTTATATAGTCGTGCAGGGTGTGTACTCCAGTTTCTGGGCTCGCTCGAACGATGGCTACAAAACGCCGGCGCGGCAATACTTGGCATTATGTAATTAAACGCGCCGGGCTGCTGCCCAACCCCGTCTACCTGACTTTCGATACACTTTCGATACCGAGGCGGAGGGCGATGCCTATGTCGCCCGGTTGGAGGCATTGCTCGATAACGAGATCATCCCGCCGGGAACCCGTCCGGCCGATGGTCATCGAATCGCTCGCAAGTCCGCTCGCCCATTGGCTCGGGTCGTTCCGGTACAATCCGCTGTGCGTCCTGTGCCCGGGTGGCGGAACAGGTAGACGCTGCGGACTTAAAATCCGCTGGCCTTACGGCCATGCCGGTTCGATTCCGGCCCCGGGCACCATTAAAATCAATAGGTTAAATTAAGATAGCACGATAAGCTGGACCGTGGAATTGGGTTTTGCGCCACTGATACAGTAGGCGGCCGCGAGAGGTGCACCATGGCGACCTTCGTGAGGCGTCAAGGTCCGGATGGCCGCAGGGTCTGGCAGGCCCGGCGGATCCGCAAACGCGGGTATCCGCAGCAGACACGGACCTTCGATCTGAAAGCCGAGGCCGTGGCCTGGGCGCGGACCGTCGAGGCGGAAATGGCGTGCGGAAGGTTCATCTCGCGCGCCGAGGCCGAAGCGACCACGCTGGCCGAGGCGATGGAACGGTATCGAGTGGAGGTAACCCCCCGCAAACGGGGCGAGGGGCAAGAGGAAAGACGAATCCGGTGTTTGTCAACGAAGTTGTCGCGTCCACTGATCATGCGACTTTGGGATCCTGGCTTTTCTCCGCCTGATTTTCCTTCGGTGGATTCAACCAGACCTCGGCAACGGGATTCCAGTTTCTCGTCTTGCCAGACCAGCGTTCCGGGTTACGCTTCCGTGCCGCTTCATACACGGCATCACGTTGCTTCTGAGTAGCATTGCATCGGCACCGCGATGACGCTGCTCTGGCGTGACGTAGCGAATGGCGCTGTGACGGTGCTCATGGTTGTACCACTGCACAAATCCGTGGACCCACCGCGGGCGCTCTTCCCGGCGCAGGCCTGTACCTTCCTGGGAGCGACGCAAGCAAAACTGTGGGCTGCCATGTGCCGGCTTCACGGCGACGGGCTGGAAGGACCTGCTTATGGTCCGCGTTTGACAGACCTCTGAAGCCGACGGTCGCCTGCGGCTTGGAGCCACCCCGTTTCAGTGAACGGTTCACGATTTGGGCCGTGAGCCCCCGCCCGCGTGCCGGCAATCACCCCTTCCGCCTGGGCACCCCGAAACCGACCGTTCCCTTTCCGAATTTGGCGGTTACCGCATCCAACGCCTGATAGATCCGTTCTTCTTTGGGTTTCGGGCCGGATTCCGTGTCCCCGAACAGGTCGCCCTGATCATCGGCACCGACATCGGCCTTCCAGCCGGCGATTCCGACTCCCAGCAGCCGGACGGGTCGCCCCGACCAGCCGCCGGTTTGGAAGAGCGCCCAGCCCTCCCGGAAGATGACCTGGTCGCGTGCGGTGGGTACCGACAGCGTGCGGGTGCGGGTATGGGTCTCGAAACCTTCGAGGCGGACCTTGAGGGTGACCACCGTCCCCTTGAGTCCCTCCCGCCGGGCCACGTGTCCTACTTCCTGGGCCGCCCAGCGGAGCGTGTCGCGCAGCACATCGAGGTCGCGGATGTCCTCCTCGAACGTGATTTCCTTCGAGATCGATTTGCGCGAGGCCTCGGGGTTTACGGTGTCCGAGGCGATGCCCCGGCACCGTTCATAGAGGCGGGCTCCGGCCACGTGGCCCAACCGGCGGCGAAGTTCCTCGATCGGCGCCCGGCGTACGTCACCGACCGTGCGCAGTCCCATCCGTTCCAGCGCGCGGGCGGTCTTCGCACCGACCCCGTGCAACACCGGGAGCGGCATCGGGTCGAGGAAGTCCTGCACCCCTTCGCGCGGGATCACCGTCAACCCATCGGGCTTGCGGTGCTCGGAAGCAAGCTTCGCAACCAGGCGGTTGGGCCCGATCCCGACCGATGCGCTCAGTCCCACCGCTTCCCGGACGGCGTCTCTGGCGCGGCGGCCGATCGCCTCCGGAGACCCGAACAGCCTCTCCAGGCCGGAGACGTCCAGATAGGCCTCATCGATGGAAACCGGCTCCACCAGCGGAGAAATCGTGGCCAAGGCCGCCAGGACCTCGCGCGAAACCGCCGCATAGACGGCCATGCGCGGACGCACGTAGACCGTCTCCGGCGGCAAACGGCGCGCGGCCTCGGAGATGGGCATCGCGGAATGCACGCCATAGCGTCGGGCTTCATACGAACAGGCCGCCACCACACCGCGTCGGCCGGGCTCTGCGCCGACCACAACGGGACGCGCACGATACTCCGGCCGGTCGCGCTGTTCGACGGACGCGAAGAAGGCGTCGAGATCGGCGTGCAGGATGAGACGCTGGCGCATGGAACCGGTCGATCCGTCAGTCGCCGTTGCTTTCCAATGCGGCGCGCGGGGCGACGCGCAGGCGGTAGTAGGCGATGGAGAGCGCCCAGGTGGCGAGCATGATGAGGACGACGGCAAACCCGATGGTGCCGAAGTCGAGATTGTCCAGCCAGGCCCGGAACGCGCCCTTGACGCCGAGGCCCGGGCCGAGGATCTGCAGCCATTCCAGGGTGCCGATGACCAGTGCGACGCACACCGCCATGGCGGTGATGATGGTGTTGAAGTACAGCCGACGCAACGCATCGGACAAGGCCCAGTGGTAGGCGCGCAGCATGACCAGCCCGTCCAGCGAATCCATCAGGGTCATACCCGCGGTGAACAGGAAGGGGAAGATCATGATGCCCCAGAGCGGGAAGGTGGACGTGGTGGCCAGGGTGGCCGAAATGCCGAGGATGGCGATCTCGGTGGCGGTGTCGAAGCCGAGGCCGAAGAGCACGCCGACGGGGTACATGTGCCAGCTCCGGCTCACACGCCGGAACAGGAAGCGGAAGAGGCCGGCGAAAAACCCGCGTTGATCGAGCAGGGCGTCGATGCTCTCCTCGCGCAGGGCCTGCGTGCCGCGCCCTCGGCGGTAGTCGCGGTATACCTTCACCATCTGCCAGAGGACGACGAGATTGATCAGGCCGATGAGGGTCAGGAAAGCGGCCGAGACGCCGGTGCCGAAGATCCCGCCGAATTTGGAAAACTCGCCGAATTGCGACTTGAAGCCGCGCGCGCTCAGGGCGATCACGGCGGACAGGGCGATGACGACGGTGGAGTGGCCGAGCGCGAAGAAGAAGCCGACCGCGACCGGTCGCCTGCCCTCCTGGCGCAGCTTGCGGGTGACGTTGTCGATGGCGGCCACATGGTCGACGTCGAAGGCGTGGCGGGCACCGAATACCCAGGCCAGCCCGGCCAGGCCGAGGATGCCGGGCTGGATCGCGGCCAGACCGAAGGCGGCGAGCCAGGACGCGAGGTTGACCACGAACAGCGTGAGCAGCAGCACGGCCAGCGGGCGGCGCGGGATGCCGTGCAGCACCTGTTCCAGATAGCTCATCGGCTTCCCTCGGGGAAGAGGGTGCCGCCGTCGGCCTCCTCGTCCATCACCCGGGCGATGGTTTCAAAGGCATACTTCGCGACGGTCCCTTTCATCCGGCGATCGGGTTCTTCGCCGTCGCGCGCAGACGGACTCGGGGTTTCGATGCCCGGATTGAGACGGCGCACATACCTGAAGCAGGCGTCGGTGTCGAAGTCGATGTACGGCGGCATCAGATCGGAGGCGTGGAACCTGTCCGGGTGTTCGAGCGGTTTGTCGTCACCCTTCGTGACGGAGAGGATGACGATTTTATGCGCCTCACCGAGATTGAAAGCCGACGGGGCAAACGAGGTTTCCGATGTTCTCGGGCGCATGCCCGACTCTATGCGTGTCGAGGCGGCAACCCTTTCCCGTGTCGACCTGGATCGCTGGTGCGGCTTGCAGCCGGAATGAGGTAAATTTAGCAGAGTACGGTGAATTTGGCCATGATCGATGCTCACCCGATGACTCGTGAAGTGGTGCGAGGCCTTGCAGGGTGCGGCTTTCGGCGTCGCACACGATCATCACGTCGGTCATGGATGATTGCGCGCCGGCGTGAGACTCCGCGTCGGCCCTTGCGTGTAAACAAACGGTTGCATTGTGAATCTAAGACCGTTTACCCTCTAGCTTGTCTTGTGCATTGTTTTTTTTGTGCTTGCTGGGGCGGAAACCGGAAACAGGGCACGGTTCCTGTGAGCGGGATCGTCGGCAGCGGCGATGGAAACAGGTGTCGCAGCGTGCAGGATGGGAGTGGAGTTCGGGCACTCGGCAAGAGATCCGGTCCGGGCTGCGGGACGGGCACATGGCGTTGGCTTCTCCTTGCCTGGGTCCTGGCGGCACCGGCTGCAACGGCCGGCACACGGCCCGGCACCTTGACGATTCGAGTCCGGCACGGTGCGACGATCGCCGTCCTCGCGGTACGCGGGCCCGCCACCTATCGTTGGGCTTCCTCCGATCGTCCGCCGCGATTGGTGCTGGATCTCCAAGGCCCGATGCGCGGCGCGGCTTTCCATTCGGTGCCGACGGGTGTCGTGCGCAGCGTGCACGTCGGGGTGCACGGCGATCACGACCTGCGGTTGGTGTTCGATCTTCACCGCGCGACCCCGGTCCGGGTGACGGTGCGGCGGGGGGGCGGGCACACCATGCACTTGCGGATCGTCTTCGGAAAGGAGGCGATGCCCGCCTTGGTGCGTCGCACGCCCGCGCGCCGGGCGGACCACCCTCGGGCGGTACTGCGCGCGGGCGTGCGCACCGGGCCGGTGATCGTCGCCGTCGATCCCGGTCATGGCGGCATCGATCCCGGGACCACGGGAGCGGGCGGGTTGCACGAGAAGACCGTGACGCTCGCCATCGGGCGCATGGTGGCGCGCAGGATCGACGCCACCCCGGGAATGCGCGCCGTTCTTACACGCGATGGAAACTATTACGTCAGCCTGCGTGAGCGCGTGCTCGATGCGCAGCGACACCACGCCGATCTGTTCGTCTCGATCCACGCCAACTCGTTTCCCCGCTCTCCGGGGATCGCGGGGGGCGCCGTGTATATGCTGTCCGAGCACGGCGCGAGCGACGCCGAGGCGAGGATGCTGGCGCGCGCGGAGAACGCCGCGGATCCGACCATCGACGGGGTGCATTTTTCGCACGACGACCGACGCCTCAACTACGTGCTCACCGACCTGCTCCAGAATCAGGCGATCGCCGCCGGCGATCGGCTCGGGGGTGACATCCTGCGCCACCTCGCGCGGGTCGAGCCGCTGTATGAGCCGCGCGTGCAACGAGCCAACTTCGAGGTACTGCGTGACCCGATGATTCCGTCGGTGCTGGTGGAGACGGCGTTTCTGTCGAACCCGCGCCAGGATCGCCAACTGCACGAACGGCGCTTCCTGGAGGGGTTGGCGGACGCTATCTATGGCGGGATCCGCGAGTACGTGCGCACTCATTTCCCGGGGCGCGGCACCCGCGAGTACGTGGTGCGCAATGGGGATACCCTCTCGGCCATCGCGGTGCGCTCGGGGGTGAGCCTCCGCCGTCTGCAGGCGTTCAATCACCTCTCGGGGAGCGACATCGCCGCCGGGCAGGTCCTGCGGATCCCGCCGGGTTCGGGGTAGAGGACCCCCGGAGGGCGTTCAGATTCCGCAGGCGGTGCCGATCGAACGGGCGGGGTGCAGGTTTGCAAACGCTTTTGTGGGGTATGATCGTGCGGCAGACACTGCTTCGGGGGCGCAACTTCACTGTATCGATCGCGTTGGCGGCGGCGGTACTGTCGGGCTGCGCAGGGGTCCCGCGCACGCCCCGGGAGGGCGCCGGCGGCGGACACCGCTATTGCGTGAAGGGCTACGGCTGCTATCGGGCACTGGCGAGCGCCGCGGGTTACGACCGCGTCGGGATCGCCTCCTGGTACGGAGTCGGTGACGCGGGCAAGCCCACGGCGAGCGGCGCGCCTTATGACCCCGGCGCGATGACCGCGGCCAGCAAGGAGCTGCCGTTCGGCACCTGGGTACGGGTCACCGACCTCGATAACGGCCGCCAGGCGGTGGCTATGGTCAACGACCGCGGCCCGTTCCACGGCGGGCGCATCCTGGACGTCTCGGTGGCGGTGGCACGGCGGCTGGCGATGATCGGGCCGGGGACCGCGCACGTGCGCGTGAGCGCCATCCCCGAGGAGCGGCTCGACGAGGTGCAGCGCGAGGCGGCGCAACGCGACGCGCAACTGGCCGTGCATTACCGGAGTCGGCACCCGGTGATCCACCTGTTGGTCGGGGGGGTGGGACTGGCCGCGCGCGGTGGATTCCATGTCGTGCGCGACGGGGTGGGTCTGGGTCTGGGGCTGGGGCTGGACATCACCGGCGACGTGCTCCGCGCAATACTGCCCTGAAACCGCCCGGTGCGGGCGCCGTCGCCGAGGGGCGGCGGGGTATCACGGACCCGGGTCCGTGAGGAGCCATGGGGACACCTCCACACTACCGAATACACGGTTCGGCGCGGGCCCGCTCGCCTGCCCCCACCAGTTCTGCTTGGCATACACGGTTGAACCGTATGCCCCCATGGAGTACCCCCAACTCTGGAGGAACCGGTTCCCGCCGGTACTACCAAGTGCGCCTCCACCGAAATCCGCTGTCCATCGGCCGGACAAGTACACTCCGATGCTGCTGGAAAACGTGTTACGGTCAAACAGCATCGATCCGCCACCGGATGCGTACAAACTGAAGAGCCCCCCCTGAAATCGATTTCTCGTTTCGGTAAAGTTCAAGGAGAACTCCGGCGTGCTTTCGGTGGCGACTTGGAACCCTCCCCCTTGGAACCGATTGTCCAGGATCCGAATGTCCGCCACATCCGCGGATAGGGCGCGCAGATCGATCGCCCGACTCCAACCGATGGCGGAAAAGCGGTTCTGGGTCACCAGTACATGGCTCACACCATTGACGGAAAGGTCCAGGCTACGGCTGGATAGTGAAAACCCACGCAAGGTGGTATTGGGGGCCGCCGTGACCACGGTCCCGCTTGCGGCGGTCAATGCAGGCTGAGTTGCCCCACCGATTCCCAGATCGCGATATCCCGCCCCCCACAATGTCGATCCGGGTGTCATCGTGATATTCCCGGTATAGGCGGACGCCCCGGGCGCGACGAACACCGTACCATCGGGTCCGGCCGTATTCACCGCATTCTGCACGTCGGCGTAGGGGTGAGCGTAGGTGCCGTCCCGGACCGTTTCCGCTTGTGCGTCGTCCACGAACACCAATGGACTCTGGACGGGCGTGGCGGTGAAGGTGCCGGGGTCGGTGGAAAGCGCCCCGGAGGTGTCTGTCACGGCACCGGCGCCGGCCGTCAGTCCGCCCGGGGCGGCGTAGGCGAAGGTCGGCGGTCCGCCGGGTTGTCCCCACCAGTCGCCGCGGGCGCTCAGGGTTCCGCCGCTATCGTTGGCGAGGTCGTAGACGGTGTTGCCGAAGATGCGGTTGCCGCCCGCGGAGCCGAGGCTCCCGCCGCCGAGGTCCACGATCTGAGCGGTGCCGGTCTGGTTGTCCACCCAGATCCCGCCCAGGCCGTTGGCGGTGAAGGTGGAACCCGCGACGGCAAGGGACTGGGTGCCGGCCCCGGCGGCGTTTCGGGCCCGCAGGCCGAACCAAGTGTTCCGGTAGGCGAGGGTGTCCCGGATCGAGACCGACTGGGCGCCGGCGCCGCTATGGTCCACGGCGATGCCGATGCCATTGCCGTAGGTCCGGTCGGCGATCAGGCTAACGCCGCTGCCGGTGATCCGAAACCCGGCGTGGTCCGCGTCCGCCCCGGTGGCGGCGAGCCCCATAACGACCGCCGGCTGTGCCCCCTGCAAGGGGTCGGTCCCCTGCAAGGGCGTGATGGTCACGGCATCCGCCGGACCGGGGCTGCGGATCACCGGCGCTGGGCCGGCCGGGATCCCGAAGGCCGAGGTGCCCGCCCCCCAAAGCGTCACGTCGGCGGGGACCGTGATGGAGCCGGCGTAGGTACCGGATCCGATCCGTACCCAGGTGCCGGGTCCGGCCTCGTCGATGGCCGTTTGGAGGTCGATGATGGGTCGGCTCAGCGTACCGATGCCGGCCCCGGGTGCTGCAGGGTCTACATACAGCAAGGGCTGGATGACCTGCGCTTGGGCGTAGGCGGCGGAGTGAATGTCCACATCGCGGATCGGCGGTTGGAGCATACGCTCGCGCAGCGTGCGCACGGCGTTGGGGCGGGGACTGAATACGTCCGCGAGATTGCGCAGGAAATGCCGATTCAAAGGGACGTATACGTTCAACGATGCGATGGACTGCGGCCCCTGAAGATTGTCGTCCCGGCGGTCCACCTCCGCATAGACGCCGCGCGTGAGCCAGAACTCGACGCGCGCCCGCCAGCCGGAGACGTTCTCATTGTATGTGCCGAAGAATCGGTAGATTCCGGCATAGGCGCGGGTCTCGACGTAGCGCGAGATTCCGGGTACGAGCAGGCCGCCTTCCAGATCGAAACCGTGCAGCGCTTCGGCGTAGTTCCGGTTGATTGCAACGCCGGTCTCGGCGAGATAGGGGGCGCTGGTACCGAGGAAGCGAGGCGGGCCGAACGGCAGATACACGTTGGCGCGAAGGTCGAAGCGCCGCCCGAGCCATTCCATGCCGACGGTCGCCTGGTCGAAGAAGTGGCCGTAGGCGCGGCGGTGGTCGTAGTAGGCGTAGGCACCGAGAACGCCGCGCCGAGTGACGAGGTGCCGCAGCCCGAATCCCAGATTGTACTCCTGCGTGGCCGCCGACGAAGTTGCGCCACGAAGGTCGGCGAACCACAGGTTCCCCCCGCGCCAGAGGATCGGTGCCAGGACCTCGACGGTGTGCAGGTTGCGTCCGCCGCCGCCGTGCACACCGGCGTAGAGGACCGCCGACGGGGCCGCTCCCGCAGGGTGTGCGAAGGCGAGGCACAGGGCAACGGCCGCCCCGCAGATCGGGGGCCGCTGGCGCATGGCTGTCCTCCCGACAACTCTCAACGTTTATTCGAGGTTCAGTTCTTTAGCGACTGAGTGGAAAGGATACTTTAGAGACATGGTGACGACGATCCGTAGCATTCGGGGCGAAGCCGGTGAGGGAGATCCCACGGGCGGAGCATCCCCCGGGCAACCGGCCCCGCGGTACCGGCGCGGCTTGATCCACGCTCCCGGGGCCTGGATAATGCCCCGATTCTCCAAGGAACGAGCCGATCCGGCCCGGAGGGCCTCCGGTCGGGTCCGGGGTCCGGGCCGCGAATCGAGGTCGCCGAGCAGGGCATGAAAGCCTCCCCCCTTCTTCATCGCCTGCGCGGGCTGGGTCCCGGCACGCGTTTCCTTGCGCGCGCGCTGACCTCCCGCTACCATCCGCTGCTGGCGCAGATGGTCGTCACCCGGCGCTGTAACCTGAGTTGCGGGTATTGCAACGAATACGACGACCACTCCCCGCCGGTTCCGCTGGAACGGTTGCTGGCGCAGATCGAACACCTCGCCCGGCTCAAGACCGCGGCCGTCACGCTCACCGGCGGCGAGCCGTTGCTGCACCCGCAGCTCGAGGAGGTGATCCGCGCCGGACGCCGCCACGGGATGATCGTCACCATGATCACCAACGGCTTCCGGTTGAGCCGCGAGCGCATCGAGCGGCTCGATGCCGCCGGGCTGCAGGGCATGCAGATCAGCATCGACAATCTCGAACCGGACGAGATTTCGATGAAGAGCCTAAAATCCGTCGAGCGCAAGCTCAAGTTGCTTGCGGAACACGCCCGGTTCAAGGTCAACGTCAACTCGGTGCTGGGGATCAGCGACGAGCACACCCGCGACGTGATCGCGGTCGCCGAAACCGCGCGGCGCTACCGTTTCTTCCACTCGGTCGGCGTACTGCACGATCATACCGGCACCCTGAAGCCGCTGAGCCCCGTGCAGAACGCGGCCTATCGGCGCGTGACCGAACTCTCGCCCTCGTTCACCCACCACATCAATTACTGGCTGTTCCAACGCAACCTGATGCGCGGTCGGCCGAACGACTGGAAGTGCCGGGCCGGGGCGCGCTACCTGTATATCTGCGAAGACGGCAAGGTCCACTGGTGCTCGCAGCGCCGGGGCTATCCGGGCACGCCGCTGCTGAAATATACGCGCGCGGACATCAAGCGCGAGTTCAACACCCGGAAGGGTTGCAGTCCCGCCTGCACGCTCAGTTGCGTGCACCAGATGAGCCTATTCGACCGCTGGCGCGGCACGCAGACGATCCGCGATCCGGGGTCGCGCGCCGATCACGAGAATGCCTGAGGCGGCGGACGGGTGCGGGCCATGCCGCTGAAGGCGCGGCTGGAGATCGCGGGCTACGTCGTCCTCTACTTGGCGGCCGGCGCGGGGCTCATGGTCGGTGCCGCCTACGCGGGTGCGGGGACCGCGGCGCTGGTCGTCCTGGCGCTCGCCCTCGCGGCGCTGGCGGCGTTGCTCGTGGATGCCTTCTACCCGAAGTCGAACCTGTTCGGCCCGGCCGTGGTGCGCCTGCCCGCGGAGGGGGGGGCGCGCGCGGTCGCGCTTACCTTCGATGACGGGCCGGTGGCGCCGTACACCGCCGAGATCCTGGACATCCTGGACCGCTACCGCGTCAAGGCGACCTTCTTCTGTATCGGTGAGAACGTGCGCCGCCACCCGGAGCTGGCCGGGGAGATCGTGCGCCGCGGCCACACGATCGGCAACCACACCGACGGCCACCGCACGCTGCTGCTGGCCGGGCCCGGCATGACGATCCGAGAGATGGACGCCGCGCAAGCGGCGGTACGCGCGGCCTGTGGAGTGAGACCGGCATACTTCCGCTGCCCCAAGGGCTACAAGAACCCGTTCGTGGTGCGCGCGCTGCGCCGGCGCGGGCTCACGTTGGTCGGCTACGGCTATCCGATCTGGGACGTGCAGAATCCACCGCCGCGGGAACTGGTGGAACGCGTCCTGGGGCGGGTCGCGCGCGGCGACATCATCCTCATGCACGACGGCTTCCCGGTCGGCAAGCCGGGCCGGCGCGACAGCCTGGTGGCGGCGCTGCCGCGGATCATCGAGGGGATACGGGCCAAGGGGCTGACGCCGGTCTCGCTCGATGAGGCCCTCGGCCGGTCCGGGCGGACTCAGGGGCGTTCCGCCGCCGCTTCCAGCAACACGTCGTAGACACGGTGCGCGATGACCGTGGGTTTATGAATATGGCAGCCCGGAGTATTTTACCGATAATGGCGCTACCGCTCCGTTACCGGGGAAAGCGCCGTGGACTACGTGGACAGGATTATTCGTGACCCGGATATTTGTGGCGGTGAGCCTGTGATTCGGGGAACGCGCGTGATGCTTCGAACCATCCTCGCCAGCCTTGCCGAAGGCGACGGCCTGGAAGCATTGCTTGCAGACTTTCCCACACTCACCGAAGACGATCTCCGCGCCGTGATTGCATTTGCAGCCGCATCGGCCGAAGAGGATCTGCCACTGGCGGAAATTCCGCGCGCATCGTGAAAATAAGGCTCCTCGGCAGAATTTGTGGGCAAATGTGCCGTGATTTCGGTCGAGAAGCGGAGGGACGGGAAGCTCTGAAAGTAGTTCGAGGGGAGCAACCCG
>CAZAQG010000072.1:0-4178 GCA_964487445.1 uncultured Chromatiales bacterium
GCGTGCATCAGAAACACCGGGATGCCCCCCTGGAACCACTTTCAGAGCTTCCCGTTCCTCCGCTTCTCGACCAAAATCACGGCACATTTGCCCACAAATTCTGCCGAGGAGCCCGATAGTTATCGTCGTCCGAGGCGGGTTTTACTCGGAACGGCCCGCCTTGACCGGCTCCGGTTCGGGTGTTAGCGTCTTTTATCGTATGATAAACAAGAAGGTTTCGCGATCGACGGGGCCGGGTGGCGAACAAGCCGGCGCGTGCGGGTGCGCCTGCTTTTCCTTCGAGACGCGTGATGGGGTCCCCCGCCGGGCGAATAAATTCAGCATGTCCGCCGTCTTATATGGGAACGGCGGGTTGCATGCAGCGGGGAGCCCTGGTTCGTTCGAGGGACCGGGATCTAGTCTTGTCCGGCGCCGTGATCGGACCGTGTAGCGGTTCGATTCGCAAACTCTGAGGATCCCGACCGCGGTTCGGGGTGATTCGGCCCGATCCGGCCGGGCGGTGTCTGGAAGAATTCAAAACTAATCGACAACCCATTCGGGAGGCGGAGAACCATGAAGCGAAATGTATCCCTCAGCTCGATCTTTTCCCTGGTTTTGCTGGCGGCGTTGGCCGCCGGGGCGCCGACGCCGGCGCTCGCTCAGGGCGGTGCTGCTCAGGCCGATGCCGCCATTCACGCCGCCGTGCAGGCCATGGCCAAGACCAACAAAGAGGCGCAGCTCTGGAAGAATACCGGCAAGCTGGTGAAGAAGGCAAAGGCGGCGCGCAAGGCGGGCGATTTCGCCAAGGCGTCGAAGCTCGCCAAGGAGGCGGAGATGCAGGCGCAACTCGCCTACAGCCAGTTCTTCGAGGGCAAGGCACGGTTCACCGCCGACCGGTTGCATCGGGCGGTGGGACTGACGGTCGCGCAGCGCGAGCGGCTGAAGGCGATCGACGCGCTGTTGCGCCGCCACGAGGGCTACAAGGCCTACGAAATGGCCGAACGTCTCAAGGCCGAGGTCGTGAAGGGCCATCGCGTCTACCGCGTTCAGCCCGGGGACACGCTCGGCAAGATCGCCACGCAGGAGTACGGCTCGGCGCAATATTGGCGCGAGATCTACCGGCAGAACCGTGCACGCATCTCGAATCCGAACGTGCTTCGTCCCGGCCAGAAACTGCTCATCGGGGCCAAGCTGGCCGACTGATCGCCGGCAGGGGCGGCCTCACCCGGCTACGACCCCGTCGCGCGCGGCGCGCAGGACGAGTTCGTCGAACTCCTCGGCGCTCATCAGGTCGCGCTCGGCGACCAGGTCGCGGACCGGCCGGGCGCTGTGCTCGGACTCCTTGGCGATCTCGGCGGCGGCGGCGTAGCCGATGCGTGTGTTGAGCAGGGTCGCCAGCCCCACGCTGGCGTGCAGGAATGCCCTGCAGCGCTCGCGGTCGACTTGAAGCCCCGTCAGGTTGCGGGCCGTGGCGGCGCGCACGGCGTTGGTCAGCCAGTCCATGGCGTCGAACAGCGCCGAGCCGAGCGCCGGCATCATCACGTTGAGTTCCAACTGCCCGGCCTGGGTCATGGCGCTGACCGCGGCGTCCTGACCCAGCACTTGGTAGCAGACCATATTGAGCATCTCGAACATGACCGGATTCACCTTGCCGGGCATGATGCTCGAGCCGGGCTGTACCGGCGGCAGGCGGATCTCTCCGAGGCCGGTGCGCGGCCCGGAGGCGAGCAGCCGCATGTCGTTTGCGATCCGAATCAGTTCCAGTGCGAGGTCGCGCAACGCCGAGGACAGGCGTTGGAGGTCGTGCATGGATTGCATCTGCGCGGCCGGATCCGCGGCTGGGAGGATCGCCTCGCCGGTCAGACGCGCGAGTTCGCGCGCCGCCGCCTCGGCGTAGCCGGGCGCGGTGTTCAGCCCGGTGCCTGCGGCGCTCCCCCCCAGGCCGATCTCGCACAGGGCCGGGCGAAGGCCCTCGAGGCGCATCACGCAACGGCGCAGGGTCCAGGCGTAGGCGCCGAATTCGCGGCCCAGCGTGGTCGGCACCGCGTCCTGCAGGTGCGTGCGTGCGCTCTTCACCGTGTCACGCTCGCGCACGGCGATGCGTGCGTATTCTTCCGCCATCCCGGTCACCGCCCCGCACAGTCGCGGCAGCTTGGCGAGCGCCGCGAGGCGCAGGGCGGTGGGAATGGTGTCGTTGGTGCTCTGGCCCATATTCACGTGGTCGTTGGGGTGTACCGGGGTATAGGTGCCGCGTTCGCCGCCGAGCGTCACGTTGGCGAGATTGGCGATCACCTCGTTGCTGTTCATGTTATGGCTGGTGCCGGCGCCCGCCTGGAAGCGGTCGACGACGAACTGGTCGGTGAGTTCGCCGTTGAGGATCCGGTCGCAGGCGTCGATCACCGCGGCGGCGAGTTCCGGCTTCAACCAGCCGGCTTCGCGGTTGGCCGCCGCCGCGGCGCGCTTGATACGCACGTGGGCGAGCACGAAGTCCCGGTCCGGTCCGCGGCCGCTGATCGGGAAGTTGCACACGGCGCGCGCGGTCTGGATGCCGTACCATGCCTGCGTCGGAACTTTCAGTTCGCCGAGGCTGTCTCTCTCGGTACGGGACTCGGTGTTTGTGCTCATGGGGTTCTCCGGTATCGTATCGTCCGGCTGGAGAGCGGGTTGCCGTCCACGGCGGAGGGTGAGGATCAGTGATATCGGCTCATGTGCGGACCCGCTGGGTCCTGGCGTTGCTCGGTGCTCTGTGGTTCACACCGGCGGCGCTCGCGGCACCGGTGGATTTTACCCTTCCGGGCCTGGATGGGGTAACCCAAAAACTCTCGGACTATCGGGGGCGGTGGGTGGTGGTGAACTATTGGGCCACTTGGTGCCCGCCGTGCCGCGAGGAGATCCCGCAGTTGGAGCGCTTCAGCCGGCGCAACCAGGGTCGGGCGGTGGTCCTGGGGATCGACTTCGAGCACATCGGCACCGCGCAGTTGAAGCACTTCGTTAAGGCCCACGGCATCCATTACCCGATCCTGCGCATGGATCCCAAGCCGGTCACCGCCCTGGGTCCCGTATGGGGGCTTCCGACCACTTATGTCGTGGACCCCAAGGGGAAGATCGTGGGTCACCACACCGGGCCGCTGACCGATCGGATCCTCGAGGAGTTCATTCAGAGCGTCGCGCAGAGTGCCGCGCAGAAGCCGGGCGTGCGGGCAGTCAAGCGTTGACCGGCTGCATCCGTTGTCTGGTCTCCGGCAGGGTTCAGGGCGTCTGCTTCCGCTCCTCGACGCGGCGCGAGGCCCTGACGTTGGGTGTGCGCGGGTATGCCCGCAATCTGCCCGACGGGCGCGTCGAGGTCTTCGCCTGCGGGCCGCGCCAAGCGCTCGACGCCCTGTGTGAGTGGCTGTGGGTCGGATCGTCGTCCGCGCGTGTCACGGCCGTGGATTGCGAGCCGGCCGACGAGGCCGCACCGGAGGGGTTCGAGGTCCGTTAGCGTGCGCAGCAGGTCGCCGTGCGGTCCGTGGCTCATCTCGGCCATCGTGGCTTTCGGTGGCGACGTCGGCCGGGCGCGCCCGGCCCTACCGTGAATCGCCGACTTCGTGGGACACCCGCAGGGCACGCGGTCGCCGGCTATTGGCGATACCAGCGCCGGCTGAGCAGATTCAGTACCCGATCCGGATACCAGCGTTTGCCCGCGCTCCCGTTGTAGCGGGCGAGCGCGCGGCGTAGATTGCCGTGCTCCTTCTTCCGATAGTACGCCAGGATCGTGCAGCCCAGGCGCAGGTTGGTCCGGATGTCGAACAGACTGTCGTCGGGGCGGCCGATGTCCTTGAGCCAGAACGGCATCACCTGCATCAGGCCCAGGGCGCCGGTGTCGGAGATGGCGTAGGGATTGAAATCGCTCTCCACCTGGATCAGTGCCAGGACCAGTCCGGGGAACAGGCCGGCCCGGATCGCTTCGTAATGTACCGCCTTGAGGATCGTCAAGCGCTGTTCCGGGTTCGGAACACGGTCGCGGAGGCGATTGGACATGTCGAGCAGCCAGACCTCGGCGTCGAAGCGGTCGCGGAAACCGCGCGGATCGCGGATCGCCTTGCGCAGGAGCGCGAGCAGCTCGGGGTCCGGGGGCGGTGCCGCTCGCGCCGTAGCTCCCGCCCGCGCCGTAGCTCCCGCAAGGGCCGCGGCGGCGAACGGAAGCAGCAGAAACCGGC
>CAZAQG010000072.1:4278-11660 GCA_964487445.1 uncultured Chromatiales bacterium
CGCGCCGTAGCTCCCGCAAGGGCCGCGGCGGCGAACGGAAGCAGCAGAAACCGGCGTCGGCGCATGATCGGTGGTCCCGGATCGGTACGGCATCGGGCGTGCACCGTCCACGGGGCGTCGCGCCGGGGCGGCCTCTCTTCAATCGGCCGCGGCGAGACGCTCCTTTAGAAATGCGAGCAGCGTCGCGCGCGGCAGGTCGCGGCTCTCGGCATCGCCGCGACCGCGATATTCGACGATGCCCGCGTCCAGGCCACGCTCGCTGAGCACTACCCGGTGCGGGATGCCGATCAGTTCCAGATCGGCGAACATCACCCCCGGACGCACCGCCCGGTCGTCGAAAAGGACGTCGAGGCCCGCATCGCGCAACTCGCCGTAGAGCGCCTCCGCGGCCTCCCGCAGCCGGACCGACTTGTGCATGTGGATCGGCGCCAGCGCGACCTGGAAGGGCGCGATGGGTTCCGGCCAGCGGATGCCGCGTTCGTCGTGGTGCTGCTCGATGGCGGCGGCCACCACCCGCGAGACCCCGATTCCGTAGCAGCCCATGGTCAGGACCACCGAGCGCCCGGTCTCATTGAGCACGGTGGCGTTCATGGCGGTGCTGTACTTGTCGCCGAGCTGAAAGATATGCCCGACCTCGATGCCGCGGACGATGGACAGGGTGCCGCCGCCTTCGGGGCTGGGGTCGCCGTCGACCACGTTGCGCAGGTCCGCGGTACGCGGCTCGGGCAGGTCGCGGCCCCAGTTCACGCCCGTGAGGTGCCGGCCGTCGCGATTGGCGCCGGTCACGAAGTCCGCGAGATGGGCGGCCGCGTGGTCGGCGATCACCGGGATCCGCTCTTGCCGGTCGTCGAGTCCCACCGGCCCGATCGAGCCCGGACCGCAGCCGAGTGCCTCGCGGATCCGTTCCTCGGAGGCGAACACCAGCGGCGTCTCGATTTCCTCGAGCCGTTCCGCCTTGGCGACGTTGAGTTGATGATCGCCGCGCAGCACCAGTGCCGCCAGCCCTCCGTCGCGGGCATGTACGATGAGCGTCTTCAGACAGCGCTGCGGGGGCACGTTCAGGAACTCGCTCACCGCCTCGATGCTGTGCCGCCCCGGGGTCTCGACCTCCTGCAGCATCGCCCCCGGCTGCGGGCGCGGTCCCGCCGGTGGAGCGGCCGGCGCCATCTCCACGTTCGCGGCGTAGTCGCCGGCGCTGGAGACGGCGATGGCGTCCTCGCCGGAGTCCGCCAGCACGTGGAATTCGTGGGAGAGGCTGCCGCCGATGCTCCCCGTGGCGGCATGCACCGCCCGGAAGGTCAGGCCCAGACGGGTGAAGATGCGGCTGTAGGCTTCGTGCATCCGCGCGTAGGTCCGCTGCAACGACGCCTCGTCGAGGTGGAAGGAGTAGGCGTCCTTCATCAGGAACTCGCGCGCGCGCATCACGCCGAAGCGCGGCCGGATCTCGTCGCGGAATTTGGTCTGGATCTGGTAGTAGGTGACCGGGAGCTGCTTGTAGCTGCGGATCTCACGGCGCACCAGATCCGTGATGACCTCCTCGTGCGTGGGCCCGAAGCAGAACTCGCGGTCGTGGCGGTCGTGCAGGCGCAGCAACTCCGGTCCGTACTGCTCCCAGCGCCCCGACTCACGCCACAACTCGGCCGGCTGCACGACCGGCATCAGGAGTTCCAGCGCCCCGGCGCGATCCATTTCCTCGCGCACCACGGTCTCGACCTTGCGCAGCACCCGCAGCCCCAGCGGCAACCATGCGTAGAGACCCGCGGCGAGTTTGCGGATCATGCCCGCGCGCAGCATAAGCCGGTGGCTGGCGATCTCGGCCTCCGCCGGTACTTCACGTGCGGTCTGTAAGGGAAATTCGGATACGCGCATGGCCTCGCTCGCCGTTATGGTTCAGTCAGGAGGTGACTATTTGATTTTTAAGTGCCCCGGCCAGGATTCGAACCTGGGACCTTCCCCTTAGGAGGGGGATGCTCTATCCAGCTGAGCTACCGAGGCCCGGTGGCGGTCGCGCCTGTCTGTGCTCCGCATGCAGACAGGGCGCTCGCGGTGGGAGCGGGCCTATGGTACCGGCTTGCGCGCGGGAACCAAAGCGCCGAATCGGTCCGATTCGGCGCGAGCGGTGGGATCGATCCGTGCCGGCGCCCTCAACCGAACCAGAAGGAGGCGTCCCTGCGCAGGAACTCCTCGGCCGGCAGGTAATGGGAGCCGTCGCAGGAGAAGGTCAGGCGCACGAGGCCGTTCATGATGTTGAGCGATGCCGAGCGCAGGTAGATGGTCTCGTCGGCCCGGCGCAGGGCCTTGAGTTGTTCCAGCACGGGATGTACCAATTCGGGCGGAAGGGTCGCTTCCTCCGGATAGGGTCGCTTGGGATACGGCAGGCACATCGTCGGATCGATCAATTCGGCGAGGGTGTGCAGCCGGTAGTGATACGGATCATCGTACAGCCATAGTACCGCCCGCGAACTGGACAGGTGGAGCTTGCTGTGAAACACCCCGTGTTCGCGCACCAGCACGTCGAGCAGCGTGATCACCGTGTCTGTGTGTTCGTCCATGACACTGGGAATACGGCGTTGCTGGAACACCATTTCGCGGATCACCGGGTCTCCCCGGTATTGGTGCCAATCGGTGTGCAGCGCGGTAGTGACCGGTGCCGGCGGGAGTTCCTTGACGTCGAAGTCGGCCGCCACGAAGCCCAGCGGTCCGGTGGCGGAATGAACCGCCTGCAGGGCGGTAATGCACGGTGAGATCCCGTTGCGGCCGGTATAGGGATGGGACAGACCGAAGCCGCGAAACGGCAGGGCGCCTGCGAGATAGGGACGCGTGGAGAGGTCCTGGCCGCGGCGTGCGGGATCCACACCTTCGTGCGAGACGTTCGCCGACACCTGGGTGCCGGCGCTGTTGAGGGCGTAGAGCACGCAGCAGTGCGGCAGCAGGGGCAGGGTGTCCACCAACGACTGATCGAGCCGTCCGGATTCGCCCCATGCCAGTGCGCAGCGTCCGGCGAGGTCCGCCATGGGCCGCTCAAGCCGTTCGGCGAGGGCCGTCTTGCGCAGGAAAATCGTGTCATTGAACCATGCCATGGTCGCTACTCTCCTTGAAATGAGGGGGTCATCCGCAATGGTCCCGGGCGGGGCGTTGCGCGGGACGGGAACGGCGCCCGGCGCGGGGGCGTTGCATCGGCGATCCGCCGGTGCGGGAAGAACGATCGTCGCCGATTGCCCGAGGTTTCCGGGGACCCGGCTCGAAGTATAGCGTCGCACGGGTGACCGTTGGATGACGGGGAGTGTCGGGCGTCGTGCCCGGACGACACCCCGCATCGACTCCTGTAGGAACCTGAATCGCAACCGGTTACGCCGGGTGCGGGGGCGTGCGTCGCAGGTTCAGCGGTCGGATTTTGCGTCGAGACCGTCCGCGCCGTTTGGTGCCAGCCCGCTCAACAGGTAATCCATGAGCAAGGCACTGTAGCGTTCCGGGTCGACGGCGAAGGTCGCCGTCTTCATGTGGATCAGCACGCTGCGTGCGAGGAAGAAGAACACATCCGCGCCGAGCAGCAGTGCGGCCACCACCGCCGGGTCGGCCTCGCGGCGCAATTCGCCGTGGTGCTGCCCTTCGCGGATCACCTGCACCAACCCGGCGAAGTCTTCGTCGAATACCTGTTCGGCCAGTTCCGGTCCGCGGCGCGGTCCGTTCTCCACGACCTCGCGCAGGATGAGGCGCGAGACGTCTTCCTGTTCAAGCAGGTGCAGCAGATGGGCGCGCGCCGCGTGCCGGATGCGCTCCCCGAAGGCCCCGTCGCCCGCCATCCGCTCGCGCCATACCTGCGTGGATGCACCGCAGGCGCGCCGCAGCACCGCCAGATACAGACGGTCCTTGGTCTTGAAGTGATGAAAGACGTTGGCCTTGCTGACGCCCGCACGTGCGGCAATGGCGCTGACCGGAACCGCGTTGTAGCCGCGCTCGGCAAACAGTGCCTCGGCGGCGGCGAGGATCGACCGGGCGCTATTGGTGCGGGCGGGCGGGATGGGGCCGCGTTGCGGCAGGTTCATGGGTCCTCCGGCGGATACCCGATTCCGAATGCTGACCGCCCGGTCAGTTTAGTGTACGAACCCGCCTCTGGCAAGTACCGGCCCCGTGCCGCGGCACGGGAGTTCGGCTACCATTGCGCACGGCCGGGGAACCGGCGGCGTCGGCCTCGGCCGCGGTCGTCCCCGCGCCGGCGGCGCATTACCGGCGACCCTCTGTAAAACCAAAGGAAAACTCATGTCGCATGTGCGCCTGGATGCCCCGGTACGCGCCGCACGTGCGCTGTTCGGTGCGCCGAACCGCTGGGACTTGGTGGCGATCCCGCTGGTGCTCGGGCTGCTGTTCCTCCTCTCCTGGGGGACGCGCCAGATGGCGGTCCCCTACCACCTGGGCGAGGCGCTGCCGCTCTCCCTGGATCCACGCCATCTCCCCTACTACGCGCTGCGCACCACCCTGCGCATGGTGGCGGCCATGGTGCTCTCGCTGCTGTTCACCTTCACCTATGCGACATTCGCCGCCAAGAACCGTCGCGCCGAGGCGCTTCTGATTCCGATCCTGGACGTGCTGCAGTCGGTACCGATCCTGGGGTTTCTGTCGATCACGGTGGTCGGCTTCATCCACCTGTTCCACGGCAGCCTTCTGGGACCCGAGGCGGCGGCGGTGTTCGCGATCTTCACCTCGCAGGCCTGGAACATGGCATTCAGCTTCTACCATTCCCTGAAGATGGTGCCCAAGGATCTGTCCCAGGCCGCGCACCTGTTCCGGCTCTCCTCGTGGCAGCGCTTCTGGAAGCTGGAAGTCCCGTTCGCGCTGCCCTCGCTGGTATGGAACGCCATGATGTCCGCTTCCGGCGGCTGGTTCTTCGTGGTCGCCTCGGAGGCCATCAGCGTCTCCGGGCATCACATCTTCCTCCCCGGTGTCGGCTCCTATATCGCCCTGGCGATCGAGCACAAGGACCTGACCGCGATCGGCTATGCGATCGCGGCGATGTTCGTGGTGATCTTCCTCTACGATCAGTTGCTGTTCCGCCCGCTGGTGGCCTGGTCGGAGCGTTTTCGTTTCGAGGCGTTGGCGAGCGATACGCCCTCCGAGTCCTGGGTGCTGACCCTGTTGCGGCGTGCCGAGGTGATGCGCCGAGTGGTGCGGATCCCGGCCCTGATCCGGCGGCGGTTGGTCCCGGTGATCCCGGTGCTCCCGCGGCGTGCCGAATCGGCCCCGCTGGTATTGCTGCGCCACTTCATCCGCCGCGAGGAGCGATGGTTGGCGCGGTTGTGGCGTTACGGACTGATCGTCGCGGTCAGCGCCTTGAGCATCGGTTTCGCCCGGTATGTGACGGCGGCGGTGAGCTACCGGGAGATAGGGGAGGTCTTCCTGTACGGGGCGGCGACGGCCGCGCGCGTCGTAGTGCTGGTCGCGCTGGCTTCGCTGATTTGGGTGCCGGTCGGTGTGTGGGTCGGTGAGCGCCCGCGCGTGGCCCGGGCGGTGCAGCCGCTGGCGCAGTTCCTCGCCGCATTCCCGGCGAACCTGCTGTTCCCGCTCGCGGTGATGGGTATCGTGCACTACCATCTCAACGTGCAGATCTGGCTGAGCCCGCTGATGATCCTCGGCACGCAGTGGTACATACTGTTCAACGTTATTGCCGGGGCGTCGCTGCTGCCGGGGGACCTGCGCGAGATCGCGCGCAATCTCGGTCTCGGGCGCTGGCAGCGGTGGCGGCGACTGATCCTGCCGGCGATCTTCCCGGCTTTCGTGACGGGTGGATTGACCGCCTTTGGCGGTGCGTGGAATGCCAGCGTGGTGGCGGAGGTGGTCAACTGGGGCAACACGCAGCTCACGGCCACGGGCCTTGGCGCCTACATTGCGCAGCAGACCGCTGCGGGGGATCATCCGCGTGTCGCGCTGGGGATCGCCGTGATGAGTCTCTACGTGCTTGCCTTTAACCGCTTCGTCTGGCGGCGCCTGCACCGCTACGCCGAAGAACGATTCAGTCTGGGCGGATGATCACGATGAACGAATCACATCCCACGCCCCTGTTGGAGCTGCGCGGGGTCGGCCAATCCTACCCGGCCGCCGAGTCGGGCGTCCGCGTGAAGATCCTGGAGGATATCAACCTCGCGGTGCAGGAAGGGGAGATCGTCGCGATCCTCGGTCGCTCGGGGTGCGGAAAGTCGACCCTGCTGCGCATCATGTGCGGACTGGTCGAACCGAGCGCGGGCACGGTCCTCTACCGTGGTAGGCCGGTCACCGGGCCGGCGGCCGGGATCAGCATGGTGTTTCAGAGCTTCGCACTGTTCCCGTGGCTTACCGTGCTGCAGAACGTGACCCTCGGCCTGGAGGCGCGGGGCGTGGAGGTGGGAGAACGCAACCGGCGCGCCGACGAAGTCATCGAGATGATCGGGTTGAGCGGCTACGAATCCGCGTACCCGAAGGAGTTGAGCGGCGGGATGCGTCAGCGCGTGGGCTTTGCCCGTGCGCTGGTGGTCGATCCCGATGTGCTGCTGATGGACGAGGCGTTCTCCGCCCTGGATGTGCCGACCGCGGAGTCGCTGCGCGCCGACCTGCTCGATCTGTGGAGCGAACGCCTGATCCCCACTCAGGCCATCGTGATGGTCTCCCACAGCATCGAGGAGGCCCTGTTCCTTGCCGATCGCGTGTTGGTGTTCGACAGCAACCCGGGGCGCGTGAAGGACGAGGTGCGGGTCACGCTCAAGCACCCCCGGGACCGGGAGTCGGCCTCGTTTCGCGCGCTCGTGGAGCGGATCTACGGCATCATGACTACGGCCGCGGCGGGCTCCACCGGCGGCGCCGTCCACGGAGGCCGCGTGGGCCTCGCCTATCGGCTGCCCGAAGTCAGCGTGGCGCAGGTGTCCGGTGTCCTGGAACAGCTCGATCAATCCGGTGATCACGGCGGTGCGGAGCTCTCGGAACTCGCCGAGGAGATGCATCTGGATCTGGACACGCTGTTCGCCATCGTCGATGCCCTCGAACTGCTCGGCCTCGCGCATGTGGCCGAGCGCCGCATTCGCATGACGCGGCTCGGCAAGGTCTTCGTAGACGGTGATCAGCAGCAGCGCAGGCGAATCTTCGCCGAGCATCTGGTGCGCCGGGTGCCGCTCGTGGCGCACATCCTGCGGGTGCTCGACGAGCGTCCCCAGCGCCGCGCCCCCGAGGAACGCTTTCTGCGCGAGTTGGAGGACCGCCTCAGCGAACAGGAGTCCGAGCGCGTGCTCTCGGTGGTGATCCAGTGGGCGCGTTACGCCGAGCTGCTGGATTACGATTACGACGCCGGTGTGCTGAGCATGGAAGCCCCGGACGTGCAGCCGGGCGCATGAGATCACGGAATGGTGCTAAAAAAATAA
>CAZAQG010000073.1:0-11655 GCA_964487445.1 uncultured Chromatiales bacterium
CGGAGAGGGCCGGAAACGCCGCGCTTGCCCTTTTTCCGCGGGTATTGTACCGTCGACCGGTAGTGCGCTTTTAACAGACTGTTTATGTTTAGTTTTTTATGTCAGCGAGGTGCAGGATGGCCAAGACGCCCAAGATACGGATCGCGATCGCCGGGGTGGGCAATTGTGCGAGTTCCCTGATTCAGGGGATTCATTACTATACGCCCGAGCGTTGCGCCGAGGGTGTCAACGGTTTGATGCACGTGGAGGTCGGCGGCTACCGGCCCTGCGACATCGAGGTCGTGGCGGCCTTCGACATCGACAAGCGCAAAGTCGGGCGTGACATCAACGAGGCGATCTTCGCCAAGCCCAACTGCACCACGGTGTTCTGCGGTGATCTGCCGGCCGGCGGGGTCACGGTGCGGATGGGGCAGGTCCTGGACGGCGTCTCCGAGCACATGGCGAATTACGAGGAGAACCGCACCTTCATGGTCGCCGATGCCGAGCAGCCTTCCAAGGAGGACGTGGTCCGCATGCTCAAGGAGAACGGCACGGAGATCCTGCTCAACTACATGCCGGTGGGCTCCGAGCAGGCGGCGCGCTTCTACGCGGAGTGCGCGCTGGAGGCGGGGGTGGGGTTCATCAACAATATGCCGGTGTTCATCGCCAGCGACCCCGAGTACGCACGCCGCTTCAAGGCGCGCAACCTTCCGATCATCGGCGATGACATCAAGTCGCAGCTCGGCGCGACGATCACGCACCGCATACTGACCGACCTGTTCGCCAAGCGCGGCGTCAAGCTGATGCGTACCTACCAGCTCAACACCGGCGGCAACACCGATTTCCTCAACATGAAGAACCAGACGCGCCTGGAATCGAAGAAGGTCTCCAAGACCGAGGCCGTCCAGGCGGTGGCCGAGACGCGTATCACCGACGAGAACATCCACGTCGGTCCGAGCGACTACGTGCCCTGGCAGAACGATAACAAGCTCTGTTTTCTGCGCATGGAGGGCCGTCTGTTCGGCGACGTGCCGATGGACATCGAGTTGCGGCTCTCCGTGGAGGACTCTCCCAACTCGGCCGGGGTGGCGATCGACATGGTCCGCTGCTGCAAGCTGGCGCTGCTCAGCGGAGAGGGCGGGGTCCTGGAGGCGCCTTCGGCGTACTTCTGCAAGCACCCGGCGCGCCAGTTCACGGACGACGAGGCCTATGAGCGGACCGAGACCTTCATTCGCAACCACCTGCGGGCGGCGAGGGCCGTGGGATGAACGGTCTGATCGTGGCGGCGGGGCAGGGTGCCCGGCTCCGCGAGAAGGGCGAGAGCAAACCGCTCATCAAGGTCAAGGGCGTGCCGCTGATCGAGCGGGTGATCAACAACGCACGCCGCGCGGGCGTGGAGACGTTCCACGTGGTGAGCGGCTACCGCGGCGCACCGTTGCGCGCCGCGCTCGACGCGTTCGCCGCCCGTGAACACGTGTCCATTACGCACGTGATCAACGAGGACTGGGACCGCGCCAACGGGGTATCGGTATACAAGGCCAGGGACTATCTGTCCGGGCCGTTTCTGCTGACCATGTGCGACCACCTGGTCGATCCGGACATCATCCGCGACGTGCTCGCCGCGCCGCATGAGCCGGACACCGTCACATTGTGCGTCGACCACAACATCGAGAACCCGCTCAACGACCCGGAAGACGTGACCCGGGTGCGCTGTTCCGATGGGCGTATCCAACTCGTCGGCAAGGTGATTCGGGACTACAACGCCATCGATACCGGCGTGTTCCTGTGCACGCCGGTGCTCTTCGACGCCTTGGAGGAGAGTTTCGCGCGCGGCGACGAGAGCATCTCCGGGGCGATGAACGTGCTCGCCGAGTGGGGCAAGGCGCGCAGCTTCGACATCAAGGATCGGCTCTGGGTCGACGTCGACGATCCCGCGGCGTTCCACAAGGGGGAGCAGTTGATCGACCAGGGCCTGCTTTGAGCGCGGACGCTTCGGGCCGGCCGGCCTCTGCCGAAGCGACCGCCAAGGCGACACTGGAAGACCTGGAATCGGCCTCTCGCACGCCGGAGATCGAGGAGTTCACCAATCTCCGGTTCATCCATCCCGCCTCACGCCGCCTGACGCTGTGGTTCGCACGCATTGGAGTGACGCCGAACCTCGTCTCGTTCACCGGCATGGCGTGCGGAATCCTCGCCGGCATCGCCTACTTTCATTACACGTCGTGGTGGGGACCGCCGCTCGGCTTCGCCCTGATGATCGCCTGGCACATCCTGGACGGGAGCGACGGTCAGCTCGCCCGGTTGACCCATCGCCAGTCGCCGTTCGGCAAGATCATCGACGGGATCTGCGACTACGTGACCTTCCTCTCCGTCTACGCGGGGCTGGGTCTGGCCATGGCGGAACGCCTCGGGCCCGAGCTGTGGGGGCTGGTGGCGCTCGCCGGGCTCGCCCATGCCGTGCAGTCGGCGGCCTACGAGCTGCAACGCCAGGAGTACGACTTTTGGGGCCACGACAAGCGCTCCGCGGAGCTGCCGCGGCTCGAAGACCTGCGTGCCCGGCGCGGCGGCCCGTTGCACCGGTTGTACGTGCGCTACGTGCAGTTGCAGTACCTGACCTCGGGCGGTGCCGTGCGCCTGCGCGAGCGGCTCGCGGCGGTTCTGGCCCGGCACCCGGAGGCGCAGGCGCGCATCCGGGCCCGCTACCGGGAACTCTTCGCGGGCCCGGTGCGGGCCTGGGCGCTGCTCTCGTCGAATTATCGCACCCTCGGGATCTTCCTGGGCGCGGTGTTCGGGGTGCCGTGGCTGTACTTTCTGTGGGAGCTGATCGGGTTCAGTCTGGTGATGGGCTGGCGGATCCGCGCCCAGCGCCGGCACTGGCACGCGTTCGCGCGGTTCCTGGACGAGTTCGGGGTGACGGCGGAGGGTACCGACGGCCCGGGCTCGGCACGGGAGGCGGCCGGAGCCCGCTGATCCGCGCGATATTGGCTATCCCTCGATGTCGCGGTCCGATTTCAGCGGCGTCGGCCGGGCTCGCCCGGCCCTACCGTATGTCCCGGCTGTTGCAGGGCCCATAGGGCGGAGCTTGCCCCACCTATGGGGCGAGGGCATCCCAGGTTCGGGGGCGATGCACGAACGCAAGCCCGCCGGCGCCGAGACGCGCGGCGTGCTCCGGGTCGCCAAGCAGCGTATCGAGTGCACGAACGAGTGCCTCCACGGAGCCCGGGTCGACCAATAGGCCATTGATCCCATCGTGCACGATATCGGGTACCCCGCCGCTACGCCCGGCCACCACCGGCAAGCCGCTCGCCATCGCTTCGAGATAGACCAGCCCCAACCCCTCGACGCTCGCTTCGGCGCCGAGGTAGCGGCTGGGCATCGCGAACACCGAGGCCAAGTGGTAGTGCGCGGGCAGTTCCTCCTCCGGCACCGATCCCGCGAAGATCACCCGCTCGGCGACCCCGTGCCGGCGTGCCAACGTCTCGAGGTTGCGCCGCTCCGGGCCTGCGCCGACCACGAGGTAGCGCAGTCCGGGATGTGACGGTGCCAGGCGCGCAAGGGCCTCGATGACGAGATCCACGCCCTTGCGCCGCACCAGCCGGCATACGGTGAGCAGCACGGGTCCATCGCCGAGCGCATAACGGTCGCGCAACTCCGGGGAGGACGCTTGCGGCCGGAACTTGCGCAGGTCGACCACCGGTTCGATCACGCGGATGCGCGCCTCGGGCACTCCGAAACCGGCGATCAGCCGCGCCGTGTAGGTGCTGTTGGTCACGATGGCCTCTGCGCGGCACAGCGCGGCGCGGATCGCAACGCGCAAGAGCCGGTAGCGCGCCGGGCCGAGCAGATCGTTGCCGTGCACCCAGACCAGGTAGGGCGTGCCGGTGAGGCGGCGCAGCGCGAGGGCGACGAGGGCGGTGGGGAAGGTTTGGCCGCACTCGATCAACTGGAAGGGGGTCCGGCGGTGCTCGCGGTACAGGCGCAGGGCCGGGGCGAGCGAGCGCGCCAAGTCGCGCCAGCCGGGGATGGCGGCGCCGGGCACGGCGGTGCGCCGGGTCGTGTAAGGCCGGCCGACGTCGAAGTCCGCACAGCCCGGCACGCACGGGGCGAAGACCGTGATCCCGGACGGCTCGAACTCGCTCGCACGCAGATAGAGCAGCCGCTCCACGCCGCCGGGCGAGGGCATGAACTCGTTGGTGAGCAGGGCACGGCGTAGGGGAGGCGTGAGGTCGGAGGTATCGGTGTCGGTCATGGTCCGTGACGAAGCCGGGATCCGTCGCATTCTCCGGAGACGGGGAGCCGATGTAAATGGCGGATGTACCGAGGAGCCGTCTTCCCGTCAGAGGATCCCGCAACCGGTGTCAACGGATTTTACACCCCCAAAACCAAGCTCGATCATAGTCAAAAAAACGATAATACTATTTGCAACAGTAGGCTGCGGATGATTCTGCATGTTCGATCTAAAAACAGTCCGTGTTTCGATCGGGATTTTATGTCCAGATTTTTTACATGTCATTTTTATGACTACACAAAGAACCATATAACGTTTTGATGTTCCGGCAATTAAAAATTCTGGCATAGATCTCGCAACATCATGCACACCGGGTTTCCCATCGACCCAGAAATGATGCAGTCGATGAACGGGCGCTTCACGCAGACGCAAAGGGGGGACGGATCATGAGAAGGCAATTGATTGGCTGGCTGGGGTTGGCCCTGTTGATGGTAGGTGGCACCGCTCAGGCGGGGCTCATATGGGGCAACAACGCGAGCAGCGGGGCACCGTACATTCAGGCCTACGATAGCACCACGGGCACCCTGGTCCACGAGTTCCTCTCACCGCACAGCGGCAACGGCCGGGGTGTCGTGCAGGTGGGAAATATCCTCTATTACACACTGGTTAGCGACAAGAATATCTACCGCATGAGTGCGATCGACGGCTCCGATCTCGGCTCGCCGATCACCACCGCCGTCCGGAGCATGTCGACCATCGGCTGGGACGGGAGTGCGTTTTGGACCTCGGACTATACGGGTAATGAAAACGCCTACCGGATCGATCCGGCGACCGGCGACACCATCAAGACCGTGAGCTTGGCGAAAGCCGGTAATAGTTATGACGGACTGGAGTACTTCAACGGCAAGCTCATTGCCAATCGCGGTGACGCCGCCTATGGAGGAGTCTACGACGTCTATGATATCGATGGGAATCTCTTGACCGCGGATTTCCTCGAGACCGGGGAACGATCTACGGGCATCGCCTTCGACGGGACCGATTTCTACGTCTCGAACATCTACAAGCACTCAATCAGCATCTTCGATGGAACTACGGGAAACCTCCTGCGGGTGCTCAGTCTGGACACAACTGCCCGGCAAAAGGTCCTCGAGGACCTTTCCTTCGACTACGCCGCGCGTAAGGATACCGGTGGCGGCGGCGTGCCCCCCGTACCCGAGCCCGGCACGCTGGCGCTGCTCGGCCTGGGGGCGTTCCTGCTCGCCTGGACGCGGCGGCGGACGCGGCAACACTGATTCGTGAACCACCTTGCAAGGGGGGGGAAGCGGCCTTCGGGCCGCTTTTTTTTCGGGGGGCGCCGGGCATGGGGCGCGTGGCGCCTCGACCGGCGCTGTCAATGCCTGCGGCGAAGGGGCGAAGTTCGACGGAGACCACGGCCCTGGTGGCCTGCTTCCCGGTACATCCGTTGCGTTCCTCTTGATGTTTCAAGGGGTTACGCCGTACTATTGCTGAGTTTCGGACGATCGGGTGTCGGCGTAGCGGCGCGGATACCCGGCGGCGAGCAACCGGTACAGGGGAACGACTACAGGAGAACGACGCATGTTGGAAAATCGTGAAGGGCAACGAGTACCCGAGGTGACGTTTCGCGTACGACGCGACGACGACTGGGCCGAGGTGACGAGCAAGGAGGTGTTCGCGGGACGAACGGTGGTGGTGTTCGCGCTGCCCGGCGCGTTCACGCCGACTTGTTCCTCCGCGCACGTGCCGCGCTTCAATGAACTGGCGCCGGTGTTCCGCGCGAACAATGTGGACGAGATCGTCTGCATCTCGGTCAACGATGCCTTCGTCATGGATGCCTGGCGCAAGGAGCAAGGTGCGGAGCGGATCCGCTTCCTTCCGGACGGCAACGGTACGTTCACCGCGGCCATGGGGATGCTCGTCGACAAGGAGGACCTGGGCTTCGGCCGGCGCTCGTGGCGCTACTCGATGCTGGTGCGCGACGGCGTCATCGAGAAGATGTTCATCGAGCCGCAGGGCGCGGGGGACCCCTACGAGGTCTCCGATGCCGACACGATGCTGCACCATCTGAACCCAAAGGCCGCGGCACTCCCGAAGATCGCCCTGTTTACCCGTCCGGGTTGTCCGTACTGCGCGCGCGCCAAGGCGCTGCTGACCGAGGCCGCGCTGCCCTACCAGGAGATCGTCGTGGGGGAGGGCGCATCGCTCGCCGCCCTGCGGGCGGTCACCGGGGCCGACACCGTCCCGCAGGCGTTCGCCGACGGGGTGCACATCGGCGGCTCCGAGGCGCTTGCGGCATGGATGAACGAGCGCACCGTCGCGTGAGGCCCGGCTGCGGGCCCGATGCCCCAGGCCGCGAGCCCGCAGCCGGGTTCGAGGCACAGCCGGCCCATCACGCAGCCGGGTCCGCGCTATTCGCGCCCCCGGGTCGGCCGGACAAACCGCGAATTGATCCAGATCAAGTTGCACCTTGCGGATCATTCCTAGCATGGCACTATCACCCGCGCGCGACGGCCCGGGAAGAGGCCCGAGGATGATAGATCACGACGCCCCATTTTCGCTGCTCGACGAGGCGGCCATCACCGCCGCCGAGCTGCACCACGACCCCTACGACTTCAGCTTCGTCGAGCACGCCATTCCCGAGCGGTTCAAGGACGAGGTGCTCGCCGATGCGCCGCACATCCCCGACCGCGGCAGTTACGGGCTGCCGAGCCTGCGCTATGGATCGCGCTTCGAGGCCGCCGTCAAGGACCTGCTCAGTCCCCGGTTCCGGCGGGTGGTGGAACAGAAGTTCGATATGGACCTGAGCGCCTATCCCCCCGTGATCGTGATGATGGGGAACACGACGGGCCACTACAACGAAGGCTACGCACACCCGGATTCCAAGCACAAGATCGTCACGGTACTGCTCGGTTTCAGTCGCGAATGGCCCTACGAGCGCGGCCACCTGCGGATCCTGCGCAGCTCGGACCGCGAGGACGTCGCCTTCGAATACCCGCCCGAGTTCGGGCGGATGCTCCTGTTCCGCGTGTGCGACCATTCCTGGCACGGCTTCCTGCCCCAGAAGGGCGAGCGCATGAGCCTGCAGTTGTGCTTCGTCGATTCCGAGGCCTACGTCAGGCGCGAGTATTTCCGCCACCGCGTGAGCGCCTTCGCCAAATCGGTCCCGGTCCTGCGCAAGATCATCGACTGGGCGCCGCGCTAGCGGTACCAGGGATTTCCGGACAGAGATCGCAGCCGCCATGACCTTCCCCCGCGTGCCGGACGCCTCCGCCGTCGCCGAGCATTTCGCCCGTGCGTTGCGCGCGGCGCGGCGCGACGACACCCCGTACCGTCATTGGGCTCTGAGCGACGTCCTGCCCGAGGACTTGGCCGTGGGTGTCCTGGTCCTGCCGATCGTGCCGCCGATAGTCGGAGATTCCCACGGAGTCCGGGATACCGACAACCGCAAGCGCACCTTCTTCACGCCCGAACTGCGGGCGCGGTTTCCGACGTGCGCCGCGTTCGCCGAGGGCTTGCAACGTCCGCAGATCGCGCGTCTCTTTCAGGAGACCTGCGGGATCGAGGTCGCGGGCGGCTATCTGCGCATGGAGTATATCCAGGACACCGACGGCGCTTGGCTCGAACCGCACCGGGACATCCCGGAAAAGCTGTTTTCGATGGTCCTCTACCTGTGCACCGGACCGGAGGCGAAGGAGTGGGGCACCGATATCTACGACTCCGAACGCCGCTGGGTGGGCAGGACCCCGGCACAGTTCAACTCGGCCGTGATCTTCGTCCCCGGTCCCGACACCTGGCACGGGTTCGAGCCGCGGCCGATCCGCGGCGTGCGGCGGCTGCTCGAAGTCAATTACGTGCGTTCGGACTGGCGGGACCGGGATCAACTCGCGTTTCCGGACCGTCCGATCGTCGTCGCCTGAACCGGCCCGTCCCCCCGGTGCCCGTCACGAGGATGTCGAATCGATACGCCGCGGCGAAGGATCTCGCCCATGCCGGCTGAGGGCGACATTCCGGCGCGGTCGTTTCGGGGGAAGGGCGCGACGGGAGAGCATTTCCTCTTCGTGGAGGCGCCGCAGGCCCTTGCGTTCCCCGAGCAGGTCGCGTTCGTCTGCAGGCGCTACGAGGAGATCCGCACCGCGCTCGGGCTCGCCCCCGAGACGGCGGTGTTCCGGCGCATCTTTCTGAGCGACGTGTTGAACCAAGCCGCCCTGGTGCGTGAGAGCAGCCTGGCCGCGGATCTTCCGCACAGCCCGGTGGCGGTCTCGATCATCCAGCAGCCGCCGCTGTCCGGTGCCAAGATCGCCCTGCTGGCCTATCACCTCGATCGTCCGGAACCGCCGCTCAAGGAGCGCCTGTCGGTCAAGCACATGCTCGTGCGCCACGACGGCCTGGGTCATCTGTGGAGCACCCGTCTGTGTGCCGGCGCCTGCGATGCGTCCGCCGATCCGGTGGAAACGCAAACCCGCGAAGTGTTCGAGGAGCTGATCGACGCATTGGCGGCCCAAGGCGGCACACTGCGCGATCATTGCATCCGGACGTGGCTGTACATCAAGAATGTCGACGTCTTCTACCAGGGACTGGTCGATGCCCGGACCGAGATCTTCACCCGCCACGGGCTGACCCCGGCGACCCACTACCTCGCCAGCACCGGAATCGAGGGCGCATGCGCCCACCGCTCGGACCTCGTGTCGATGGACGCCTACTCGATCCTGGGGCTGGTACCGGGGCAGGTGACCTATCTCAACGACTTCGAGCACATGTGCCCGACTCAGGACTACCACGTGACCTTCGAACGTGGGACGCGCGTGGCCTACGCCGATCGGGCGCACCTGTTCATCTCGGGAACCGCGAGCATCGATCGCACCGGGCGGGTGGTGCACCTCGGCGACGTCCTGCGCCAGCTCGACCAGGCGCTCGCCAACGTCGATGCCCTGATGCGCGCCGGCGGATCCGGACTCGCGGACCTGATGTACCTGATCGTCTACCTGCGCGACCCGGCCGACTATCCCCGCATCGACGCGCGCCTGCGTGAGCGCCTCCCGAACCTGCCCCGCGTGATCGTCGCCGGCGCGGTCTGCCGCCCCGAGTGGCTGGTCGAGGTCGAAGGCGTCGGCATCGTCGCCGACCACCGCCCCGACCTGCCGTCCTTCTGAACGAACCGTAGCCCGGATACAGCGCAGCGAAATCCAGGATCACTACCTGAATCCCAACCGGTCAACCGCGCCGGCCGGGCAAGCCCGGGGGTGGCGATGGATGACGGGGTACGTAGGGCGGGCCTCGGCCCGCCGACGACGTTGACCTGAAATATCAATCGAGTCCGATCCCATCGATGGCCAGTACGGCAGCACCCTCAAATCGCCCGGCCCGCAGGTCGTCCAGCGCCTCATTCGCCGCGCCGAGCGGATAAGGATGCGTCTCGATATCCAGTTGGGACTTCCGGGCCACCTGGAAAAAATCCACGCCGTCGGCGCGGGTCAGGTTCGCCACCGAGCGCAGCCTTCTTTCCCCCCATAGCAGGGAATAGGGGAAGCGGGGAATATCGGACATATGGATGCCGCCGCAGACCACGCTGCCGCCGGGGCGCACCGCGGCCAGCGCGGCGGGAATCAGGGCGCCCACCGGCGCGAATATCAGCGCTGCATCCAGCGGCTCGGGCGGCATCTCGTCCGCCCCGCCGGCCCAAGCGGCGCCGAGTCGACGCGCGAACGCCTGGGTGCGTTCATCGCCCGGTCGCGTGAAGGCATAGACCTGTTTGCCCTGCATGCGCAAAATCTGCGCCAGTATGTGGGCCGCGGCCCCGAAACCGTAGAGACCCACACGTTCCGCCTGGCCCGCCAGACGCCAGGTACGGTAGCCGATCAGGCCGGCGCACAGAAGCGGCGCCATCGAGAGGTCTTCTCCCGGCGGCAACCGATAGACGAAATCGGCGCGTGCGGCCAAATATTGCGCATATCCGCCGGGGCGGGAGAAGCCGGTGAACTCGGCCTTCGGACACAAATTCTCCTCGCCACGAAGGCAATATTCGCACTCGCCGCAAGCGCCCCCGAGCCAGGCCACGCCCACCCGTTCGCCGGGAGAAAACCCTTCGACGTCATCGCCCAAGGCCGCTACGTGCCCCACGACCTCGTGGCCGGGAATCACCGGCCAGGACGGCGGCACCAGGTCTCCATCGAGGATATGCAGGTCCGTGCGACAGACACCACAGGCATGGACCCGAACCAGGATCTCCCCCGGCCCGGGCCGGGGTTGCGGCATACGCCGCTCCACCAATCGCCCGCCCGGCCCGTCCAACACCATGGCCTTCATGTAATTTCCCATGAATCAACCTCCCCGGCAGCGATGGAAAACGAAAAGCTCGAACAAACTTGAAATCGTGGCAAGCGTGTCACCTTACGTACCCAGCACCTCATCCAGCCGGCCGAGCTGCCGCAACACCGCTTCGAGCTGGACGTACACGGCGGCCGTCTTGCCCGACTGATGCGGCATGCGGCCGAGGCTCATCGCCGCCCGCGCCAGACGCACCAGCACATCCGGGATGTCCTTCTCGGGTACGCTGGACACCTTCGTGCCACGATAGTTGCTCAGTATGGCTTGTATGGCCTTTGGCAGCCGCTTCACGTCGGAGCCGCCATCGGCCGTGCGGTAGGGCAGTTTCCAGGTCGCAGTATTACCGGCGTCCCCGACATACGCAAAACAGCGTGCGGGAACCTGGTACCTGGGATGAAGAAGCGCGTCATCGGTCGGCAACGTTTCCGCACTGACCGGACTCGAGGGCCTGGGCAACAAATCGAGCGCTGCACCTCGCGTATCCGTCCGCATCCGATAGATCCCATGCAGGCTGAGCCACCACAACATCTCGGGCGGCTCCTTCGACTTCAGGGACACGAATACCCGATCCCTCAACCCGCCGCCCTTGATATCCGCAGCATAGAGCATGCACCCGTCGCTCACCGCAATACAGAGGACCTTTTGCTCCGCTGCATAGCGCAGTGCCTGATCGAGTGCCCGGTCCACCGCCCGCCGGTTCCAGGCCAGCGCCCCCGGTCGCTTGACCTCGATGAGCAGAGATTTGATTCCCAAGCTCGACAGCAACAGATCGGCGTACCCCACCTGGTTGTTGAGATCGGCCAGCGGCCAGTCGAGCACCTGAGTGAACAGATCTTCGAGAATGTTCTCGGCGACGCGTTCCGCCGCGACCCCATGGCGGGATTGCTGTTCCAGCCGCTCCGCCCGCTTGCCGAGGAATGCCCGCCACGTCCCGTGGATCCGCTCCACACCGCGTCGATACCCCGCCAGCCCTTCGGGCGAACTCTCCATAACCGTCCTCATGAAAACAGTCGATTGAAACAACGGGGTGCGTACGAATCGGGGGATGAATCTTGACATCCTCCCCGGCCTAAAGGCCGGAGATTCCTACGGCGCTCAGGCATGGC
>CAZAQG010000074.1:0-11465 GCA_964487445.1 uncultured Chromatiales bacterium
GAACCGGCTCACCCACTGCCCACGTTCAGGCTCATCTCTGAATTGGAAAGGACTCGTATCGCCGATCCGCCCGAGCGACCCTTTGACATGACCCACAAGATCCTGAATACTTAAATCAGGCATTGATCAGTTCCAGGGAAGGAAGCAAAGAGGGGCAGGGACGCCCACCACCAACGGGTCCGCAGCCGACACCGTCCAGGGGCTGCGCAGAGTTTCCGAACGGTGTGTCTTTCTTCCTTTTTTCCAGCAGCCCATGGACCGCCGGGCGAATGCCGGCATCCGTGGCAAAGGGGGGGGGACGCTCGTCCGGCCGCGCCCGGCACCCGCCGGCGGCGGCAGCGGGCTGCGCGGCGCACTCGGACCAAGGCACTATGAAGTGCCCGCCGCGACAATGACAGGCGCCGTGCGTCATGCCTCCGGCAACGAACCCGGGCCCAACGGCGCCCCGCGGGCCGTCGTACGCGCTTGGAAGCGCAACGTGGATTTCCTCGCCCGCCGTCCCAAGGCCGGACGGTGATCGGTGCGCAGCGCCGGCGCCCGATCGCGCCGCCCGGCGCATCGCCTCTATCCCACCCGCGCACCGCGCCTTCCTCTATGATCGCATCATGATCGATCGGATCCTGACCGGGATGGCCGGCATCATCCTGACGACCATCGCACACCTCGGGTACACCGGAATCGTGCTGCTGATGGCCGTGGAAAGCGCATGCATCCCCCTGCCCTCGGAGATCATCCTTCCGTTCTCCGGCTACCTGGTCTATCAGGGCACGCTGAACCTGTGGGGGGTCGGAATCGCGGGGGCGGTGGGCTGCGTCCTCGGCTCGCTGGTCGCCTATTACGCGGGCGCCCGGGGCGGGCGCCCGGCGCTGGAGCGATACGGGCGTTACCTGCTCATCTCCCGGCACGATCTGGAACTGGCGGACCGCTGGTTCCAACGCCACGGCGACATCACGATCTTCGTCGCGCGACTCCTCCCGGTGGTGCGAACCTTCATCGCCCTGCCCGCCGGAGTGGCCCGAATGGACCTGCCCCGCTTCATCGCCTATACCTTTGCAGGCTCCCTGCTCTGGAGCCTCGGCTTGGCGTGGATCGGTCTCAAGCTCGGCGAACACTGGGATACCCTGGGCGGATACTTCCACCGCTTCGACGCACTGATCGCGGGTACGTTGCTGCTGGCGGCGGCTTGGTATGTGCGCCGCCACCTGCGCAGCGGCAGGGAATGAAGTGTCGTAGAAATACTCCGCTTCGGAGCGCACGGGCGGGCGACGGAGGCCTCCGTCGCACACGGACGTTCTAGAGCGCCACCACCTGATCACTGTCCCGCAACCAGCCCATCAACGACTTCATCGACCCCCGCCGGATTCCGGAGACCAGTTCCGCCTCGGAAATCGCATGGCCGTCCAGCGCCATCCCGCAGGCACAAACCTCCAAGCCGCAGTCGATCAACTCGGTCAGCAACTGTTCGAGATCGACGAGCCCTTCCGGAACCCGACGGCCGCGGCGCGCCAGCTCCACACCGTCGTCCAACAGGTGAACGCGCACCGCAAGATCCTCCGTCAGGGCCGCACCCGCCAATCGCAACCCATCCCAGGCCTTGTTGTCTCCGCTGTAAGGCGCATTCTGGATGACGATCGTAATCCCGCCCATATCGGATCTCCGCGGACAACGTCGCACAGGAAGATACGCCCGGCCCCGCCTCCACCCCGTAGCGGCGCGCCTGCGAACGTCCTTAAAAAAAGCACCATGGGGTCAGGCTTGACTTATGGGCATTCGTTGTTCCGGAAGCGAAAGACTTGGCGCTGACCGATCCGGCTACGCACCTGGGACGGAAACAGTCCGGGCTCGATCAAGCTGCCGGCCGATTGCATCAACGGAAAACCAGGGGACTTTGGATCGAAGAACGGCTTGATGGAATTGGAAGGAATCTCTACGAATGCCCATAAGTCAAGCCTGACCCCATGGTCAACTGAACGGATCGCGCAGGATGATCGTATCGTCGCGCTCCGGTCCCGTGGAGATGATGTCCACGGGCGTGTCCACCACCTCTTCGATGCGCTTGAGATAGGCACGCGCGTTGGCCGGCAGCCGGTCGTAGCGCTCCACCCCCACCGTCGATTCCTTCCAGCCGGGCAGATCTTCGTAGACTGGGACGCAGTCGGCAATCGCCTCGGCGCCGACCGGGGGCGTGACGCGTTCCATGCCCGCGCAGCGGTAACCCTTGCACAGCCGGATGGTATCCAGTCCGTCGAGTACGTCGAGTTTGGTGATGCACAGTCCGGAGACGCTGTTGATCCGGATCGAGCGCCGTAGCGCGACCGCGTCGAACCAGCCGCAGCGGCGCGGACGCCCGGTGGTGGCACCGAATTCCTGGCCGCGACGTGCGAGGTGCCCGCCCATGGCGTCGAGCAGTTCGGTGGGGAACGGTCCGGCGCCGACACGCGTGGTATAGGCCTTGGTGATACCCAGTACGTAGTCGAGATGGCGCGGGCCGACGCCGGTGCCGGTGGACGCACCGCCGGCAGTGGTGTTCGATGAGGTCACGAACGGGTAGGTGCCGTGGTCGATATCGAGCAGCGTGCCCTGCGCCCCTTCGAAGAGCACCGATTCCCCGCGCGCCTGGTAGCCGTACAGGAGTTCCGGTACGTCCGCGACCAGCGGGCGCAGCCGATCGGCGAGCGCCAGCGTCTCCTCGAGCACCTGCCGGAAGTCCACCGGGTCGCTCTTGTAGTAGTGCTGCAACGCGAAGTTGTGGGCGTCGAGCACCTCGCCGAGTTTGGCCGCGAAACGCTCGCGATGGAACAGGTCACCGAGGCGCAACGCGCGACGCGCCACCTTGTCTTCGTAGGCCGGCCCGATCCCGCGCCCGGTGGTCCCGATCGCGGCCTTGCCGCGCGCGCGTTCGCGGGCGTGGTCCAGGGCGACATGATAGGAGAGGATCAGCGGGCAGGCCTCGCTGATGGCCAGCCGCTCGTGCGCCGGGACACCGCCGGCCGCCAGCATGTCCATCTCTTCGAGGAGCGCCTGCGGCGAGAGCACCACACCGTTGCCGATCAGGCACTGCACGCCCTCGCGCAGGATCCCGGAAGGGATCAGGTGCAGGACCGTCTTGCGTCCATCGATCACCAGGGTGTGCCCGGCGTTGTGTCCGCCCTGAAAGCGCACCACGGCGGCGACCCGCTCGGTGAGCAGATCGACCACCTTGCCCTTGCCCTCGTCGCCCCACTGGGTACCGACCACGACTACATTCTTGCCCATCAGACCTCTTCCCGGCTGCCCCGCTCACCGCCGCCGCATACTACGCGTGTCCCACGGCGCGGACAAATCCGACCGTGCCGCGGGGTGTGTTATAGGGGCTCTACGTGCCATTCGCCGTCGCGTTCGACGAGCCGGCGGTCGCAACCCATCTCGGCGGCACCGCCGGCCTGTCCCGGCAACACCGAGACGACCCGTTCGCCGGTCGCGCGCAACTCGTGCATTCGTGCCTGCAACGCCGGGCCGTCCCCCCAGGGTGCGAAGATCCCGCCCGCAGCCGCCTCCGGCCCGTCCGAACCCAGCGCGACGAGGTGCTGCAGATCGGCGCTGAATCCGGTGGCGGCACGCGCGCGGCCGAAGACCCGGCCGATCCCGTCGTAGCGTCCGCCGCGCGCCACCTCCTGCCCGTATCTCGGTGTGAAGGCGGCGAACACCACGCCGGTCTGGTAATGATAGCCGCGCAGCTCCGCCAGATCGAAATAGAGCGGCAGCCCGGGGCGGCGCGCGCGCAGTGCGGCGGCGATGGCACGCAGTTCCGCGAGCGCCTCGCCGACCCCGTGCCGGGCCTCGCGCAGCGCCGCCTGCGCCTCGTCCAGGCACTCCTCGCCGCCGTTCCATTCCGCCAGACCCGCGAGCCCGCGGCGTGCGGCGCCGCGCACACCGTAACCCTCGAGCAGCGCGCCCAGTTCCGGCAGCGCCTTGCGTTGCAGGGCATCGAACAGCGTCGCCTCCTGCTCCGCGTTCAGGCCCGCGGCGCGCGCCAACCCGCGGTAGATACCGACGTGACCGAGGTCGACGTGCAGGTCCGGGACCCCGGTGAGTTCCAGGGTCTCCAGCATCAGGCACAGGATCTCCACATCGCTCTCGATCCCGGTGTGACCGTAGAGTTCGGCCCCGACCTGCAGCGGACTGCGCGAGCCGCCGAATTCCTCGGGGCGGGTGCGCAATACCCGGTCGAGATAGCACAGACGTACCGGCGCCTCCCGCTGGAGGCGATGGGCATCGATGCGCGCCACCTGCGGCGTGATATCCGCGCGCACACCCATCAGCCGTCCGGTGAGTTGGTCGGTGAGCTTGAAAGTCTGCAGGTCCAAGTCACCGCCCATCCCGGTGAGCAGCGACTCCAGGTATTCGATCAGCGGAGGCGTGACCAGCTCGTAGCCCCAGCCCCGGTAGAGATCCAGCAGGCGCCGGCGCAATCCCTCGACACGCGCAGCGCGCGGCGGAAGCAATTCTTCGATGCCTTCCGGCAGCAGCCAGCGGTCCTGGTCGATCATGGTCCGATCCTGAATGGGTCCCGCCGTGCGAGCGTCACTTGGCGGCATACAACAGAAGCACGCCGCCGAGCATGCTGAACAGCCCGCACAGACGCAGCACCCGCGGCTCAAGGCACGCCGCCCGTTCCAGGGCCCGGCGCAGCGCCTCGGGGTTCAGGAACGGCAGGATCCCTTCGATCACCAGCATCAACGCGATCGCCGAGAGCAGATTATGCCACATGGGTCAGCCTCGCAGGAGACCCCCGACGGCGCCGCCCCTCAGCGCCTGCCCCCGGCGGCGCTCTGGAAGTAGCGGAACAGCTCGCTGTTCGGTTGCAGCACCAGCGTACTGTCCTTGCCGCTGAAGATCCGTCGGTAGGCCTGCATGCTGCGATCGAACGAGTAGAACGTCTTGTCCTTGCTGTAGGCCTTGGCGTAGATCTCGGTGGCCGTGGCATCCCCGGCGCCGCGAATCTTGGCCGCATCGCGTTCGGCGTCGGCGAGGATGATGGTGCGCTGACGGTCGGCCCCGGCGCGGATACGCTCGGCGGTCTCTTTGCCGCGCGCCCGGAACTCGCGCGCGACGCGCTCGCGTTCGGCCTTCATACGCTGAAACACCGACTGGCTCACCGCCGCAGGGAGATTGATCTGCTTGATGCGCACGTCGAGGATGGAGATGCCGAGACTGGCGACCTTCTTGTTGGCCAGACGGGTCATGGTGTCCATGACCTGCGAGCGCTCGCCGGAGATCACTTCCTGGATGGTACGCACACCGAACTCGTCGCGCAGCCCGTTCTTGATGATCTGATCGAGTCGAGCCGCGGCCTGCTGCTCATCGCCGCTGGCCGCCTTGTAGAAGGTGGCCGGGTTGTTGATCCTCCACATCACGAACGCGTCGACGATGACGTTCTTCTTCTCGCTGGTGAACAGCCGCTCGGGCCGCACATCGAGCGTGAGGATGCGGGTATCGAATTTCCGGACGCGGTTGTAGAACGGAACCTTGAAGTGCAGGCCCGGCCCGACGTCGGTGCGCATGATCTCGCCGAGCCGGAGCAGGATCGCACGCTGCCACTGACCGACCGTGTATACGGAATTCAGGCCCAGCACCACCAGCACCAGAGCCAGGATCAGTCCGATCGCCTTACCCTGCTGCCCCATCAGCGCGTCCCCCGGCTACGGCTGTCGCGACCCCGTGACCCGTCCCCGCCGGCGGCGGCGTGCCCGGATGCACCCCCGGCGACCACCGCCGCCGCGGCCGCGGCCGACTCATCGGCGCTCCGGGATCCGCTCGAGCGCCCGAGCGGCAGATAGAAGACGTTGTGGCCGCCCTTGACGTCCAGCAGGATCTTGGTGGAGTTGCCCAGCACGGACTGCATCGTATCCAGATACATACGTTCGCGCGTCACCGCCGGGGCCTTGCGATACTCGGTGAGCACTTGGAGGAAGCGGCTGGTACGGCCCTCGGCCCGGGCGACCACGCTTGCCTTGTAGCCCTGGGCAGCCTGCATCAGACGCGCCGCGCCGCCGCGTGCGACCGGAATGATGCCGTTGGCGTAGGCCTCGGCCTCGTTCTTGTAACGCTGTTCGTCCTCGCGCGCCTTGATGGCGTCGTCGAACGCCGACTTGACCTGTTCCGGCGGCTGAGCGTAGGGCATGTTGACGCTGGTCACCTCCAGGCCCGCCCCGTAGTGGTCCAGGATTCCCTGGGTCAGCACCTCGGTCTGGGCGACCACCTGCGCGCGGCCGGTGGTGATCACGAAGTCCATGGTGCTCTTGCCGACGACCTCGCGCAGTGCGCTCTCCGCCACCTGCAGCAGAACCGTATCCGGATTGCGCACATTGAACAGGTAGGCGCGCGCGTTCTTCACGCGATACTGCACCTCCAACTCGACGTCGACGATATTCTCGTCCTTGGTGAGCATCAGGGCCTTCCGGCTCCCAAGCTCGCCGCTGCGCGAGCCGAACTGCACGGTGCGGATGCGCGCCACGTTGACCCTGCGAACCTGCTCGATGGGGTAGGGGATGTGCCAGTGCGGCCCGGGCATGGTGGTCGCCACGTACTTGCCGAAGCGCAGCACGATCCCCCGCTCGGCCTGATCGACGACATAGATCCCGGACAGGCCCCACAGGACGATGATCACCAGCAGGAGCAAACCGTAGTTGAACGGACTGCCGGAGCGCCCGGTACGCGCGCCGCCGCCGCCCGATCGCCCGCCGCCGAACAGCGATCCGAGGCGCTGCTGGAGCTTGCGCACGATCTCGTCCAGATCCGGCGGGCCGCTGTCGCCTCTGTTTCCCCAAGGGGACTTGCCGCCGCCGCCGGGCTCATTCCACGCCATGCATCACTCCAGAATAACGCTTTCCGGTCTGCGGACAGCGCCGTGCGCCCGTCACGCGAGAAGAGAGCATTCTAGGAGACACACGCCGCATCCGCAAGGAATTCAGGCTCCGGCAGAAAACGCCCGGCGATCTCGTCCGCGGCGCGCAGCACGGCAAGCTCGCGCAGCGGCAGGCATACCTCCACCAGCCATGCGCCGTCGGTGCCGATCCGCTCGCCGCGCACCGCCCCCAGTGCGTAGAGGCGCGCGCGCAGGCGCCCGGCCGCCGGCGGCAGGCGCAACCGGCCCTCGAAGGTGTCCCGCCGCAGGTGCTCCGAGATCGCCTCGGCCAGCAACTCGACGCCGGCACCGGTGGCCGCCGACAGCCACACACGGCGCACGCGACCGGTAGCATCACGATCGATACGCGGCGCCATGCCGAGCCGGTCGATTTTGTTGTAGACCTCGATCTGCGCCACGGCCCCGGCGCCGATCTCTTCCAGGACCTGGTTGACCTGCTCGATACAGGACTCGCGTTCTTCGTGGCCGGCGTCGATCACGTGCACCAGCAGCGCGGCGTCGCGGGTCTCCTCGAGCGTAGAGCGGAACGCGGCCACCAGATCGTGCGGGAGATGGCGGATGAACCCCACGGTGTCGGCCACCACCGCAGGCGGACCACCGTCCAGTTCCAGGCGCCGGATGGTGGAATCCAACGTGGCGAAGAGTTGATCGGCCGCATAGACGTGCGCGCCCGTCAGGCGGTTGAACAGCGTGGACTTGCCGGCATTGGTATATCCCACCAGCGAGACGGTCGGCACCTCGGCGCGCCGGCGCGCGCGCCGGCCCTGTTCACGCTGGCGACGCAGCTTGCCCAGCCGCTGCCCGAGCGCCTTGATGCGCACGCCGATCAGTCGGCGGTCGGTCTCGAGCTGGGTCTCGCCGGGGCCGCGCAATCCGATGCCACCCTTCTGCCGCTCCAGGTGCGTCCACCCGCGCACCAAGCGCGTGGACAGGTGCTGGAGTTGCGCGAGTTCCACCTGCAGTTTGCCTTCGAAGGAACGCGCGCGCTGGGCGAAGATATCGAGGATCAGGCCGCTGCGGTCGAGCACGCGGCAGCACAGCAGGCGCTCGAGGTTGCGCTCCTGGCTGGGGGTGAGTGCGTGATTGAAGATCGCGACCTCGGCGCCCGTCTCCCGCACCCGCGCGCCGATCTCCTCCGCCTTGCCGCTGCCGACGAAATACCGCGGATCGGGCGCGACGCGGACGGCGGTGATCACTTCCACCGTCCGCGCCCCCGCCGAGTCGGCCAGTTCGCGAAACTCCCGCAGACGCTCCGGATCCGCCCCGGTACGCACGTCGAGATGAACGAGCAGGGTCCGCTCGCCACGCTGCGGCCGGTCGATCAACGATCCCGCGCCCCCGCCGGTGACGGCCGGGGATTCAGACGTTACCGGGTTCGCTCGCGTTGTTGTCGTCGAACGTCGCAAATTTTATATTCCGGGACGGCACCACCGTGGAAATGGCGTGTTTGTAGACCATCTGGCTCACGCTGTTCTTCAACAGGACCACGAACTGGTCGAAGGACTCGATCTGACCCTGAAGCTTGATCCCATTCACCAAGTAGATGGCCACAGGCACCCGACTCTTGCGCAGGGCGTTGAGAAACGGTTCCTGCAGTGACTGCCCTCTAGCCATATGGGTTCTCCTTTTGTCGTCTTGTATAGGCATCGCATACTCGCCGTCATGGTCGTCGCAGGGGCGACAAAAAATGTAGCATACCCGAGCCGGGCGCTACGCCGGAATATTTTTTTTTGCTCAAGACTTTCAGGGTGTTATTCAGCAGATCCGGGGCCAGGCTGTCCAACCGCAACGCATCGGTCTGTGCCCGCAGCCAAGTGAGTTGACGTTTGGCGAGCTGGCGGGTGGCGATCACCGTCCGCGCGACCATCGCCTCGTGATCGATCCGCCCCTCCAGATACTCCCAGACTTGGCGGTACCCGAGCGCCCGCAACGCCGGGCGTCCGAGGTCCAGATCGCCGCGCCGGCGCAGCCCCTGCACCTCGTCCGTAAGCCCGGCCTGGAGCATCCCCCGGAAACGGCGCTCTATGTCCCGGTGCAATACCGCTCGCTCACCGGGCGCCAGCGCAAGCTTCACTATCGGCACATTCAAACTTGGAGCATCGGAGCGCCCCTGGAGTTCCGTTAGACTGACTCCGGTCAGGGCGTGCACCTCGAGCGCCCGCTGGATGCGTTGCGGGTCGTTGGGGTGGATCCGTCGCGCCGCCGCCGGGTCGATCTCGGCGAGACGGCGGTGCAGCGCCGCCCAGCCGCACGCCCGGGCCTGCGCCTCGATCCGGGCCCGAACCGCCGCATCGGCGCCCGGCAGCGCGGCGATACCGCGTTGCAGGGCGTGGAAATAGAGCATGGTGCCGCCGACCAGCAATGGAATGCGCCCGACGATGCGGATTGCCGCGATCTCACGCCGCGCATCGGTGCAGAAACGCCCGGCCGAGTAGGACTCGGCCGGATCCAGCAGGTCGATGAGCCGGTGCGGGGCTTCGCGCAGGATCTCCGGGCCGGGCTTCGCGGTGCCGATGTCCATGCCCCGGTAGACCATCGCCGAATCGACGCTCACGATGTCGCAGGGCAGGCGTCGCACCAGTTCGACGGCGAGCGCCGTCTTGCCACTCGCGGTCGGGCCCATCAGGAAGATCACCGGCGGCTGGGGGGGGGGCGATGGCACGGCGGCGGGGCGCAGCGCTAGCGCCCGCGCAGAAACCAGTGGTCCAGTTCCCGGAGATCGACTTCCACCCACGTCGGGCGCCCGTGGTTGCACTGCCCGGCGCGTTCGGTGCGCTCCATGTCCCGCAGCAGGGCGTTCATCTCCGGGAGCGTGAGACGGCGGTTGGCGCGCACCGCCCCATGGCAGGCCATGGTCGAGAGCAGGCCGTTGCGCAGTTCCTCGACCCGGCGGCTCGCGCCGTGGGCGATCAGGTCGGAGAGCACGTCGCGCACCAGGCCCTGCGCGTCGCAGCCGAGGAGCGCCGCCGGGACCGCGCGCACCGCGAGCGTGCCACGTCCCATGCGATCGACCTCCAGGCCGGCCTCGGCGAGCAACCCGCCATGTGTCTGCGCCGCCTCGGCCTCGCGTTCGGAGACCTCGATCGTCACCGGCACCAGCAGCGGCTGCGCGGGCGCCGCCCGATCGTCCCAGGCGGCCTTGAGCCGCTCATACGTGATGCGCTCGTGGGCGGCGTGCAGGTCGACCACGACCAGCCCGCGGGCATTCTCGGCGAGAAGGTAGACACCGTGCAGCTGGGCCACGGCGAACCCCAGGGGCGGGACCTCGCCGTCGTCGGACGGGCCCGCGGATATCGGGGCCTCGCGCACCGCCGACGCGTCCGCCGGCGGATGCAGCGCGGCGTAGGCCGCCACCGCCTGCGCCCCCGACAGGGCCATGCGCCCTTGGTGCCCCTGCACGGCCCCGGTCCCGGCGCCGATACCGGAACCGGCACGCGCCGCCGCAGCCGGCGCGACATCGCCGGGACGCACCTGCGCCAGCGCCCGCTGCACGCTACGGAACAGGAAATCATGAACCAGGCGCCCGTCGCGAAAGCGCACTTCGAGCTTGGCGGGGTGTGCGTTGACGTCCACCAGCGCCGGATCCAGTTCCAGATACAGCAGGAAGGCCGGATGGCGCCCGTGATAGAGCACGTCCGCGTAACCCTGGCGTACCGCATGCGCCACGCGCCGGTCGCGCACCATGCGCCCGTTCACATACAGGTATTGGAGGTCGGGCTGGCTGCGCGAAAAGGTTGGCGGTGCGATCCAGCCGCGCAACGACAACCCGACGGCGGCCGCCTCCACCGCAATCGCCCGCCCGGCGAATTCCGAACCGCACAACTCCGCGACGCGCCGGCGCCGCGCGTCCTCCGCACCGGCCGCGGGGAGGACCCGTTCGGGCCGGCGGTTGCCGCGCCAGCGAAACTCGACGTCGAAGCGGCTCAGCGCGAGGCGCCGCACCACCTCCTCCAGGTGTCCGGTCTCCGTGCGCTCGGTGCGCAGAAACCGACGCCGCGCCGGGACGTTGTAGAACAGGTCGCGGACCTCGACCGTGGTGCCGACCGGATGCGGCGCGGGCACCGGCGCCGCCTCGGCGGGACCCTCGCGGTCGTCGGCACGCAACGTATAACCGCGCTCGGCATCCGACGCCCGCGAGGTGATTACGAAGCGCGAGACCGAGGCGATGCTCGGCAGCGCCTCGCCGCGGAATCCCAGGCTGACGAGACGCTCCAGGTCTTCGAGGGAGTCGAGCTTGCTGGTGGCGTGGCGCGCCAGGGCGAGCGGCAACTCGTCGCGGGCGATCCCCGCGCCGTCGTCGCGCACCCGCATCAGCCGCGCCCCGCCGCCCTCGAACTCGACCTGGATCCGGCGCGCGCCGGCGTCGAGGCTGTTCTCGAGCAGTTCCTTGACCACCGAGGCGGGTCGCTCGATGACTTCGCCCGCGGCGATCTGATTGACCAGTTGGGGCGGCAGGCGATGGATGCGCATTGAGAGGACGACCGCGTGCGCGGGACGGCACCGCTCTCATTTTGCCACCGATCGGCGTCCAGTGGCCAGTCGCGTCCACGCCCCGCCC
>CAZAQG010000075.1:0-11399 GCA_964487445.1 uncultured Chromatiales bacterium
GGGCGCGGCGGACGCGCTCGCCGGCTTCACTGCGGCACGTGCCGTACCCGGTACCGGGTGCGCGGCGAGGAACGCGACCAGCGAACTCCAGGCGCCGGGCTGCGCGGCGACCCGGGCGCTCAGGGGTTGCAGGATCCGCCAAGCGGTCCGGTCGTAGCGGGCGTTTCCGGTGGCGGCGCCCAACCGTTGCAGTAGCGCCACGGTGGCCGAGGTGCCCGATGGGTAATGGTGGTCGCCGTGATCCCGGGGCGGGATCAGCAGGTCCTTCTCCGCGGGGGCGGTGGCCAGTGTCCCGTCCTTGCGCAGGAAGCGGGTCGTGATGTCCCGCGCCAGCGCCTCGGCGCGCCGTCTCCACAGGGGCTGCCCGGTCGCCCGGTAGAGCGCGAGAAAACCGTTGCCGAGCAGCGCGTAGTCGTCGAGGAAGCCGGGTGTCCGTGCGCGCCCGCGGTAGATCTCGTGTTTCAGGGCGCCTGTCCGGGGGGTGTAGGCGGTCAGCCAGATGCGGTTCGCCGCCCGCGTCGCGAGCGCCAGGTACGCGGGCCGGTCGAGGATCTTCGACGCGCGGGCGAAGGCGCCGATGGCGAGGCCGTTGAGCGAGACCACGATCTTGCGGTCGATGGCCGGCTGCGCGCGCCGCTCGCGTACGGCCAGGAGCCTCTCCCGCGCGGGTCGCAGCGCCGCGAACATCGCGGAGGCATCCCGGTAGCCGGTGCGCTGGAGTGTGGCCGCGATCGGGATGCGTACGCGCAACACCTCCGGTACCCGATCGTTCAATTCCTGCTCGGACGTGGGGTTGGATATGGGCGTGAGTGCGTATACTTCGAAGAAACGCTCGGCCTGTTCCTTGCCGAGTACGGCCACGATCTTGTGCCGTGTCCAGGTGTAGCTCGCACCCTCGACGCCGTTCACCTGCGCGTCCCGAGCGGTATAGAAGCCGCCCCCGGGGGCCGCCATCTCGCGCCGCAGGTAGCCTCCCGTATCGAGCGCCACCGATCGGTACAGGGGATCGCCGGTGAGGGCGTAGGCGCGGGCGTAGAGGTCGAGGAGTTGGACGTTGTCGTAGAGCATCTTCTCGAAGTGCGGGATGGACCACCGGCGGTCGCTGCTGTAGCGGTGGAAGCCGCCGCCGAGCTGATCGTGGATGCCGCCGAACGCCATCGCATCGAGCGTCGAGCGCAGCATCTGCATCGCCTTCGGGTTGTGTGCGAGGCGCGCGTCCGTGAGCCACAGGTAGAGCATCGGCTCGCGGGGGGACTTCGTTTGTTCCGTGCCGTTCGGGATGCCGCCGTACTTCCAGTCGAAACGCGCCTGCATCGACCTCCGGGCATCGGCCAGCCAGCGCCGCGGATGCACCGGCGCCGCGCCGCCCGCGGGGCCGCCCGGATCGGCCTGCTTCATGCGGGTGTAGACCAGGTTCGCTTTGGCGATCACCTCGCTGCGATGGTTGACCCATTGATCGTGGATCATGCGCAGGATCGACGGGAAGCCGGGGCGGCCGAATTCATCCGATGCCGGCGGGAAATAGCTGCCGGCGAAGAACGGTTTTAACTCGGGCGTCAGGAACAGGTTGTTGGGCCAGCCGCCCCGGCCGTTCATGATCTCGGTGGCCAGCATGTACACCTGATCGACATCCGGTCGTTGTTCCCGATCCACGATCACATTGACGAACCACCGGTTCATCAGCCGCGCGATCGCCGGATCCGAGAACAGCGTACGGTCGGCGACGTGGCACCAGTAGCAGGTGCTGTAGCCGATCGAGAGGAAGATGGGCTTGTGCTCGCGGCGCGCCTTCGCGATGGCCTCGGGTCCCCACGGATACCAGTCCACCGGGTTGTGGGCGTGCATCTGCAGGTAGGGATCGGCGGAGTGGATCAGCCGGTTGGTGCGCCCGTGTTCGGGCCCGGCGGCGCCGAAGCCGGGAACCCACAGCGCCAGGCACACTACCAACAGCCCGATCGGCCAGCGGAGCGCCGCGCGGGCGGGCGCGGTTCGGTGGAGGCGCTGGAACGGGGTCGGGTCCGGCTTCATCATGGCGCTGGGTTCCCGCTGGAGACGACGGGCTCTGGAGACGACGGGCTGCGCCCTCGTGTGGCGCCGGCGGCGGCGGAATCCACTATGAATATAGTGACGGCGCAATGCACGTTTTTGTTCCGGCGGTGCAATCCGGAGCTGTGCCAACGCCTCGATCCCGGCCGAACGGGTCCGGACTACGACGCCATGGAGGCCCCCGGTGCACCGCTTTTCCTGCTTATGGCGCGTCTGTGGCTGCCGTTCGCGATCGAATCCGTTACAATAAGCATTCTTCATCGCGCATAGGGACGGCGTCATGCCGGGACCGACCGGGCGCCCCGTGGTCTTCGGGGAGGTATTGTTCGACTGCTTCGAAGACGGGGACAAGGTCCTCGGTGGGGCGCCGTTCAACGTCGCCTGGCACTTGGCCGGTTTCGGCGCCGACCCGGTGTTCGTCAGCCGCATCGGGTCCGACTCACTCGGTGAGCGGGTGGTGGCGGCGATGGGCGACTGGGGGATGGACCTGCGCGGCGTGCAGCGGGACCCCGCCCACTCCACCGGATCGGTGCAGGTGGTGTTGACCGACGGGCAACCCGAGTTCCGCATCCTGCCCGACCAGGCATACGACTACATCGATGCCGCGACGGTCGCAGGGGCGTTGCGCGGTGTGTCGCCCGCGCTCCTCTACCACGGCAGTCTGAGTACCCGCAACCGCATCTCCCGCAAGACCCTGGAGGGGCTGCGCGCGGCCGGCATACCGGCGTTCGTCGACATCAACCTGCGCGCGCCGTGGTGGACCCGCGAGGGGCTGGATGCCCTGCTTCAAGGGACACGCTGGCTCAAGCTCAGCGACGCAGAGCTGGCCGCGCTGACGGATCCCGAAGCGGCGGACGGAGCGGACCCCGTCGCCGCTGCGCGGGCGCTGCGCGGGCGCTACGGTTGTGAACTGGTGATCGTGACCCAGGGGGAGGATGGCGGTCTGTTCGTCGGGGCGGACGGCGGCGGGCGCATCGAGAGCGTCGAGGTGCCGGTCCTGGTGGACAGCGTGGGGGCCGGCGATGCGTTCAGCGCCGTGACCATCCTCGGGTTGCTGCGCGGTTGGATGCTCGCGCCCACCTTCGAGCGCGCGGCGGCCTTCGCCGCACACATCTGCGGTATCCGCGGCGCCACCACGCGGGATCGCGGGCTCTACGATGAACTGCTCGCCCGGTGGGAAGGCGCTTGATGTCGAAGGAGACCGGTGATCTCTACATCCTCCTGATCAGCGTGCACGGGCTGATCCGCGGCAGCGATCTCGAACTCGGGCGCGACGCCGATACCGGCGGGCAGATCAAGTACGTGGTGGAGCTGGCGCGCGCATTGGCCGCGCACCCGAACGTGGGCCGTGTGGATCTGATCACCCGCCAGGTGATCGATCACAAGGTCTCGCCGGACTATGCACGCCCGGAAGAGCGCATCGCCCCGAAGGCCCGTATCGTACGCCTGCCGTTCGGGCCGCGGCGCTATCTTCGCAAGGAAGTGCTGTGGTCGTACCTGGACGGGATGGTGGACCACATGGTGCAGTATGTACGCCGGGCCGGCCGGATCCCGGATCTGATTCACACGCACTACGCGGATGCGGGCTATGTGGGCGCGCCGGTCGCGAGCCTGCTGGGCGTTCCGCTGGTGCACACCGGGCACTCTCTGGGGCGGGTGAAGCGCCTGCGTTTGATGGAGAAGGGGGCGAAGGAATCCACGGTCGAGTCGCAGTACAACATCACGCAGCGTATCGAGGCCGAGGAGATCGCACTCGACACCGCCTCGCTGGTCATTGCCAGCACGCACCAGGAGGTCGAAGAGCAGTATAGCCTCTATGACAACTACCAGCCCGGCAGGATGGTGGTGATTCCCCCCGGGGTCGATCTGAGCCGCTTCCATCCCCCGCTGCCCGGTGAGCCGGAGCCGCCCATCCGCCGCGAACTGGCGCGTTTTTTGCGCGATCCGGACCGCCCCATGGTGCTTGCGCTGTCGCGTGCCGACGAGCGCAAGAACATCGCCACGCTGATCCGCGCCTATGGGGAGAATCCTCAACTGCGCGAGCGTGCCAACCTGGTGGTGGTGGCCGGCAACCGCGACGATATCGCCGGAATGGAGCGCGGGTCGCGCGAGGTCCTCACCTCGCTGCTGCTTGCGATCGATCGCTATGATCTTTACGGCAGTGTGGCATATCCGAAGCACCACCAGGCCGATGACGTTCCCGATTTTTACAGGCTCGCGGCCGCCACCCGCGGGGTGTTCGTCAACCCGGCGCTCACCGAACCGTTCGGGCTCACGTTGATCGAAGCGGCCGCTTCCGGCCTGCCGGTGGTGGCCACCGAGGACGGGGGTCCGCGCGACATCGTCGGCGCGTGCCGCAACGGGGTGCTCATCGATCCGCTCGACGCCGGGCGTATGGGCGAGGCGATCCTGGAGGCGCTCTCCGACGGTGAGCGCTGGTCGCGCTGGTCGCAGAACGGCGTGCGCGGCGCCAACGAACATTTCTCGTGGCGCAGTCACGTGGCCCGATATCTGGGCGAGGTGGAGCGTATCCTCGGGGAGCGCTATCGGGCGCCCACGCTCGCCCCGGTCCGGAGTCGGCTCCCCACCGTCGACCGTCTGGTGGTGTGCGATATCGATGACACCCTGACGGGGGACGCGGAGGCGGCCCACGCATTGATGGATCGCCTCCAGGAAAGCAATGGGCGGGTCGGATTCGGCGTCGCCACCGGGCGCACCCTCGAGGCCACGATCGTGGCGCTGAGGGATTGGAACGTGCCGACTCCGGACCTCCTGATCACGTCGGTGGGCACGGAGATCCACTACGGCAACGGCATGGTCACCGACAAGGGATGGCGGCGGCATATCGATTACCGCTGGAGGCCCGGGGCCTTGCATGCGGCCCTCGCGGAACTCCCGGGGCTGCGCCTGCAGCCCGACGAGACGCAGCGCCCGTACAAGATCAGCTACTACGTGGATACCCGCGAGGCCCCCTCCTTGCGCGAAATCGTGCGTCATCTGCGCAAGCGGGATCTGCACAGCAACGTGATCTACTCGAATCAAATGTTTCTGGACGTGCTGCCGATTCGTGCCTCGAAGGGCCTCGCCCTGCGTTACTTGTCGTGGAAGTGGGGCTTGGCGCTGGAGCGCATCCTGGTGGCGGGAAACTCGGGCAACGACCGGGAGATGCTGCTCGGCAACACCCTCGGGACCGTGATCGGGAACTACAGCGCCGAACTCAACCGCCTGCGCGGCAAGCCGAGAATCTATTTCGCGCAGGGTCATCATGCGTGGGGGATCCTGGAGGCGATAGAGCACTATGATTTCCTGGGCGATATCCGGATTCCGGACGAGGAGACGGTAGAAGCGTGATCGAGACCATCGACGAATTGTTGCGCGAGCGGCGCGAATCGCTGTTCATGCTGCTGCACCGCTACCTGGGGCTGGGGCGGCGATTCCTCTTGTACTCGGACCTGTGGGACGAGTTCCAGCGTTTCTGTGAGTCCCGTGAGGGGGCGCCGATGTGCGACGGCGGGCTGGCGCGGATCATCGGCGCCGCTCAAGAGGCGGCGCTGGAGGCGCCGTGGTTCTATCTGGCGGTACGCCCCCGGGTCGCACGCTGGATCTACCTGCGTTTCCACGTCGACTCCATGGAGTACCAGGAGATCAGCGCCGGCGAGTTCCTGGCGTTCAAGGAGCGGCTGGCGACGGATCGCGCGTTCGCCGATCCCTGGGTCCTGGAAATCGACCTGGGGCCCTTCGGTCGCGGGTTCCCGAAACTCAAGGAGTCGCGATCCATCGGGCGTGGGGTGGAGTTTCTCAACCGCCGCCTGTCGAGCCAGTTGTTCCAGGAACTCGGCAAGGGGGATCAGCGGTTACTGGATTTTCTGCGCGTTCACCAGGCACGCGGCCGCCAACTCATGCTCAACGGTCTGATCCGCGACGTCCCGCAACTGCGCCGGGCCCTGCGGCGTGCCGAGGACTACCTCTCCACGCAGCCGGCGGATGCCGACTGGGAACAGGTCGGCCACACCTTGCACAGCCTCGGGTTCGAGCCCGGATGGGGGCGCGCCGCGGAACGCATGCGCGATACGCTAAATCTGCTCACCGACATCCTCGAGGCGCCGGAGCCCAGCAGCCTCGAGCGGTTCCTGGGTCGCATCCCTATGATCTTCAGCATCGCGATCTTCTCGCCGCACGGCTTCTTCGGCCAGTCGAAGGTGCTCGGGCTGCCGGATACCGGCGGGCAGGTGGTCTATATCCTCGATCAGGTCCGCGCGCTGGAGAAGGAGATGCGGCGGCGGATCGCCGAGCAGGGGATCGACATCGAGCCGCAGATCGTGGTCGTGACCCGCCTCATCCCGGAGGCACGCGGCACCACCTGCGACGAGCGCATGGAGCACATCATCGGCACCGAGCGCGCGCGCATCCTGCGCGTACCGTTTCGGAGGCCGGACGGTAACGTGTTGCCACACTGGATCTCCCGTTTCGAGGTCTGGCCCTATCTGGAAGAGTTCGCCATGGAGGCGGAGACCGAGCTGCTGGCCGAACTCGGCGGTCGTCCGGACCTCATCATCGGCAATTACTCCGACGGCAACCTCGTGGCGACCCTGCTCGCCCAGCGCCTGCACGTGACCCAGTGCAACATTGCTCACGCGCTGGAGAAGCCGAAATACCTCTATTCGGATCTGTACTGGCAGCAGAACGAGAGCCAGTATCACTTCTCGTGCCAGTTTACCGCCGATCTCATTGCGATGAACGCCAGCGATTTCATCATCGCCAGCACCTACCAGGAGATCGCCGGCCGCGAGGACGGCCAGGGGCAATACGAGAGCTATTCGGCGTTCACGATGCCCGGTCTCTACCGGGTGGTGAACGGCATCGACCTGTTCGACCCGAAGTTCAACATCGTATCGCCCGGTGCCGATGCGGGGGTCTACTTTTCCTACGCCGAGCAGGACCGGCGCCTGACCGGCCTACATACGGAGATCGAGGACCTGATCTTCGGCGGACCGCGTGCCGACGCGCGCGGCGTCCTGGGCGACCGGGACAAGCCGCTGTTGTTCACCATGGCGCGACTCGACCGGATCAAGAACATTGCAGGTCTGGTGGATTGGTTCGGCAGCGATCCGGCGTTGCGGGAGTCGGCGAACCTCCTGGTGGTCGCGGGGCATGTGAATGCCGCCGACTCGGATGACCGGGAGGAGCAGGAGCAGATCGGGCGGATGCACGAACTGATGGAACGCCACGGGCTCGATTCCCAGGTCCGCTGGCTGGGCCTGCACCTGGAGAAAAACCTATCCGGCGAGCTGTACCGCTACGTGGCCGATCGCCGCGGCGCCTTCGTGCAGCCGGCCCTGTTCGAGGCATTCGGCCTGACGGTGATCGAGGCGATGGCCTCCGGTCTGCCCACCTTCGCGACCCGCTACGGCGGACCACTGGAGATCATCGAGCACGGGTGCTCGGGTTTCCATATCGACCCCAACCACGGCGAGGAGGCCAGCCGCATGATGGCGGAGTTCTTCGCCCGTTGTGTGAAAGAGCCGGGCTATTGGGGCCAACTCTCCCAGGGTGCGATCGCGCGGGTGCGCAGCCGTTACACCTGGGAGTTGTATGCGGAACGGATGATGACGCTCTCGCGCATCTACGGGTTCTGGAAATACGTGACCAATCTGGAGCGTGACGAGATCCGCCGCTACCTGGAGATGCTGTATACGCTCCAGTTCCGCCCGCTGGCGCACGCGGTGCTGCCGCCGGACTGAACGGGCCGTCCGCGCGGCTCCACTGCGGCTGCGTTCAAGAGGTGGGGGCGGCGAGTGAACGGGATAAAGACGCGCAGGATCCGTCAGGTGTGTATCGAAGAGACGGGCGCGATCCACCCGGGGTGACGCCGGACTTCGTTCGAAGTGAGATTCAGTGTTTGGAATTGGGCGCCGGCGCCGGGTTTTCGGGCGCGGTGCGCGGTGGAGGAGTCGCCGCCACGTAGTCGAACATCTCCGCGTGCAGGGGCCAGCCCGAGCCGTTGGTGACCACCACGGTCCAGCGCCCGAGCTGCTTGGGGTCGAGGGTTTTTCGGGAATAGACCCGCCAGCGCGGGCCGCCGATATGGAAGCGTACCTTGGCCATCACCCGTCCGTGGTACATCCAGCGGTGGACGATGGTCTTGCCGGTCATGCCGCGGATCTCGCTGAAGTAGTACACGTGGTCCACGGAGTTTGGCAGGGTCACGATGTCGTCGACCGGCTCGCGGTTGCGGATCGCGCGGGTGAACTGGGATCGCACTACCGGGTTTGGGCGCGCCTGCGCGGGCGCCGGGTGGGAGGCGGCGGCACCCGCCGCAGTCGCCGTGAGGAGCAACGCTCCGCCGAGCAGGGCGCGTGGAAGGAAAGATGCGTTCATCGGTTCATCGACCTCCTGCGAATGCCGGGCGCACGCTCCCGCGTCGCTGCGGTGTCAATTTCCGGCGCGAATCAATCCGCCGAGGCCGGCCTGCTCCAGTGCGTCGTAGATGCACCGGCGGATTGGCGCCGGGTCATCCAGATCCAACACCCGATCCAGCAGTTCCCGCGCCCGCGCCTGGGGGAAGCTGCGGATCACCCACTTCACGCGAGGCAGGTTTGCGGTACTGGTACTGAGAGAGTCGATTCCCATGCCGAGCAAGAGCACCGCCGCGGCCGGATCCCCGGCCATCTCCCCGCACACGCTCACCGGCTTTCCGTGGCGGTGAGCGCCCTCGACCACCTGCAGCAGCGCGCGCAGCACCGCCGGATGCAGCGAGTCGTAGAGCGCCGCCACGCGCCCATTGTTGCGATCGACCGCGAGCAGGTACTGGGTAAGGTCGTTGGTGCCCACGGAGAGGAAATCCACGCGGCGCGCGAAGGCCTCGGCCTGATACACCGCCGAGGGGACCTCGATCATAGCGCCGAGGGGCGGCATGCGCACCGACTCGCCCTCGGCGACCAGTTCCTGATAGGCGCGGCGGATCAATTGCAGGGCCTCGTCGAGTTCCGCGACCCGGCTCACCATGGGGAGCAGGACCTGGAGATTGCGCACCTCGGCATCGGCCCGCAGCATGGCGCGCAGCTGCGTGATGAAGATCTCCGGATGATCGAGACTGATGCGGATGCCGCGCCAGCCGAGGAACGGGTTCTCCTCGTGCACCGGGAAATAGGGCAGGGCCTTGTCGCCGCCCACATCCAGCGTGCGCAAAGTCACCGGGCGCGGCGCGAAGGCGCGCAGCACCTGCCGATAGAGGGCGCACTGCTCGTCCTCCCCGGGGAAACGATCGCGGATCATGAACGGGAGTTCGGTCCGGTAGAGGCCCACGCCCTCCGCGCCGCTACGCAACGAGGGACCGATATCCGCGAGCAGACCGGTATTGACGTAGAGCGGGATACGCACGCCGTCGGGGGTCTCGGCCGGCAGATCGTGCAACGCCTCCAACCCGGAAGTCAGACGCGCCTCCTGAGCGGCGAGGCGCTGGAACTCCTTGCGCACCACGGCGTTGGGGCGCACATAGACACGCCCCTGATAGCCGTCGACGATCAGCGGCTGCCCGTCGAGGCGCCCGATACGCAGATCCTCGACGCCCACCACTGCCGGGATTCCCATGGCGCGCGCCAGGATCGCCACATGCGAGGTGCCCGAACCGCGCAGGCAGACCACGCCGGCCAACCGTTCCCGAGGGATCTCGGCGAGTTGAGTCGCGCTGATCTCCTCCCCGATGAGGATGGCGTGCTCCGGATAGTCCTTGGCCGCCGGTGTGCGCGACTGGAGATGGATGAGGATGCGCCGGCCCAGATCGCGGATATCCTCGCCGCGCTCGCGCAGATAGGTATCGTGCATCTCCTCGAAGCGCTGCACGTGTTCCTGGATCGTTGCGCGCAACGCCCCGGGGGCCCAATTGCCGGTGCGCACCCGTGCGAGCGCACCGCCGAGCAGGCTCTCGCCGTCGAGCATGAGCGCATAGGCGTCGAACAGGGCGTGCTCCTCCGGGGGCAGCACGTCCTTCATGCGCGCGCTCAGCGTCTGGATCTCCGCACGCACGGCGGAGAAGGCATCGCGCAAGGCGGCCTCCTCGCGCGCGGGGTCCTCGGCCGCTCGGTCCGGCACCGCCTGCAATTCGGCGGGCGGATAGATTGCCGCCGCGGTTCCGATCCCGACCCCCGGGGATCCGGCCAGGCCGTTGAGGAAACGCGGCTCGATCGCACGGTGCCCCGGGGGTTCCTCGAGACGGCCCCCCGCCTCGGCGTGCGCAATGGCGCCGGCGAGTTGCGCGGCCAGAGTCACCAGGAAACTGACCTCGTCCTCGGCATACTTGCGCCGTTCGCGGCTGCGTACCACCAGCACCCCCAGGACCTTGCGGTAATGGATGATCGGCACACCGAGAAAGCCGTGGTACAGATCCTCGCCGGTCTTGGCCACGAACCGGTAGTTGGGGTGCGCCGGCGCGTCCTCCATGTTCAGCGGCTCGGCACGTGCGCACACCAAACCGATCAACCCCTCGTGCAGCTTCAGCCGGACCTTGCCCACCCGCGCCGGATTCAGGCCCTCGGTGGCCATGAGCACATTCTCGCCGCGCTCGCGCTCGCTCAGATAGACGGAACAGGCGTCGGCGGATACCGCGGCGCGCACACGCGCCACGGTGATGGCGAGCGCCTGCGCGAGATTCGCGGCGGCGCTCACCTCCTGCACGATGCGGCTCAGGATCTCCAGCATAGACGGGGTTCTCGATACGCATACGGAGCCCGGGGCTCCCCCCGGTGCCGCTGCGGTTTTGGTTGCACGCCGTTGGGCCGCAGGGCGCGCGCCTCAGAGCGGCGGGCGCGGCGCACCCTCTGAAAACAGCAACGGTGCAAGTTCCCGCAGGGCGCGCTCGTAGACTTGGCGCTTGAAGGGCACCACCTGCCGGATCGGATACCAGTAATCCACCCAACGCCAGCCGTCGAACTCGGGCCGCCCGTTGCGATCGAGATGCACGTCGCACTCGCTGCCCACGAAGCGCAGCAGATACCAGACCTGCTTCTGGCCGATACACACCGGAGTGCGATTGCGGTGGATGTAGCGTCGCGGCAGGTGATAGCGCAACCAACCCCGGGTGCAACCGGCCACCTCCACGTGGTCTCGCCGCAGCCCGGTCTCCTCGCGCAGCTCGCGAAACAACGCCTGCTCGGGACTCTCGCCCGCGCGGATCCCGCCCTGAGGAAACTGCCAGGCATCCTGCCCGATGCGCCGTGCCCAGAACAACCGCCCGCTCCGGTCGGTTAGGATGATCCCGACGTTTGGACGATATCCATCGTGATCAATCACTTGTAGGATATTCCTCCACGTCGTACCACTACGCAATTGTTCCACAGCCGCGGGAGTTTTGCCAG
>CAZAQG010000076.1:0-11290 GCA_964487445.1 uncultured Chromatiales bacterium
GCGACGGTCGACGCGCCGGAGGAGGTCGTGGCCATCACCTTCACGCGCAAGGCCGCCGGCGAGATGCGCGCGCGCATCCTGGAGGCGATCGCGCGCGCGGCGGGCCCGGCGCCCGACGGTGCCCACCGACGGCGGAGTTGGTCGCTAGCGGGCGAGGTACAACGCCGCGACGCGGCCCTCGGCTGGTCCCTGGCCGAGCACCCGGCGCGGCTGCGCATCCAGACCATCGACGCGCTGTGCGCCGGGCTCACGCGGCGCATGCCGTGGCTGAGCCGCTTCGGCGCGCCGCCGGCGATCGCCGAGCCGTTCGAGCCGCTCTACCGCGAGGCGGCGCGCGCGACGCTACGCATGGTGGAATCGGGCAGCCACTGGTCGGAGGCGATCGCACGGTTGCTCCTGCATCTGGACAACGACTTCCCGCGCGCCGAGGCGCTGCTGGTACAGCTCCTCGGCCGGCGCGATCAATGGCAGCGCCACTTGCGGCGCCCCGGACTCGAGTCCGAGGCACTGCGCGTGGAATTGGAGACGGCGCTGGGGCGGGTCGTGGGGGCGCATCTCGCGGCCCTGCACGCGCACCTCGCCGGCGCGGCGGGCGCCGACCTGGCACGACTCGCCGGGTACGCGGGCGGGGTGCTCGCGGCGCAGGGCAAGGCCTCGCCGATCACCGCCTGCGCGGGGATGGAGGTGCTGCCGGTGGGCACGCCCGGCGAGGCCGGGCGCTGGCTCGGCCTCGCCGAACTCCTGCTGACGGGCACCGGCGCGTGGCGCAAGACCCTCAACGCCCGGATCGGCGTCCCGGCCGGCAAGGGCGCCGCCGCGCTCGCCATGCGGGCGCTGGGCAAGGAACTGCTGGAACACCTGGCCGACGACGAGGACCTGCGGGCGCGCCTGCACGGCGTGCGCACGCTGCCGGCGCCGCGCTACGACGACGGCCAGTGGGAGGTGCTGCAGGCGTTGTTCGAACTGCTGCACCTCGCACTCGCCCAACTGCGCATCGTGTTCCAGGCGCACGGGCGGGTCGACTACCTGGAGATCGACCAGGCGGCGGTGGAGGCGCTCGGCGAAGAGGACGCCCCCACCGACCTCGCCCTGGTGCTCGACTACCGGATCCGGCACCTGTTGGTCGACGAGTTCCAGGACACCTCTTATACGCACTACGAACTGCTGCGCCGGCTGACCGCCGGCTGGGGCCCCGGCGACGGGCGCACGCTGTTCGTGGTCGGCGATCCCATGCAGTCGATCTACCGGTTCCGCGAGGCCGATGTCGCCCTGTACCTGGACGCGCGCGTGCGCGGGATCGGTCCGGTGACGCTCGAACCGCTGCAGCTCTCGGCGAACTTCCGCTCCACGGCCGGATTGGTGGATTGGGTCAATCGCGCCTTCCCGTCGGTGTTCCCGCCCGTGGAGGACGTGCTCGCCGGGGCCGTGACCTACCGGCCCTCGAGCGCGGTCCACGGTCCCGGTCCGGTTCCGGCGGTGCGCGTGCACGCCTTCGCCGACGCCGGCCCCGACACGCAGGCGCAGGAGGTGGTGCGCCTGATCCGGGAGGCGCGCGCCGCCGAGCCCGATGGAAGCATCGCCGTGCTGGTGCGCGCGCGCAGTCACCTGTCCGCGCTGCTGCCGGCATTGCGTGCCGCCGGTCTGCCCTTCCAGGCGGTGGAGATCGATGCCTTGGGCGAGCGACCGGTGGTCCAGGACCTGCTCGCCCTCACCCGCGCCCTGCTGCATCCGGCCGATCGCATCGCCTGGCTCGCGGTACTGCGCGCCCCCTGGTGCGGCCTGGAACTGGCGGACCTGCACGCGCTGGTGCGCGGCGCCCCCGACACACCGGTCCCGGCGCTGTGGCGCGAACCCGAACGTCGCGCCGCCCTGAGCGAAGGCGGGCGCGAGCGCCTGCGCCGGGTGGCCCCGATACTCGAGACGGCGCTCGGCGAACGCCAACGTCGCCCCCTCGCGGCGTGGGTCGAAGGCACCTGGCTCGCGCTGTGGGGACCCGCGTGCGTGGAGGACGCCGGGCTCGGCGACGCGCAGGTGTTTCTCGAACTGCTCGATGCCCTCGACGAGGGCGGCGACCTGGCGGACCTGGAACCGTTGCAGGAACGGGTCATGGGGCTGCGCGCCCCGCCGGATCCACGGGCGCCCGACACACTGCAGGTAATGAGCATCCACAAGGCCAAGGGACTCGAGTTCGACACCGTGATCGTCCCGCACCTGGAGCGCGGGACCCCGCCCGGGACGCGCCCGCTGTTGCGCTGGACGGAACGGCGCGGCGCCGACGGCGCCGATCTGCTGCTCGCCCCGATCACCGCCGACGGCGCGCCGGAGGATCCGATCTACCGCTACCTGCGCGATCTGGACGTCACCGCCGCACGCCACGAGGCGGCGCGCGTACTGTATGTCGCCGCCACCCGCGCGCGAGGGCGGTTGCACCTGCTGGGACAGGTCAAGACGCAGGGGGACGAGGACGATCTGCGGGCGCCCCCCCGCGATTCCCTGCTCGCCCTGCTCTGGCCGGTGGTGGAATCGGAGTTCCGCGCGGCGGCGGCGCACACGAGCCGGGCGCCCGCTCCCCCCGAGAGCGCCCCGCGCCCCGCCGCCGGGACCCTGCGCCGCCTGCCCTCGGACTGGCGGGCGCCGGCACCCGAGGCGGCGGTGGACCGGCCCGATGCGCCCCCGGCACGCGCGATGCCCGACGCCGGTGTCGAGTTCGAGTGGGCCGGGGATACGGCGCGCCATAGCGGAACGGTCGTGCACCGCGTACTGCGGTGTATGGGGCGCGACGGACTCGCGTCGTGGGACCGCGCGCGGCTGCACGGCGCCCGCGCCGCGTGGCGCACCGCCCTGCGGCGCCTGGGCGTCGCGCCCGATGAACTCGACGCGGCCGCCGCGCGCGTGCATGCGGCCCTCGTCTCGGTGCGCGAGGACCCGCGGGCGCACTGGATTCTTTCAGACGAGCACCGGGACGCATACAGCGAATACGCGGTAACCGGCGTGGTGGACGGGACGATCCGGCGCGCGGTCATCGATCGCACCTTCGTCGACACGCGGGGTGTACGCTGGATCATCGACTACAAGACCGGCGGCCACGAGGGCGCGGACGTCGAGACGTTCCTGGACCGCGAGCGCGAGCGCTACCGCGACCAGCTCGAGGGCTACGCCGCGTTGCTGCGCAGCGCCGACGTGCGGCCCGTGCGGCTCGCCCTGTATTTTCCGCTGCTGCGCGGATGGCGGGAATGGGCCGCGCCGGAGCGGACCTGATGCCGTCGCGGCCGTTGCCGGGAAACTCTGAATCCGCTAGGCCGCTGGCGCGCGGATCCGGGTTCCGGTAGCGTGGCATCGGGCGCCGCGGGACCGACGGACGGGCAAGGGAGAGCAGCGATGCCGGTGAGCTTCGACGGAGAACTGGTGGTGGCGATCTCCTCCCGGGCGCTCTTCGACCTGGAGGACAGCCATCGCGTGTTCACCGAGGAGGGCGTGGACGCCTACTGCCGCTACCAGATCGAGCACGAGAACGAGGTGCTGGAGCGCGGGGTGGCCTTTCCGCTGGTGCAGAAGCTGCTCGCCCTCAACGAGCGCAACCCGACCGCGCCACGGGTGGAGATCATCCTGCTCTCGCGCAACAGCGCCGACACGGGGCTGCGCATCTTCAACTCCATCCAGCACTACGGGCTGGGGATCAGCCGCGCGGCCTTCACCGGAGGGGAGAGCCCCTACCGCTACGTGCCCACGTTCGGGGCGCACCTGTTCCTGTCCTCCGATCCCGGCGACGTCACACACGCCCTGGAGACCGGGGTGGCCGCGGCCACGATCCTGCCGTCCAAGGTCGGCCTGAACCCCGGCGCGCAGTTGCGCATCGCCTTCGACGGCGATGCGGTGGTGTTCTCCGACGAGGCCGAGCGCGTGTATCAGACGCAGGGGCTGGCGGCGTTCAGCGAATCCGAACGCGCCGCCGCCAATGAGCCGCTCCCGGGCGGACCGTTCAAGGACTTCCTGGCGGCCCTGCATCACATCCAGTCGGAATACCCGCCGGAGCGCTCGCCGATCCGCACCGCGCTGTTCACCGCGCGCTCGGCTCCCGCCCACGAGCGCGTCATCCGCACGTTGCGCGCCTGGAACATCCGCATCGACGAGGCGGTGTTCCTCGGCGGGCTGGACAAGGGCGCGTTCCTCAAGGCCTTCGGCGCCGACATCTTCTTCGACGACCAGCGCGGGCATTGCGACTCGGCGCGCGAGCACGTCCCCACCGGCCACGTACCCCATGGCGCGGCCAACCGCTGAGCCGGCACGCCGCAACGCCCGGAGACCCGAGGCCGGGATCTGACAGGGCCGCGTCGGCGCGGCTACAATGCCGCCTTCCCCTTCGACCCGAGGTGCGAGGCCGCGATGAACACCGGAGCCGGACGGCACCGACCCGACCACGGCGCGCGGCTCGGCGTATTGGTGTCGAACCTGGGCACGCCCGACGCCCCGACCGCATCCGCGTTGCGCCGCTATCTGCGCGTATTCCTCGCCGACCGGCGCGTCGTGGACCTGCCCCGGATCTTTTGGCTGCCCCTGCTCTACGGCGTCATCGCGCCGCTGCGCGGGCGGCGTGTGGCGGCGAGCTACCGTAAGGTCTGGACCCCCGACGGTTCCCCGCTGCCGGCGATCATGCGTCGCCAGGCCGAGGCGCTGCGCGCGGAGCTGTCCGTGCGCGGGATCGACGTCGCGGCGCTCGAGTTGGGCATGCGTTACGGGCGTCCGTCGATCGGCGCCGCCCTCGAGGCGTTGCGCCGCGCCGGCGCCGAGCGACTGCTGATCCTGCCCCTGTATCCGCAGTACTCGGCGAGCACCACCGGTTCGACCTTCGACGCGGTCGCCGGCGTGTTGCGCACCTGGCGCCGGGTGCCCGAGCTGCACTTCGTGGCGGACTACCACGATGCGCCCGGTTATATCGCCGCCCTGGCCGGGTCGGTGCGCGCGCACTGGGCGCGCAGCGGGCGCGCGCAACGGTTGCTGTTCTCGTTCCACGGACTGCCGCAACGCTACGTCGCGGCGGGCGATCCGTACGAGGCCCAGTGCCGCGAGAGCGCACGCCTCACGGCCGATGTCCTGGAACTGCCCGAGGACGCTTGGCAGGTCACCTTCCAGTCGCGCTTCGGGCGCGAGGAATGGCTGCAACCATATACCGACAGGACGCTGCGGGCGCTCCCGGGCCGCGGGGTGAGGCGCGTGGATATCCTGTGCCCGGGCTTCTCCGCCGACTGCCTGGAGACCCTCGAGGAGATCGCCGTGCGGAACCGCGCCGGGTTCCTCGAGGCCGGCGGCGAATCCTTCCGCTATATCCCGGCCCTCAACGACGACCCCGCCCACATCGGCTTCCTCGCCGACCTCGTCGCCAAGTGGGGGGGTTGACTAGAACGAGCGTTCGTTCTAGTCTTTTCTCATGGCCCGGACCTCGACAATGTCCCGCAAGCACCGCGCCGCCGACCCACGCGAGCAGGTGCTCGCGAGCGCCTTGCGGCTTTTCACCCGGCGCGGCTATTTCAATACCTCGGTACACGACATCGCCCGCCACGCCGGAGTCAGCATCGGCTCCATCTATCACCACTTCCGGGACAAGGAAGACATCGCCCGTTCGCTCTATGCGGGACTGTTGGCGCAGATGGTCGAACGCATCGAGGCGATCCAGGCGCGGCACCGCACGACTCGCACCCGGTGCCACGCGTTGATGGAGGCCTTGTTCGAGATCACGGAAGAGGAGCCCGAGGCGATGGAGTTCATGCTCTATGCCAAGCACCGGGAGTTTCTGCCCTCCGCAACGCCGGTTTGCTCGTCGAAGCCGTTTGCGATGATGCGCGAGATGGTGCGCGAGGGGATGGAACACGGCGAGGTCCGATCGATGGACCCGATGATCGCCTCGACCTGCCTGTTCGGTGGGGCGATGCGGCTGATCATGGCACGGCTCGACCGGGTGCTGCGCGAGCCGTTGCCATCGCAGCTCGAGGCGGTGTGGGTGTGCAGTTGGCGGGCCGTGGCGGTGTAAGACGCCGACGTCCACTGCGTTTTTTTTGGGACTACGTCTAGAACGAATGTTCGTTCTATTGGAGGTGCATCATGCAACGATTGGCCATTGTGGTTCGCGAGGACGCCTACGATAAGATCCTGACCCCGCTCGCCTTTGCCTACCTGAGTGCCGCGGAAGGCACCGAGGTGGACATACTGTTCGTCAACTGGGCGGTGCGCGCCTTGACCGAGGAGGGCGCCAAGGCGTTGCGCGTAGAGGGGCGCCACGCGGACGCCGATCAATGGGTGCGCGAGCGGGTCGCCGCGGCGGGACTGCCGAACGACATCCACACACTGCTCACGACGCTCCACGAGACCGGAAAGGTCCATTTCTACGGATGCAGCCTGGCGGCGAACATCTTCGGCGTCGATGAGAACAACCTCTTGCCGGAGGCGTCCGGAATCGTGGGGGCCGCTTGGTTCCTCAACGAAAAGGCCGCCACGGCCGATCACTGCCAATACTTCTGATCGGGAGACGCGCAGATGGACAAACCGGCCGTCACCAATACCCTGAACACGTCGGGCAAGTGCTGCCCGATGCCCATGGTCGAGACCAATCAGGCCATCAAGGGCCTCGCCCCCGGCCAAGTCCTGGAGATCGTGGCGACCGACCCGGGTACGCGCACCGACATCCCCTCCTGGTGCCGGCGCACCGGAAACCGGCTGCTTTCGGTCTCCGAGGACGGGGGCGTGTTCCGTTATTACGTCGAGAAGACCTGAGAGCCGGCCTGATAAAGAGGCCCCGCCGACACCGGTTGACGCCGACAGGCATCGGAGGCGGGATGGCGGGGGATCCGGGTCGTCAGGCTCAGTCTTCCAGGTACGTGTAGCCCTCGAGCCCCGCTTCGAGGATTTCACGGTAGGCCGTGCGCCGTCCCTCGTCGAGATCCGCGGAGCGGATCTTCGCCCGGTAGCGTTCGCGCAGATCGTTCGGATCGAAGTGCACATAGCGCAGCAGGGCGTCCACGGTGTCGCCGTGTTGCGCGTCCTCGAGCCGGTAGCCGCCGTCCTCGTCCAGCACGATGTTCACCGAATCGGTGTCGCCGAACAGGTTGTGCATGTCGCCTAGGATCTCCTGATAGGCGCCGACCAGAAAAAAGCCGAGCAGGTAGGGTTCCCCCGGTCTCCATTCGTGCAACGGCAGGCTGCTTTCCACACCCTCTCGATCGACGTAATGATCGATGCGCCCGTCGGAATCGCAGGTCAGATCCAGGATCACCGCGCGCCGCCTCGGCGGCTCGTCGAGGCGATGCAGCGGGACGATCGGGAAGATCTGGTCGATCGCCCAGACGTCCGGGAGCGACTGGAACACCGATAGGTTGCAGAAGTATTTGTCGGCGAGCCTCTCGTTGAGTTCGTCGAGGACCTCGCGGTGGGCCCGGATCGCCGGCTGCAGGAGCGCCCGCACCTTCCAGCAGGCGGCCGCATGGAGTTGTTCCGCGCGTGCACGTTGGGCGATGCTCAAGACGCCGTGCGTATACATGGATTGCGCCTCCGCGAGCCAGTGCACGGTGTCGTGGTAGACCTCGAGGGCGGACCGCTCGGAGAGACCCTGCCCGGGGAGACCCCGCCCGGAGAGACCCCGATAGGCACGCCACAGGTCGTGCAGGATCAGCGGATCGTCCTCGGCGGGCGTCGCACCGGACTCCTCGCCGGTGACGCACTCGACATCGGTGACGTTGGTCAGCAGCACCGCATGGTGTGCGGTCATGGCGCGCCCCGACTCGGTGACGATATCCGGGTGGGGCAGGCCGCACTCGGTGCAGACCTCCCACAGGGTGTGCACCACGTTGCGCGCGTACTCCTGAACCGTGTAGTTCATAGAGCAGAAACTGCGCGAGCGCGTGCCCTCGTAGTCCACGCCGAGACCGCCGCCGACGTCCACGCAGGAGAGCGGGACGCCGAGGGCGCGCAACTCGGCGTAACAGCGCGCCGCCTCCCGCGTACCGCGCTGGATGTCGCGGATGTTGGCGATCTGGGACCCGAGGTGAAAATGCAGCAGACGCAGCGAGTCGAGCAACCCGGACGCGCCGAGGCGCCCGACCACCTCCAGGACCTGGGCCGCGGACAGCCCGAACTTGGACTTTTCGCCGCCCGAGTTCTGCCACTTGCCGGCGCCGATCGACGCCAGCCGCACCCGCACGCCCAGCAGCGGCGCGACCCCCAGGGTGCGCGACTCCTCGACGACGAGTTCCAGTTCGGAGAGCTTCTCGACCACGATAAAGATCCGGTGGCCGAGGTCGCGGCCGACCAGCGCCAGGCGCACGTATTCCCGATCCTTGTAACCGTTGCAGACGATGAGCCCGCCGGACGGCGCCAGGGCGAGCGCGGCCATCAGCTCCGGCTTGCTGCCCGCCTCCAGGCCGACACGGCCATCGCCGTGGCCGAGGATCTCGGTCACGACACTGCGCTGCTGGTTCACCTTGATCGGGTAGGCCGCGGTAAACGACCCCTGATAGTCGTCCACCGCGGTGGCGGCGGCGAACGCATCGACCAACGTATCCACGCGGTCGTGCAGGATGTCGACAAAACGCACCAGGACGGGCCAGGACAATCCCGCGTCGCGCACGCGGTAGGCGAGTTCATGCAGATCCAGCGGCGCCCGGTCCCGGTCGCGGTCGGGCCGCGCCAGGAGATGGCCGTTCCCGCCCACGTCGAAATAGCCCGCGCCCCAGTGGGCGAGATTGTAGGTGCTGCGGGCCTCCTGCACGTCCCAATCGCTCATGGCGCACAGTTTCGAGGCTCCCCCGAAGACTTGCAAGCGCGCCGTACGGGCGCGCTTGCCCCGGACCCGCACGGCTGGCATCATCCGCCGGGTGCGGGATCCCACGGGCACGGAGAGCAACCGATTGAACAAGCTGGGCGAGGATTGGTTTACCGAAATCGCGGAGGAGGCCGGGAGCGCCCTCTCCCTGCACCTCACCGCCGCGGGCCGGATCCACGAGGAGCAGACCCCCTACCAGCGCATCGAGGTCTACGAGACCGAGCACTTCGGCCGCCTGTTGACCATCGACGGCTTCGTCATGCTGGCGGACCGGGACAACTTCATCTACCACGAGATGATGACGCACCCGGCGCTCTACGCCCACCCGAAGCCGCGCCGCGTGCTGATCATCGGCGGCGGGGACTGCGGAACGCTGCGCGAGGTGCTTCGCCACCCCGAGGTCGAAGAGGTCCGGCAGGTGGAGATCGACGAGCGCGTCACGCGGGTCGCGGAGCGGTTCTTTCCGCAACTCTGCGAGGCGAACGCCGACCCGCGCGCGCGCCTGGAGTTCGGCGACGGGATCCGCTTCGTGAAGGAAGCGCCGGCGGCGAGCGTCGATGTCATCATCGTCGACAGCACCGATCCCATCGGTCCCGCCGAGGGATTGTTCGCCCGCCCGTTCTACGCGGACTGCCTGCGCGCGCTGGGCGAACACGGGATCCTGGTCGGCCAGAGCGAGTCGCCCCTGCTGCACATGGAACTGCTCAGGTCGATGCACGGCGCGCTGCGCGGCGCAGGCTTCCACGACGTGCTCACCTTGCACTTCCCGCAGCCGGTCTATCCGTCCGGATGGTGGTCGGCCACCATGGCCTGCAAGGACAGGCCGCTGTCCGGCTACCGCGAGGACGATGCCCGGGAGAAACCCTTCGAGACCCGTTACTACAATGCCGGCATCCATGCCGCCAGCATGGCGGCACCGGAATTCTTCCACCGGGCGCTGATGGAATCGGATCGCTCTTAGTCGATACCCGCAAAGGTTTCCATCGACGCCTTCGATCCCGTCGGCGGGGGCCGTACATGCTGTTCGGCGGCGGACGTACGGCGCCTGATCCGCCTCCGCGACGCGGGCGCCGATCAGTCGGATCGGGTCGCACCCGCGCGGAGCTGGCGATCCAGCAGGGCCACCGGATGCAGCACCTCGGGCGCCTGCGCCTCGCCGCGCAGCCCGGCCGCCAAGTGCAGCGCGCAGCCGATATTCGATGTGACCACGAATCGGGGGTGCAGCGCACGTATCGCCCGGAGCTTGGGTTCGCGTAGCCGGCGGGCGTCTTCGGCGTAGTGCAGCAGGTGAGTGCCCGCGGCGCCGCAGCAGTGCGCCCCGCCGCCCAGGGGCACGACGTCCAGGCCCGGGATCCGTTCGAGCAGGCGATAGGGCTGGTCCTGTCCGCGCAACGCGTTGCGCAACGTGCACGGTATGTGTACCGCGACCCGGGCGTGCAGAGGCGCGGGTTGCACACCGGTCGGCCACGGGCTCTCCACGAGGAATCGGCTGATGTCGCACACGCGCGTCGCAAAGGCCGCGCCCTCCGGCGTCGCGAGCAGCGCCCCGTAGCGTACGAGTTGCGCGCAGCACCCGCTGGCCAGCGACACGATCGGCACGCCGCTGTCGCCGAACGCCTCGAGATTGCGCCGCGCCAGGCGACGTGCCGCCTCGGGGGCCGCCTCGTGCCGGTGCAGTGCCCCGCAGCAGGTCTGGTTGCGGGGGATGCGAACCTCGAACCCGAGGCGCGTGAGCACCCGTACGGCGGCCTCCAGGTTCGGCCGGTCGGCCACGGAGGCCACGCAGCCGGTAAACAGCGCCACCGCGCCGCGGCGCGGGGGTTGCGCCGCGTAGCGGCTGCGCCAGCGCCGCACGGGTGCCAGCGGCGGCAGCAGCGCCTCGGCTTCGCGCAGCCCCCCCGGCAGCCCGCTGCGCCGCGCCACGGCCTGCAGCCCGCTGCGCTGATAGGCGCGCAGCAGCCGTCCGGCGAGGCGCAACGCCGCACCGTGCGGGACCAGGCCGTCGAGCAACCCGCGTCGCAGCAGGCGCGCCGCCGGTGTTCGGTGCCGGGCCGGTTCCAGCGTCGCCCGGGCCTCGTCCATGATCTCCCCGAACGGCACCCGCGACGGGCACACCGCCTCGCAGGCCTGGCAGCTCAGGCAGTGATCGAGGAGCGCCAACAACCGCGCATCGGCGTGCAGTGCGCCGGTCAGTGCCCCCTGGATCAAGGCGATGCGACCCCGGGGCGATTCCCCCTCGATACGGTACAGCGCATAGGTCGGGCAATGCGGCAGGCACAGACCGCACTGGACACACAGATCCGTCTTGCCCGGCAGGGTGCTCCGGGTGCTCGGTTCCGGATGGTCGGTTCGGGGGGTCAACGCTGGGGGGCCGTCAGACTTGGGAAGTTCTACTGCGGCGGGGCACCGGCGCGAGGTCGTGCCGATCCGTCCGACCCGCGCGGTTGCAGTGGCAGGCGCAACGGTTAGTATACGGCGTTC
>CAZAQG010000077.1:0-11235 GCA_964487445.1 uncultured Chromatiales bacterium
TTTGTTTTTCGTCGGTGTGGTCACGCTTGGAGCGCTTATCTACGGAACCGTTCTGACCTATCGGTATGCCCCGCCGCAGCCCGAGCAGATCGTGGCGCCCGGAGGCGAAGTCCTGTTTACGGGGCGTGATATCGTCGCCGGCAAAGGCGCTTTTCAACAGGCGGATCTGGGTGACTATGGCAGTATTTTCGGCATGGGGACTTACTTCGGCGAGGATTGGACCGCCAAATATCTGGTGCGACTCGGGCGGTTGACGGCCGATGCCATCGCCATCCCCCGTTACGGTAAACCCTACGCCGAACTGGGTATCGGCCCCAAGGCGGTGGTCAAGAACGAAATGCAAAAAGACCTCTGGGGGCTGCATCTTTGGGATAAGCGCCTGGTCGTTTCCGCACCGGTTTCCCAGGCGATACGCAAGCTACAGACGGAAATATCCCACTTTATCCTCACCAACGATTTCAAGAAGGGCTATACCCGGGCCTACAGCCTGGATCCGAAGCGGGCGAAACAGGCGGCCGACTTCATCCTCTATTCGGTGTTCACCACCGTGGCCCGGCGTCGGCACGTCGCTGCTTCGTGGACCAACAACTGGCCCTATGAGCCCTTGGTCGGCAACGTGCCCACCCCGGGGACGTTTATCTGGACCTGGATCTCGTTCATGATCACCTTCGCCTTGTTCGGGGTCGTCGTCTTCATCTTTGAACACTGGATCAACCGGGATGCGGGTACACCCAGGGTGTTGCTCGACAAATTCAATCCGCTCACCCCCGGCCAGCGCGCGGTCGCCCCGTACTTTCTGACTGTTGCGGCGGTGTTTCTGTTGCAGATCGCCGCCGGGGCGCTCATGGCCCATTACTATTCGGATCGAACAAGTTTTTACGGTATAAACATCGATTATCTGGTGCCGTTCCAATTTCTTCGTGACCTACATCTGCAGGGGGCGATTGTGTGGATCGGCCTCGCCTGGTTGGGCTCCGGTCTGTTCTTGGCGCCTTTGATCGCCGGGCGCGAGGGGCGCGGGCAGGGGTGGATGAACGCCACGCTGTACTGGGTGACGCTCGCGGTGGTGGCCGGTGCCCTGATCGGGGACTACATGGGCATCATGGGTTGGATCCGGCAGGGATGGTTCTGGGTCGGCAACCAGGGGCTGGCCTATCTTGAACTCGGGCGTCTGTGGCAAATCGGTTTCTTCATCGGGCTGCTCCTGTGGAGCCTGATGATGGGTCGTGCGATCTGGCCGCGGCTGATCGATCTCAAGGATGCCGCGCGGCGATTCTTGACCGGTCGGGTGGAACTCGAACACTTGTTGTGGGCGAGCACCCTCAACATCGCTCTACTGTACTGGTTCGGGATGATTCCGCTTACCGGCATCAATCACTCCTTTACCATCACCGACTTCTGGCGCTGGTGGGTGGTGCATCTGTGGGTGGAGCAGTCCTTCGAGTTCTTCTTCACCATGGTGATGGCTTATCTGCTGATGGCCACTGGGCTGGTCTCACGAACCTTGGCGACGCGAACGGCGTTGTTCGATGTCATATTGATCTTTCTCGGCGGCATGCTCGGGATTGGGCATCACATGTACTGGGTGGGCGAGCCCGGCATGTGGATCTCGGTGGGCAGCGTCTTCTCCTTCATCGAAGTGATGCCGCTGTTGCTCTTGGTCGTGGAGGCTTCGCACCAGTACCGCACCATCAAGACGCGCGGAGAAGCCTTCCCCTACCGCCTGGCCTTCCTGTACATCTTTGGCTCGGCATTCTGGAACTTCATAGGTGCCGGGGTATTCGGTGGCGGCACCCTCAACGCACCGTTGGTCAACTACTATGAGCACGGTACATTCCTCACCTTGAACCACGCACATACCGCGCTTTTCGGTGCCTTCGGTCTCATGGCGATTGCATTGATCTACTTCTGCCTGCGTTATGCGGCCGGGGATCGCTATCGCTGGAGTGACCGGGTCGGGATATGGGCCTTCTGGCTCTACAACGGGGGAATGGTGTTATGGATTGCGCTCAACTTCTTCCCCATCGGCTGGCCTCAGTTGCAGGCGGTGTATGAACACGGCTATGCCTATGCCCGCAGCCTCAAGTTCTATGACACGACACTGTTGTGGCAGTGGTTGCGGTTCCCCGGCGATGTGGTATTCGCCGCCGGTGCCGTGCTCATGTCCCTCGACTTTCTGCGCAAGATCAAGCCGTTTTTCCCGAGGCTCTTCAAACTGGAGAATATGCCTACTCTGAGTGGGGAGCGATAAGGCACTGAAACAGGAACCATCCCGGCCCGCGGCGACCTCCCGCGGGCCGGTTTCTCCGATCATCCTTCCGGGGGCGATGTCGTCGGTTGCGGCACCTCCCGGCGGGCGGGTCACTACCGTTTTACGGAACAATCGGTTGGCCGTTCGCCGGGCCGGCGACGTGGGGGGTGCCGCCGGCCCCAAGGCGGGGGTTGCCGCGTGCGGATCGACGAGCGACCGGCGGGTGCGCGGGCGGTTCCCGGCGCGGCCCGGCACGGGCGTCTTCGTGAGCGCTCCGCCGCAGGGCCCGCCGGGAGGTGACGGAGCAAAGGCCGCGATCAGAAGGTCCCGCCGTTCCAGCCCCACAGGTGCCGCGGGGCGTCCGTGAATTCGATATACACCCGCTCCCCGGGGATGCCGAGGGCGGATTCGATCAGCGCGCAGAGTTCGCGCGACAGATCCGACGTGGACTCCGACGGCAGCCCGATACTCTTGAGCTCGAGATAGGCGAGCGGGGCGTCGCTGCCGGCGAACGCCATCGCGGTCCCGGCCTCCAGCGCCACCATCACATAGCTCTCCGGCTTGCCCAACGCCTGGGCCACGCGCGCGGAGGCGGTTTCCAGGAGCGCCTTCCGCGCCGCCGGTTCCGGGGTGAGGTTGGTCTGGATTCTGAGGTAGGGCATGGCGGCGGTTCTCCTCGATCCGGGCCGGTGTTCGGAATCCGGCACCCTTCACGCGCGGCGCGAAACGGGCCGCGTCGCGCAGGCCGGGGGGCGGAGGTATCGGGCGCCGTCAGGAACAGTCCTTGGCGAGTTCCTTCTCGAGCGCCCGGATCTTCGCCTGGCGCTGTGCCTCGCTCATGCGCCGCACCTTGCCGTTTGCCTCGTGGAGCCGGATCCGCGCGTGGGTCTGAATCAGGGTCAGGGTCTTGCGGGTCTTGCGGCACCGCGCCGCGTGCTGCGCCGGATTCTCGGGGGTCTTGGCCTTCGGCCCCTTGCCCGGGTGGTCCGGTTTCTTTCCGGCCGGCCGATCCGCGCTTTTGCCCGGCGGCTTCGCGACGACGGGGACGGCACCGACACCGGAGCCGTTTTCGGGGAGTCGGACGAGATCCCGCTCCGGGTTCGCGGGCGGCGTCTGCGAGTAATGGATCACCCCGCTCGAGTCGGTCCATCGATAGATGGCCGCGGATGCGGGAGCGGCCAGCAGGAGTCCGGCCAGCAGGAGCGGGATCGACCGGGCATGGGTGAACAGGGTGTGTACCCCCATTTGTCGTTCTCCTTGTGCATGTGCCGGTCTGGCATCCCGGTCCGGTATCCGCTCCGCCTCTTCCGGGGTCGGAGCGGCGGTTTCGCACCGTCGCCCGGGTCCGGGCGACGCGGCATTTGCCATTATGGTGCCATTCATTCGGTCGTGACAAGCGCACGTGCATTGCGCGAAGTGGATCGCGCGGGCGGCGGTGAACGCGGTCCGTGAGACGCTCGACGCCGGAGAGGTCCCGACCCCGGCGAACATCCGTGGAGCGCCGACGGCGTTTGTTTGACCTATTGACTGTCCTATGAAAACCCAGTAATTTTCTACGCTTACGCTGGCTCTCGTTCAGGGTCGGCGGCAGACGGCTTCAGAGGACCCCGCGGTGGAATTGACCGGTGCCGATATCTTTGTGCGTTGCCTCGAGGAAGAGGGCGTGGAGTACGTGTTCGGGTATCCGGGCGGTGCGGTGCTGTACCTCTACGATGCGCTGTTCCGGCAGGACGCCGTCAAGCATATCCTGACGCGCCACGAGCAGGGCGCCGCGCACGCCGCCGACGGGTACGCGCGCGCCACCGGCCGCCCCGGCGTGGTGCTGGTCACCTCCGGGCCCGGCGTCACCAACGCGGTGACCGGTATCGCCACCGCTTATATGGACTCGATCCCCCTGGTGGTGTTCTCCGGCCAGGTCCCCACGCACCTGATCGGCAACGACGCCTTCCAGGAAGTGGACTCGGTGGGCGTCACGCGCCCGTGCGTGAAGCACAACTTTCTGGTCAAGGACGTGAAGGACCTGGCCCTGACTATCAAGAAGGCCTTCTACATTGCCACGACCGGAAGGCCCGGCCCGGTGGTGGTCGACATCCCCAAGGACGTCACCGCCCGCAAGACCGTGTTCAACTACCCCGGGACGATCTCCATGCGCTCCTACAACCCGGTGGTGCGCGGGCATTCGGGCCAGATCCGCAAGGCGGTCGATCTGATGCTCCGCGCCAAGCGCCCGATCCTCTATACCGGCGGCGGCGTGATCCTCGGCGAGGGGAGCGGGGCGCTCACCGAACTCACGCGCCTGCTCGGGTTTCCGATCACCAACACCCTGATGGGGCTCGGCGCGTACCCGGCGACCGATCGCCAGTTCGTGGGCATGCTCGGCATGCACGGCACCTACGAGGCGAACATGGCGATGCACAACTGCGACGTGTTGATCGCCGTGGGCGCGCGTTTCGACGACCGGGTCACCGGCAACATCGAGAAGTTCTGCCCGCACGCCCGGGTCATCCATATCGACATCGATCCGGCGTCGATCTCCAAGAATGTCAAGGTCGATATCCCGATCGTCGGATCGGTGGACACCGTGCTGCGCGAGATGATCAAGGTCGTCGGGGAGAGCGCTCGCGGGGCCGACCCCGGGGCGCTCGCCGAGTGGTGGAAGCAGATCGACGAATGGCGGTCCATGGACTGTCTCAAGTACGATCGCCGGAGCGACGTGATCAAGCCGCAGTATGTGCTCGAGTGCCTGTACCGGCTGACCGCGGGCGATGCCTACGTGACCTCCGATGTCGGCCAGCATCAGATGTGGACGGCGCAGTTCTACAAGTTCGACCGCCCGCGCCGCTGGATCAACTCCGGCGGTCTGGGCACCATGGGGTTCGGGCTGCCGGCCGCGATGGGCGTGCAGCTCGCCTTCCCGGACGAGACGGTCGTGTGCGTGACCAGCGAGGCGAGCGTGCAGATGTGCATCCAGGAACTGGCGACCTGCCGCCAGTACGGCTTGCCGATCAAGGTGGTAAACCTGAGCAACCGCTACATGGGCATGGTGCGCCAGTGGCAGGAGTTCTTCTACCAGGGGCGCTACGCCATGTCGTATATGGAGGCGCTGCCGGACTTCGTGCGGCTCGCCGAGAGCTACGGGCACGCGGGCATGCACATCGAGCGGCCCGAGGACGTCGAGGGGGCGTTGCGCGAGGCCCTCAAGGTCCGTGACAAGGCGGTGTTCCTGGATTTTGCCACCGATCAGGCGGAGAATGTCTACCCCATGATTCCCGCCGGTGCCGGGCAGAACGAGATGATCCTGGTATAGATCATGCGGCACATTATCTCGATCCTGTTGGAGAACGAGGCCGGGGCCCTGTCGCACGTCGCCGGGCTGTTCTCCGCACGCGGCTACAATATCGAGTCGCTGACCGTGGCCCCCACCGAGGACCCCTCGCTCTCGCGCATGACCCTGGTGACCAGCGGCAGCGACGATATCATCGAGCAGATCATCAAGCAGCTGAACAAGCTGGTGGATACGGTACGGCTCATCGACCTCACCGAGGGGCCGCACATCGAGCGCGAGATGCTGCTGGTGAAAGTGCGCGCCGAGGGCGGCGGCACGCGCGAGGAGATCAAGCGCGTCGCCGACATCTTCCGCGGCCGCATCATCGACGTGACCGATACGACCTATACCATCGAGCTGACCGGCGCGTGGGGCAAGTTGGACGCCTTCCTCGACACCTTGCATCGTCCGTTGATCCTGGAGGTCGTGCGTTCCGGGGTGTCCGGTATCTCCCGCGGGGAGAAGGTGTTGCAGGCATAGTGCAGAAACCATCCCGCCCGCCGGGTGCGCGGCGCACAATCAGCAGTTGGAGCCAACGACCGTGATGAATATCTATTACGACAAAGACGGCGACCTGTCCGTCATCCGCAGCAAAAAGGTCACCGTCATCGGATACGGATCGCAGGGCCACGCCCATGCGAACAACCTCAGGGACAGCGGCGTGGAGGTGACCGTCGGCCTGCGCGCCGATTCCGCCTCGGTCGCCAAGGCCGGGAACGCCGGCCTTACGGTCAAGCCGGTGGACGAGGCCGTGAAGGGCGCCGACCTGGTGATGGTGCTCGCCCCCGACGAGCATCAGGCGCGCCTGTATCGCGAGGTCATCGAGCCGAACATCGGTCGCGGCGCGGTCCTGGCCTTCGCCCACGGGTTCAACATCCACTTTCAGCAGATCGAGCCGCGCCCGGACCTGGACGTGGTGATGATCGCCCCCAAGGGGCCCGGGCACCTCGTGCGTTCGACCTACGAGAAGGGCGCCGGCGTGCCGTCGCTGATCGCCATGCAGCAGGACGCCTCCGGCGTCGCCAAGGATATCGCCCTCTCCTATGCGGTGGCGATCGGTGCGGGGCGCGCGGGCATCATCGAGACCAGCTTCCGCGAGGAGACGGAGACGGATCTCTTCGGTGAGCAGGTGGTGCTCTGCGGGGGTACGACCGCGCTGGTCCAGGCCGCTTTTGAGACCCTGGTCGAGGCGGGCTATGCGCCTGAGATGGCGTACTTCGAGTGTCTGCATGAACTCAAGCTGATCGTCGACCTGATGTACGAGGGCGGCATCGCGAACATGCGCTATTCAATTTCCAATACCGCCGAATACGGCGATCTGACGCGCGGTCCGCGTATTATCGATGAGCGGGCGCGCGCCGAGATGCGACGCATCCTCGCCGAGATCCAGACCGGGCAGTTCGCGCGCGAGTTCATCCTGGAGAACCAGGCCGGCGCGCCGACCCTGAAGGCGATGCGCCGGCTCAGCCGCGAGCAGTCGATCGAGGTGGTCGGGGAGCGTCTGCGCGATATGATGCCGTGGATCAAGGCCGGGCGGATCGTCGACAAGACCCGTAACTGAGCGCAGATCGCGGTGCGGGCCGGCCCCGGCGCGGCCGCCGCGTCCGAGCGCAGGCGACGCATACGCCATGTCGCGTACCGGATATCCGCTCATCTCCCGGGAGGGATGGCCCGCGATCTTCGGCGTGGCGGCGCTGGCCGTGGCGGTGCACCACTTCGCGGGTCTCGCCTGGGCCGTGCCGCTGTGGCTCGGTGTCCCGGCCCTGTTGTTCGTGTTCCGCGATCCGGAGCGCCCGATCCCGGCCCTGCCGCTGGCGGTGCTCAGCCCGGTGGACGGGCGCGTGGCGGCGGTGGGGAAGGGGGTCGATCCCTACCTCGGGCGTGACGCCGTGAGCATCGGTATCGAGATGAACCGGCTGGGTGTCTACTCGACCCGCAGTCCGGTAGAGGGCAAGGTGGTGCAGCGCTGGTACACGGCGCGCGCCGAGGCGGGCGTGGGATCCGGCAGGCCGCGCTACGGGGTGCAGGTGCGTACCGACGAGGGCGACGACGTGGTCCTGGCGATGGTCGGCGGTTCCCGGCTCCGGCGCCCGCGCTGTTACGTACAGCACGGCGAGCGTATAGGGCACGGCCAGCGTTGCGGCCATATCCTCTTCGGCTCGCGGGTCGAGGTCTATCTGCCCGTCAACTCGCGCGTGGATGTGCGGGCCGGCGACCGGGTCATGGCCGGCGTCAGCGTGCTGGCGACACTGATTCACAAGTGATTGCGCCGCCGGTGCGGCGCGCGGGCCGGGAGCATCCCGGAGGATGCCCGATGGAGCCGGAACCGACCGAGGTCAAGCGCCGCAGGGGGATCTACCTCCTGCCGAACCTGCTCACGACCGCCGGCCTGTTCGCCGGCTTCTACGCCATCGTCGCCGCCATGGGTGGCCGCTACGGGACCGCGGCGCTCGCCGTCTATGTGGCGATGATCCTCGACGGCCTGGACGGGCGCGTGGCGCGCCTGACCAACACCCAGACCGCGTTCGGCGTGGAGTACGACAGTCTCTCGGACATGGTCTCCTTCGGACTGGCTCCGGCGCTGGTGATCTACGAGTGGTCGCTGTCGGGGCTTGCCCACTACGGCTGGTTATGGGCCAAGTTCGGCTGGTTGGGAGCGTTCGTCTATGCGGCGGGTGCCGCACTGCGCTTGGCGCGCTTCAATACGCAGGTCGGAATCCTCGACAAGCGTTACTTCCAAGGTCTGCCCAGTCCCGCCGCGGCGGCGGTCGTGGTCGGATTGGTATGGGTCGGCAACGAGACCGGCGTGGGCGGTACCGAACTTGCGTTCCCCGCCCTTATCCTGACCATTCTCGCGGGCATGCTGATGGTCAGCAACATCCGCTACTACAGTTTCAAGGAAGTGGACTTCGTACGCCGGGTCCCGTTCGTAGCCATACTCCTGGTGGTGATGGCCTTCGTGCTCATCTCGATCGATCCTCCCAAGGTCCTGTTCGGCGTCACCCTGGCCTACCTGATCGCGGGTCCCCTGCATACCCTCTACCGCCTGCGCCGCCACCGTGCCGAGCGTCGCGCCGCGGGGCGCGGCGGCTGAGACACGTGCGGTCTTCGGTCCCTTACGGCATAACCGATTCTGGGCCGTCCCGGGTTCCAGCCGCCGGGGTGCGGTAGCGGCGCAGGTACATGCGTTCGAACAGGCGTTTGATTCGGTGGAGGACGCGCGCCTTGAATACCACGGTGTGTCGTGGGTTGCGATACACGAGGATGCCCTTGTTGAGCATGTCGATGACGCATACGAGTTCTGGTTTGAAGGAAGCGGATGCGGGACGGCCCGAAAGCTCTGCGAGCAGATTGTCGGCGGCGGCACGCGCCTGGAGGTCGGCCATGTGCGCCTGCTTCGGCATCCAGGCCGGTCCGGGGAAGCTCCCGCTGTCTCCCGCTACATAACAGGCGCGCAGGCCGGAAACCCGGCAGTGTCCGTCGGCCTTGATCAGTCCGCCCTCGGACAGATCGAAGTCCTCGCTGTCGGCGAGCCACGCGGGGCCCGTCATCCCGGGCATGAACAGGATCAGATCGGCGGGGATTTCACCGCCCTCGGTCCGTACGACGCCGGCATCGAAGCCGACGGGTTTTTGACCGAGCCGCGTTTCGATTCCGCGCTGGTGCATTTCCTGCAGGATCCGTTTCACCGCCTTGTCCCCGAGGCGCTTCCCCGGTTCGGCTGCGGCGTGGAAAAAGACCAACCTGAAGTGTGCACGCCGCCCCTGCCTGCGCAGTAGCGTATCGGTCCCGAAAAGCAGTTCGAACATCGGTCCCCCGCGCATCGCCGACGGCTCCTTGGGATTGGCTCCGAAGCCGAAGGTGATGGTTCCGCCGTGCATTGCCGCGAGGCGGTCGCGTATGGTCTCGGCTGCGGTTACCCCTTCGCATAGCGTCAGCGCATGCTCGATCCCCGGCATCGCCTTCAGGAATCGGCCGCCGCTCGCGATCAACAGCCCGTCGTTGACGACGTCGCCGTGATCCGTGTGCACGGTGCGCCCGCCCGTCGTGACTGCGGTGACGCGGCCCCGATGGAAACGGATGCGAAGGCGTTTCAGAAAGCCGGCGAGCGGGATCCGCAGGTCTTCGCCGCGGCGCAGCCCGGAGGGTATCCAGATCAGACTCGGCAGGTAGTGGAATTCCTCGCTCGGCGCGATCAATGTGATCTCTGCGTCCGGGCTACGACGGCGCAGGCGGCGCGCCGCCGTCAGGGCGGCGAAGCCGGCGCCGATGATGGTGATGCGTTTCATGCTCGCTCCGGGTCCCCGTGGCACGCGCAGCCGTGGTCTACTGCCGATGTCAGGGTCGGGGTGCCTGCGAGATAAGCGGTGACGGCTACATCGGGATCGGCGCCGGCGGTCACGATCCCGGTGATGCCGCGGGTGTCGAGCTTGCGCCGCACTCCCGCACCCATGCCGCCGGCGATGAGCACGTCCACGTCGTCCAGGGCGTGGGGGGTCCCGGCGGGGGTCTCGTGAAAGGAGCCGCTGATCGGCAGTTCGCGCAGGTCCTTGCGCACGATCCGGCCGCGCTCGATCTCATAGACCCAGAAGCGCCGGCAGCGCCCGGCGTGGTCGGTGACATTGCGCCGATTCTGACTGGCAACGGCGATCTTCATGGTCTCGTTCCTCCGAGCACCCGTGGTGGGCGCCCTTGTAGCCCGCCTGCCGGCGGCGTGGTAAAGCCCTCCTCCGGAGGAGGGTTGGGTGATGCCGACGGGCACCACCAATTCTGGAGGTAGTCTAAGGTGCGCGGGGGGCGTACGCATTGAAGATTGTCAATCCGCCGCTGACGGGCGGCTCAGGCGAGCGCGATCCGTTCCAGGTCGGCGCGCCGGACCCGTGCGTGCCTCGGATCGCTCGGGCGGATCAAGCCGGCGCGGATGAATTCCGCGACCACCCGGCTCGCGGTCTCGGTGGTGATGCCGAGCATCGCGCCGAGATCCTCCCGGCCCGGTAGGTAGCATGTGCCGTCGGGGTCCGACTGTGATAGCCGGAGCAGCAGGCGCGCGACGCGGGCACGCGCGGGACCGGTGGACAGCGCCGTTAGCCAGGCATCGGCGTCGCTGACCGCCCGTTGCCATCGGGCGAGGAGTTGGCGATGCAGCCGTGGGGTCCCCCGGCTCAGTCGTTCCACCACGGTTACCGGGATATGGCACGCTCGGACCGGTTCCAGGACTACCGCCTCGTGCTGGCACGGCTGGTCGACGAGGACCTCGATCCCGGCGAGATCCCCCCGGCGCAAGAGGCGCACGATGCGCCGGTCGCCGCTGGGAAGGTACTGAACGAGCTTGACGAGTCCCGCACGGATCGTGAACACGTGCCCGGGGCGGTCGCCCGGGCGGTAGAGGGTCGAGCCGCTCCCATAGTGCAGATCGTCGATCGGCCGGTGGATCAAGGCGAAGTCGGGGTGGCGCAGATCGGCGAACAAGACGAGATCGCGGATCCCGCATTCGCGGCACTCGGCCCGCCCTTGCCAAGCTTGTTCGATATCCGGTTTCCGCAACGTCTGTCCCCGCCAAGGCCCCCGTCGCCGGACGACCGTGTCCTTGGAAGTTTACCAAGGGCGGGGAATCGACGCCTGCGGTTCCCGGATTTGCTGCGGGTCCCGCGCCGCGCCT
>CAZAQG010000078.1:0-8045 GCA_964487445.1 uncultured Chromatiales bacterium
TGAGGATATGGTAGTAACGCACTGCGTTAATATTGTCAAGCGTTACTAATCGGTGCTGTCAAAGTCGGGACTGGACAAGGCAGGATTTTTAGCCGGCCACACCCTCCTCGGCGCCAGGCCGCCGGCTCGGTTTCGTCTTGGCCGACACGGTCGATTACACTACCCGATCCCGGGCCCATCCGGCCCCTGGAGCCGGGCGCCGGTTCCGGCGGGTCGGCCCGGCGGGTTCCGCGTCCGAACACAATTCGGTCACGCGATGCGCCGCTTACTCCCACACCGCGCCGCGGCGGCACGGCCCGATGGAGCCGAACGCATGGAACTGATTCGCGGTCTGCACAACCTGCGCCCCCGACACCGCGGGTGCGTGGCCACCATCGGCAACTTCGACGGCGTGCATCTCGGGCACCAGGCGGTGCTCGGCCAGCTCGCGGAGAAGGCCGCGGAGTTCGGCCTGCCCATGGCGGTGGTGACCTTCGAGCCCCATCCGCAGGAGTTCTTCGCCGGCGCCGCCGCGCCGCCGCGGCTCACCCGCTTCCGCGAGAAGGTGCTGGCGTTGCAGCGCTTCGCCGTGGCGCGCGTGCTGTGCCTGCGCTTCGACGCCCACCTCGCCGCGCTCGAACCGGAGGAATTCATCCGCCGCGTCCTCCTGGACGGGCTCGCGGTCCGCTACCTGGTGGTCGGCGACGACTTCCGCTTCGGCGCCAACCGTCGCGGCGACTTCGCGATGCTCGAGGCGACCGGGCACCGCCACGGATTCCCGGTGGTCCACCTGCCCACCTTCCCCATCGACGGTGAGCGCGTGAGCAGTACGCGCATCCGCGCGGCACTCGCGAACGGCGACTTGGCAGGTGCCGAAAAACTCCTGGGGCGCCCCTACCGGATGCGCGGACGGGTGGCGCACGGCGAGCGCCGCGGCCGCGACATCGGTTTCCCCACCGCCAACCTGCATCTGCACCGGCACGCCAGTCCGCTGCGCGGGGTGTTCGCGGTACAGATGTTCGGCGTCGAAGGCGAACCGCTCCCGGGCGTGGCCAACATCGGCAACCGGCCCACCGTGGACGGCGAGCGCGTCCTGCTGGAGGTGCACCTGCTCGACTACCAGGGCGACCTCTACGGGCACCACGTGGCCGTGGACTTCCTGCACCACATCCGTGACGAGCGGCGCTTCGCCTCGCTGGAGGCCCTGACCCGGCAGATCGAAGACGACGTCGCGCAGGCACGGCGACTCTTCGCGCAGCACGAGACCGACCCGGGGATCAGCACCGACTCCGGGACGCGCCGGTAGCCGCCGCGGCGCACCCCGTGTAAAGTGCCGGGGAATCATCCGGGCGCGCGGCCCGGGCGGCACTGACGATCGACCCCCTCCAGAGCGATGACAAACTACAAAGACACCCTGAACCTCCCGAAGACCGATTTCCCCATGAAGGCGGGCCTCGCCCGGCGGGAGCCGGAGATGCTCGAGCGTTGGCGTTCGCTCGATCTCTACCGCCGTCTGCGCACGGCCCGTGCCGGGCGCAAGCGCTTCGTGCTCCACGACGGCCCGCCCTATGCCAACGGCGACCTCCACATCGGGCACGCCGTGAACAAAATCCTCAAAGATATCATCGTGAAGGCGCGCTCGCTGGAGGGTTACGACGCCGCCTACGTGCCGGGCTGGGACTGCCACGGGCTGCCGATCGAGCTGCAGGTGGAGAAAAAGATCGGCAAGCCCGGGCGCAAAGTAAGCGCCGCCGGGTTCCGCCGCGCCTGCCGCGAGTACGCCCGGCGCCAAGTCGAGCGCCAAAGCCGGGATTTCCAGCGCCTCGGCGTACTCGGCGACTGGGCGCACCCCTACCTCACCATGGACTTCCGGTTCGAGGCGGACATCGTGCGCGCCCTGGGGCGCATCATCGCGGCCGGGCACGTCGAGCGGGGCTACAAGCCGGTGCACTGGTGCGTGGACTGCGGCTCGGCGCTGGCGGAGGCCGAAGTGGAATACCAGGAGCGCAACTCCCCGGCCATCGACGTGCGCTTCCCGGCGGCCGACGAGGCGGCGTTCCTGGCACGCATGGAAGTCGGCGATGCGGGTCCCGGGCTCGGCCTGGTGGCGGTGGTGATCTGGACCACGACCCCCTGGACCCTGCCCGCCAACCAAGCCGTGGCGCTGCACCCGCAGATCGACTACGCGCTGGTGCAGGTGGAGGACCCCGAGGGGCGGGCCGGGCGAGTGCTGATGGCCGAGGCGCTGGCCGAGGCCGTGATCGCCCGCAGCGGCCTGCGCAACCTCGGGATCGTCGCCCGGGCGCGCGGCGCGGCGCTCGAGGGTCTGCGCGTGCGTCACCCCTTCTACGAGCGCGAGGTGCCGCTGATCCTGGGCGAACACGTGACCCTCGAGGCCGGCACCGGCGCGGTCCACACCGCCCCCGGGCACGGGCTGGAGGACTACGTGGTGGGCGCCCGCTACGACCTGCCGGTCGACAACCCGGTCGGGGGCAACGGACGCTTCCTGCCCGGGACACCGCTGTTCGCGGGCAAGGAAGTCCTGGCCGCCAACGACGACGTCATCGAGGTGCTCGCAAAGTACGGCAACCTGGTCCACGCCGACACCCTGAGCCACAGCTACCCGCACTGCTGGCGCCACAAGACGCCGATCATCTTCCGCGCCACCCCGCAGTGGTTCATCAGCATGGACCGGCGCGGCCTGCGCGCCCGGGCCCTCGCCGCGATCGATACGGTGCGCTGGACCCCTCAATGGGGCCGTGCACGCATCGCGGGCATGGTCGGGAACCGCCCGGACTGGTGCATCTCGCGCCAGCGCGCCTGGGGAACGCCGATTGCACTGTTCGTGCACCGCGAGCGCGGCACGCCGCACCCGCGCACGCCGGAACTCATCGAAGAGGTGGCGCGGCGCATGGAAGAGGGGGGGATCGACGCCTGGTTCGACCTCGACCCCCGGGAACTGCTGGGCGAGGACTCGGCCGAGTACGAAAAGGTCACCGACACCCTCGACGTATGGTTCGACTCCGGCGTGACCCACGCCTGCGTGCTGCGCCGGCGCGCGGAGCTGGGATTTCCCGCGGACCTGTACCTGGAGGGCTCCGACCAGCACCGCGGCTGGTTCCAGTCCTCGCTGCTGACCTCGGTCGCGATGAACGAGGGCGCGCCGCCCTACCGCGGCGTCCTCACGCACGGCTTCACCGTGGACGCCGCCGGTCGCAAGATGTCCAAGTCCCTGGGCAACGTGGTCTCGCCCCAGGAGGTCATGCAGCACCTCGGTGCCGACGTCCTGCGCCTGTGGGTGGCGGCGGCGGACTACCGCAGCGAGATGGCGGTCTCCGGCGAGATCCTCAAGCGCATGGCCGACGCCTACCGGCGGCTGCGCAATACCGCGCGCTTCCTGCTGGGAAACCTGAACGGCTTCGATCCCGCGCGCGACCGGCTGGAACCCGAAGCGATGCTGGCACTCGATCGATGGGTGCTGGAGCAGGCGCGCACGCTGCACCACGAAGTACGCCGCGCCTACGAGGCCTTCGAGTTCCACGTCATCTACCAGCGCGTGCACAACTTCTGCGTGGTGACGCTGGGCGGTTTCTATCTGGACATCATCAAGGACCGCCAGTACACGACCCAACGCGACAGCCTCGCGCGGCGCTCCGCACAGAGTGCGATGTACCACCTGGCCGAGGCGCTGGTGCGCTGGCTCGCGCCGGTGTTGAGCTTCACCGCGGACGAGATCTGGCAGCACCTGCCCGGCGAGCGCGGCCCGTCGGTGCTGCTGGAGACCTGGTACGAGCCGCCCGCGGTCGCCTTCCCCGAGGGGATGGGACCGGCGTGGTGGGAACGCGTGATCCAGGTGCGCGAAGCGGTGGGCAAGCGGCTCGAGGCGCTGCGCGTTGCGGGCGCGATCGGCTCCTCCCTGGACGCGGAGGTCGACCTCTACTGCGACGCGCGCTGGTGCGAGGATCTCTCGCGCCTGGGCGACGAACTGCGCTTCGTACTCATCACCTCCTATGCGCGCGTGCATCCGTTGGAAGAACGCCCGCCCGAGGCGCTCGCCGCCGAGGTCCCCGAGGGGGCGGTCTGGATGCATACCACACCCTCCGCGCACCCCAAGTGCGTGCGCTGCTGGCACCACCGCGAGGACGTCGGCCGCCACGCCGAACACCCGGAGCTGTGCGGGCGTTGCGTAGAGAACGTGACGGGCGCCGGCGAGACGCGGCGATACGCATGAGCGGGGCACCGGGCGCCGTGCCGTCGAGCACGCCGCGCGGTCACCTGCGCTGGCTGTGGCTGTCCGCCGCGGTGCTGGTGATCGACCAAGTCACCAAGCAACTGGCGGCGCACTACCTGGTCTACGCGACGCCGGTCCCGGTACTTCCGTTCCTCGATCTCACGCTCGTGCACAATACCGGTGCGGCCTTCAGCTTTCTGAGCGGTGCATCCGGGTGGCAGCGGTGGCTGCTCAGCGCGATCGCCGCGGCGATCGGCGTGGCGATCGTCATCTGGCTGCGCCGACTCCCCGCGCGCGCCGGCTGGCAGCCCCCGGGGTTCGCGTTGATCCTGGGCGGCGCGCTCGGCAACCTGAGCGACCGGATCATGCAGGGCTACGTCATCGACTTCATCGACTGCTACTACCGGCACTGGCACTGGCCGGCCTTCAACGTCGCCGACTCCGCGATCACGATCGGAGCGGCGCTGCTGATCCTCGACATGATGCGCACCAACAACCCCCCCCCCGGGCCCCGGACGATGAACGCCAATCCCCTGCGAATCGACTTCGGAAGCGAGGTGCGGCTGCACCTGTCAGTCACGCTCGAAGACGGGACCGAGGCGATCAGCACCTTCGGAGAGGAACCGCTGGAGTTTCGCATCGGCGACGGCACCCTGCTCCAGACCCTGGAACTGGCCCTGATCGGGCTCGCGGCCGGTGACCGGGAGAGCCTCGAGATCGACCCGCAGCACGCCTTCGGCCCGCGCCACGGGGACCTGATCCAGAAGGTGGACCGGGCGCACTTCCCGGAGGACATGGCGCTCGCCCCGGGTACCGTGGTGGGTTTCACGAACCCCGCCGGCGAGGAATCGGCGGGCATCGTCCTCGGGATCGAGGGGGAAGCGGTGCGAGTGGATTTCAACCACCCCCTCGCCGGTCACCGGATCCGCTACCAAGTGGAGATCCTGGAGGTCCGACCGCCGGATGAGGACGATTTCGACGGGGATCCCCGGGAATAAAGGTCCCCGAAGGGGCCCGGAATATTGATTAAAGCCCGCGCGCCGACCTGCCGCCATGCCGAGAGAGAGCGTTGCGCGGCCACCGGGGGACCTGCACGCGACAGCACACTCTCCCGGCATCGACCGCCAGCCTATAATGGGTGGCCCATGCAGGTACTGCTCGCCAATCCGCGCGTTCTGCGCCAGCGCTTTCCGCGCATGATCGGACCGCGCAAAGACGATATCTGCTATGCCACCCAAAACCGTCAGGACGCCGTCAAGGCGCTCACCGGGCGTTGCGACCTGATGCTGGTGGTCGGATCGGCCAACAGCTCCAACTCCAACCGCCTGCGGGAGATCGCCGAGAAGGCCGGGATACCGGCGTACCGGATCGACGGCCCCCAGGAACTGCGAGCCGACTGGCTCGCCGACCACAAGCGCATCGGCGTCACCGCCGGCGCCTCCGCGCCGGGCATGTTGGTACAGCGCGTCGTGCAGCGCCTGCGCGAATGGGGCGTGGGCAAGATCGAGGAGGCCGCCAGCCGCCCGGAGGGTGTGGCGTTCTCGCTGCCGCTCTCCCTACGGCACCCGTAACCCCTCGCCTTATTGCGCAGGCGAACGAAAGAACCCTTCCCTCTTTAAGGTGAGGGCATCTTCCCAGTCATGGCGCGATAGCTGCTCCATGGCCGATTCTCCGGCTGCTTGGCCATACCGGCACGGACGGGGTTCGATACAATGGTTGCAGGGAGGTTACAATGCGAGAACTGACCCCGTTCTCCGGACCCCGTTCTCCGTAACGTAAGGCTGTATTAAAGATCGTCAATTCCTTGACGTTGCGTTTTTACTACCACTGCGCCGCAGTGTCAAGCACCTCCTGGACCTCCACCATCTTCCCCCGCGCCGGTTCGGGGATGAAATCGCTAGGGGCAATACGGTACTATGGCTCACAAATGAAGGACGATCTCCCTAAGTTCACATCTCCCCCCGTGTCCGAAACTGTGGTCAGCGCCCAGTTTGCTAGGTTACCGCGATTTTCTAACGCACACGCTGGTTGGTTTTGGAAAGTATACCTCGATCCATCAGAGTGGTCTGAGGCCAAAGAGGTGCCGCGATTTGCTGACCAGTTTGAGCGCTTCGGGGAAGAGCAGCGCTTTAAGAGTCCTGACGAGGGCATCTTGATTGCTATAAGCCCAGTTGCACAGCGACTACAGATAACGAATTCATCTGGCGACAGAATGATACAAGTCCAGGACAGTCGCTTCGTCTACAACTGGCGTAGAAAACAGCCGGGCGACGCACCGTATCCGAGTTACGACGGGCTTTTGCCCGAATTCCTCTCCAATTTCCGCTCTTTTGAGCAGTTCGCTATAAAACTGGGCAGCGATAGCTTAGATTTAAACCAATGGGAGATAACCTACGTTAATGATCTCCGTAAGGGCGATCTGTGGGATACTCCTGATGATTGGGTCAACATTTTCCCGGATTTCCAATGGCTGAATGCCGAACCGCGGACGCAACCCGATGGGTTTCGAGGCGAGTGGCGGTTCGTTATTGGAGACAACCAGGGGCGCCTATATGTGAGTCTCACGCACGCGCGGATCGGCGCAGAAACAGGCCCTGAGACGCTGCTGTTTCAGCTTACGGCGAGAGGGCCGATAAATGTTGAACAAGGTATCGACTTAGTAAAAGGCCTTGAGATAGGGCACGAAACCATCGTCCGGTCGTTTACGGCGATGACATCGGCTGCCTGCCATGACCACTGGGGGAGAAAACAGTAATGCCAGCGACCTCTGGTTTTGCCGCAGAAGCATGGACCGCAGAACAGGCCGTGCGTGTCGGTTTGGGCTCACTGGGCATGGATGCGTTAGCGAGTTCACCGGAACACTCCTTGGCTCATCTATGGGACCTCCGCCTTAGCGACCTGCTATCCATCCGCAGGCTGTCAGACGATTGGGACGGCGAAGGCGCGAAAGCACCGGGACCGGAACTCGTCGATCTCGCGATTGCGTTACTGGATCGTTGGCGAGCGTCTGGAGTGGCAGTTCCGGAACGAATTGTGCCGTCTCCCAATGGAACGGTCGTGATTGAGTGGCAGTGGCCACACGCGTACCTCGAAGCCGATGTGATAAACCTGCGAACGATTGAGTGGATGATAGCGGAAGAAGGAAGGGAACCGGCCCATCCCGTAACCGTGCTGAATCAGAGGTTTGGCGAGTATCCTGTCTTTGAGCCTTACACAACTGGGCCATCAATATCCAGTGCCGTTTATCGCGCCGCCTAAGACCGATCGACCGACGCTCTGCTATTTGGCGGCATGAGAGAGCGAATTTGCCGAAAACGGATGGCCAGTGAAGGACGAGCGCGAGCCAGTCACCGATGATGAGTTTGTGTTGCGCCGCGTGTCAGTTGATCCCAACGTCGTAAATTTTGACCTGCGGAACCCCGTTCAGCGAGTCGCCTTCGAGCCACACAAAAAGCGAGACACCAACGGAATCTCTGTGTTCCGGGAACTTTTCGTCTCTCCCGAAAAGTTGGCAGCAGCGGGCCCGAGTGAAGCCGGATACTACATAGTCCGGCTTCTTGTGTCTCGTATAACAGCATTGGGTCTGACCGTTGTGCCGAACCCAGACAATGCACCCCTTCCGGGGCATGCTCTAGTACCAGAACTCGATGCAACTTCAATGCGTGACGTTGCTAGGCGCCCCACCTCGAAAGAGTTTCAACTCAAGCTAGCGAACTTGGCTAGACCCGGAGATATCTTGGGCCCGTTTCGTCGCTAACTATCGAAAGAAAGCACGGACGGAGTTCAATACAATGGTTGCAGGGAGGTTACAATGCGAGAACTGACCCCGCTCTCC
>CAZAQG010000078.1:8145-11184 GCA_964487445.1 uncultured Chromatiales bacterium
CGCCAACGACGCTCGAAATTCCAACAACGCCGCGGGTTTCCACGACGTCGGTCGGGCACGCCCGGCCCTACCGGTGGGCACGATCATCGATACGCGCGGGGACCCCGTAGGGCGGGGCGCGCCCCGCCGACAACGCCTGGAATTCCAACAACGCCGTGGAAAGAACAGGGTCTGGAAAGAACGGACCCCGTTCTCCCCTTCGCCAGGGGCACCCACAGCACAGTGATCCGGATGGCGCCCTGACCGCACGCGCCCTGTTCCGGGACGCGCGCTGTAGTGGTCATTGGATGAGAGGGGCGGGTGATCGCGGTCCTTCGGTTAGGACTACAGGCCGGCGAAAATGATCATTATTCTGGTCATTATGTGCGCTCGTGCCGGTTCTTGCGGTCATTGCCCTTGACTTTGGTGTCAGAAATGGCTATTTAAATGATCACGAAAGCATGCTGTGACCATTTTAATAGCCAATCTCGGCAGGCCGACCGGTGAACGACAGAACCTATTCGCGGTACACGCGCCAAGCCGCGGCCTTGCTGGCTCGGCAAGTCCGGCTCGGGCGCAAGCAGCGCAAGTGGACAGAGCGTGAACTCGCGGATCGGGCCGGTATCTCGCGGGCGACCCTCCAGAAGATCGAAAAGGGTGATCTGGGTGTTGCCATCGGGTTGGTGTTCGAGGTGGCCGTGTTGGTGGGTGTCGCCTTGTTCGATGCGGAGCCTGCCGCGGTTGCGGTTCACATCGCCCGTACCGATGACAAGCTGGCGTTGTTGCCAAGCGCCGTACGCAAGCCCAGAGAGCCCGTAGACGATGCCTTCTGACGGCCCTTACAGGGAAGCCTTTGTCTGGGTATGGCTGCCCGGGGAAACCCAGCCGGTCGTCGCCGGCAAGCTGACGGCCGACGGGGATCACCTCGTCTTCAACTACGGCCAAAGCTACCTGACGCGCGCACGGGCCATCGCCCTCTATGATCCTGAATTGCCCTTGCGAAACGGGCTCATTCCGTTGCTGCCGGGTCTGAGCATGCCGGCCTGCATCCGCGATGCATCGCCGGATGCCTGGGGGCGGCGCGTCATCATCCATCGAAAGCTCGGTCTGAAGGGTGTGGCGGCCGATGCCGGTCAGTTGGATGAGCTGACCTACCTGCTGGAATCCGGTTCGGATCGTATCGGGGCGTTGGATTTCCAGCGCTCCGCCACCGACTATGTGCCGCGGGGGACGGGCGATGCCTCGCTTGAGGCGCTTGTCCAGGCCGCCGAGCATATCGAACGGGGTTTGCCGCTGAGCCCGGAGCTCGATCAGGCCCTGCAGCACGGGACATCGCTCGGCGGTGCGCGTCCCAAGGCACAGATCGTCGATGGTGCTCGGAAATACATTGCAAAATTCTCGTCGATGACCGATCTCTATCACGTGGTCAAGGCGGAGTTCGTCGCCATGCGCCTGGCGGCGCGGGCGGGACTCAATGTCGCCGGCGTATCGCTCACCCGCTCCCTGAACAAAGACGTGCTGCTGATCGAGCGTTTTGACCGCGTGCATACGCCGGCAGGCTGGCGGCGCCGAATCATGGTCTCCGCGCTCACGATGCTCGCACTCGACGAGATGATGGCGCGCTATGCGAGCTACGAGGACCTCGCGGAAATCATCCGGCATCGCTTTACGGACGCCTCCGCCACGCTCCGCGAGCTCTTCGGGCGCATGGTCTTCAATATCTTCTGTGGGAACACGGACGACCATGCCCGCAATCATGCCGCCTTCTGGGATGGGGAAAGGCTGACGCTGACCCCGGCGTACGACATCTGTCCGCAGGGAAGGACGGGTAACGAAGCCTCGCAGGCCATGCTGATTGCGGGCGACAACCGAATGAGCCGCCTGTCCTCCTGCCTGGAGGCGGCGGTGCATTTCCATCTGTCGCGCCAGGAGGCGATCGAAATCATCGAAAGCCAGCTCCGTTGCATCATCGACCAATGGGACGCGGTCTGTCAGGAGGCATCGCTCAGCCCCGTCGATCGGGCCTTCCTGTGGGGCAGGCAGTTCCTGAACCCCTCTATCGCCGAAGACCTCGATGGCGATGCGGCCCCCCTGAAGGCGATGGTGGACCGGGCGCGCGCCTAGTCACTGGACACGGACAATCGGGGACAGACCACGGTTTTAGGAAACCGTGGTCTGTCCCCGATTTTCTCTATTCTAAGCGGTTGGGTTCTGGTATCTTGAGCTAATGCCAACCATCCTGCGCCTCGGCGGCCTGCGGGTTGTGGTCTACCCGAACGATCATCGACCCGCGCATGTCCACGTGCTCGGTCAGGGTGGTGAGGCAGTGTTCGAGTTGCGTTGTCCCGAAGGTCCGGTACGGCTGCGGGAGGTGTATGGGTTCGGTCGAACCGACGTGGGTCGCATTGAAGCCGCGCTGGCGGCGGAATTGCCCGCCTTATGCAGGGCATGGAGAAAGATTCATGGTTACGAGCGATAAAGAGATCGCGCAAGCCGGGAAGCGCATGGAGGCATCGCGCGGGTCCGGCTATGCCGTTTCAGCCCGGTATGAGCGCCGGACCAAGCGCATCGTCGTGCGGCTCGACTCCGGCCTTGAATTGGCCTTCCCGCCCGACTTGGCCGAAGGGTTGGCTGGGGCCTCGCCCGAGGCGCTGGCCAGAATCGAGGTCAGCGCCTCGGGCTTGGGCCTGCACTGGCCGGCGCTGGACGCCGACCTGTACTTGCCGGCGTTGATGCAGGGCGTGTTCGGCTCCCGTCAATGGATGGCCGCGCGCCTGGGCGCCGCCGGCGGGCAGGTACGCAGCCCCGCCAAGGCGGCCAGCTCCCGCAAGAATGGGCGAAAGGGAGGGCGCCCCAAACGGCAGGCCGGGTAACCCATCCCGGACACGGACAATAGGCGGACAATAGGGGACAGACCCCGGTTTTACACCAACGAGCCGACCCGATGCCGATCCGATGTAGCCCGGATGCAGGCCGCAGGCCGAAATCCGGGGATCCCGGCGCCAAAACGAACGTTGCCCCCGGATTCCGCTACGCTCGATCCGGGCTACATTGGACAAT
>CAZAQG010000079.1:0-10936 GCA_964487445.1 uncultured Chromatiales bacterium
GCTTTGGGGGGGCTAAGGAATAGCCGCACCCTGCCTGCTGGATGGGGTGTGCAATGCGTTGCGCGTGCGCCACTACCGTATCCGCACCGAGCAGTCCTACGTCCCTTGGATCAAGCGTTACATCTTCTTTCATGGCAAAGGCATCCTGATGAGCTGGGGGCCGAGGAGGTGTCCGCCTTCCTACCGCACTTGGCCAGAGAGAAGAATGTCGCAGCGTCAACTCAAAATCAAGCACTTGCAGCGATCCTCTTCCTATACGAGCAGGTGCTGCATCAGGAACTGCCGTGGCTGGAGGATGTGGTCCGCGCCAAACGACCGGCCCGGCTGCCTGAGGTCTTGATGCCGGGCGAGGTGGCGGCGGTTTTGCGTCTCGTGGACGGTATCAACGGGCTCGTGGCGCGCCTGCTCTACGGTACCGGAATGCGGATTATGGAGGCGCTCCGGCTGCGCGAGCGGGACCTTGATTTTGGTTATCGTCAAATTCTTGTTTCCATGAAACACTCGTGTGACCCGCGCGACGGCGAGGTTCGGCGGCACCACCTGGACGGGAAGAATGTCCATCGTGTTGTGCACAACGCCGTGCGCCGGGCAGGCATCTACAAGAAGGCCTCTTGTCATGCCTTCCGACACTGCTTCGCCACCCATCGTATGACGCACCGCCTCGAAGCGAAGCGGACGGGAGCCATTGGTGACCGGTCACCTCGAAGCAGCGGAGCAGACGGAAATTTCAGCCGCCTGCCGGCGGAACGGGGAAAGGCGGCGCAGGTGGTGAATATCGCCGGAGGCAGCGCCTAAGTGCTTGGGCCTGAAGGGGAGGCCATCTTGAAGGTTTGTTTGCCAACTTATTGCATAATCTGCTGTTTCTTGATGAGTGCTATCTGATTGCGCGGCATGTGTACGCGCTGGCGTTCGGCGTCGGTCGGCGCGCCCGGTGGCGGGGACTGTTGCCGAAGGGTTGTGCGTTTCCATCGGCGCCCCCATTAAGGTCATGTGCGACGCGGGCCGATCCCGCCGGTCTGCGATACGGCGCTCATTCGCGGTGGACGGCGCCGATGCCGGGGGTGTGGTGGCCGCCGGTGAGGCGTTTCCGCTATAGTGGCGCGGCGTGTCATGGCTCGCCGGACCATCGCTCGGAGAGGGCGTCGTGGATACCAGAACGGACAAGGGCGGCAAGGACAAGCCCCGCATCGAGATCCGCCCGCCGGAGGAGCGCAAATTCTGGCAGCGGCCGGGCCTCAATCTGCTGGCCTACCTGCTGCTTCTCCTGGCGCTGTTCTACTTCTGGAAGCTTCAGCCGCCGCAGCAGGCGAAGGAGATTCCGTACAGCGAATTCCTGCACTACGTCCAGAAAGATCAGGTCCGGCAAGCGGTGGTGACCGGCGATACGATCGCCGGGACGCTCAAGATCAAGGACCCGAAGACCGGCAAGTCGCAGCGTTTCGTCACGATCCCCTTGTGGCACAGCAATCTGGCGGAGTTGCTCGCCAAGCACGGCGTGAAGTACACGGTGCGCTACAACAGCCACTGGCTCGCCGACCTGATGTTCAACTGGATCCTGCCCTTCGGACTCCTGTTCCTGGTTTGGATGTGGATCGGGCGGCGCTTCACGCCGGGGAAGAGTTTCCTCAACATTGGCAATCGCGTGCGGATCCATCCGGAGGGCGGGACGAAGGTCACCTTTCAGGACGTGGCCGGCGCCGAGGAGGCCAAGGAGGAACTCGGCGAGGTGATCCAGTTCTTGAAGGATCCGAGCCGTATCGCGCGCCTCGGCGGGCGCATGCCCAAGGGCGTGCTGCTGGTGGGGCCGCCCGGCGCCGGAAAGACGCTGCTCGCGCGCGCGGTCTCCGGGGAGGCCGGGGTGGCGTTCTTCAACATCAGCGGCTCGGAGTTCATCGAGATGTTCGTGGGCGTGGGCGCGGCGCGGGTGCGTGAGCTGTTCCAGCAGGCGCGGGAGAAGGCCCCGTGCATCATCTTCATCGACGAACTGGACGCGATCGGTCGGGCGCGCGGTGTCGGCCCGGTGATGGGCGGCCACGACGAGCGCGAGCAGACCCTGAACCAGTTGCTCACCGAGATGGATGGATTCGATCCGTCGGTGGGCGTGGTCGTGATGGCCGCGACCAACCGCCCGGAGATCCTCGACAAGGCGTTGCTGCGCGCCGGGCGCTTCGATCGGCAGATCGTGGTGGACAAGCCGGATCTGGAGGCGCGTGAGGCGATCCTGAAACTCCATACCCGAGACATGCGCATCGCGGCCGATGTCGATCTGCGGGTGGTCGCGCAGCGCACGCCGGGCTTCGTCGGGGCGGATCTGGCCAACATCGCCAACGAGGCGGCCATCCGCGCGGTGCGAGAGAACCATGAAGATGTGACGATGGCGGACTTCGAGGCGGCGATCGATCGGGTCATCGCGGGCCCCGAGAAGAAGCACCGCGCCCTCAGCGCCGAGGAGAAACGGCGCGTCGCCTATCACGAATCGGGCCATACGCTCGTGGCCGAGACCGTGCCCACCGCCGAGCCGGTGCACAAGGTGTCGATCATCCCGCGCGGGGTGGCGGCGCTCGGTTATACGTTGCAGCTTCCGGTCAGCGAAAAGTTCCTCTCCACCCGGGACGAGCTGCGCGATCAGCTCGCGATCCTGCTCGGTGGGCGCGTCGCCGAGGAGATCGTCTTCGGAGACGTATCGAGCGGCGCACAGAACGATTTGGAGCGGGCCAGCGAGATCGCCCGGGCGATGGTGACCCGGCTTGGCATGAGCGAGCGCCTCGGACCGGTGACCTACGGGCGTCAGCAGCAGCTCGCTTTCCTGGGTGTGGAGGGGCCCGAGGAGAAGAACTACAGCGAGGCCACCGCGCAGCTCATCGACACGGAGGTGCGGGCGTTGGTCGAAGAGGCGCATGCCCGCGCGCGCCAGATCGTCGGCCGGCGTCACGCGGCCCTGGAGGCGCTTGCAAAGGTGTTGCAGGAGAAGGAAGTGATCGATGGGGAGGAGGTGAAACGCATCATCGGTGCGGTCACCGAGGAAACGTCGGGGCCGGAGTGAATATGACCGTTTCCGGGACCGCGCCCGTCCGCCCGGGCCTTCACGCCCGGGCGTGGCGATCGTGGTTTTCTCCGGGCGGCGCCGGTGGGATATTCCCGGCCGGGTTGACCACCGTCAGGCATGGGCGCGCGGCGCGGCGGTAGACTATGCCCCCTTGTACCTGTGTTTGTCGTGAGAGCATGCTGCGGGATGTGGCGCACGGACCGCCGCGTCGTCGGCCGGGCGAGCCCGGCCCTGCCCTACAGGGGGGCGCGGAATTGCCGATGTGTGCATAGGGCGGGCCTTGGCCCGCCGGCGGCGGGTCGTTTCGCGGCGGTCGGTTGTGGACGTGGAACGTCGTCGGCCGGGCGAGCCCGACCCTACGACGCAATTGGGATGTCGTGGAGCGGGGCCCATCCGAACCGGCGCGTATCGGCATGCATGCCGACGGGTTTTGGTAGGGATATTCGGAACCGATCAAGGAGCCAGTGATGACCGCAGAAGCCATTGTATCCGGTCCGCTTGTGCCGGACGAACTGCGCAGGATGGACGATTACTGGCGCGCGAGCCTCTATCTCTGCGCCGCCATGCTCTATCTCAAGGACAATCCGCTGCTCAAGGAGCCGCTCAAGATCGAGCACATCAAGAGGAGGCTGCTGGGACATTGGGGATCCGATCCGGCCCAAACCTTCACCTGGGTGCATTTGAACCGCCTCATCAAGCGCGACGATCTCAATGTGATCTTCGTGTCGGGACCCGGCCACGGCGCGCCGTCCATGCTCTCGCAGGCCTACCTGGAAGGGACCTACGCGGAACTCTATCCGGACCGCGGCGGCGACGAGGAGGGGTTGCGCAGATTCCTCAAGCAGTTCTCGTTTCCCGGCGGCATCGGCAGCCATTGCACCCCCGAGATGCCCGGCTCCATACACGAGGGGGGCGAGCTGGGCTATAGCCTCTCGCACGCCTTCGGCGCGGCCTTCGATCACCCCGACCTGATCGTCGTCGCCATCATCGGCGACGGGGAGGCGGAGACCGGGCCGCTGGCCACGTCCTGGCATTCCAACAAGTTCCTCAACCCGGCGCGCGACGGCGCCGTGCTGCCGGTCTTGAATCTCAACGGATACAAGATCGCCAATCCGAGCATACTTGCACGCATCCCGCACGAGCAGCTCGAAAGCCTGTTCCGCGGCTACGGCTACCGGCCCTATTTCGTGGAGGGGGACGATCCCGACACGCTGCATCAGCGCATGGCGGCGACACTGGACGAGGCGTTCGCCGCGATACGCGCGATTCAGCAGCAGGCGCGCGGCTCGGGGCTGCAGGGTCTGGCGCAGTGGCCGATGATCGTATTGCGCACGCCCAAGGGCTGGACCTGCCCGAAGGAGGTGAACGGGCACAGGTTGGAGGGATCCTGGCGCGCCCACCAGGTGCCGTTCGACGTCCACGACGATCCGGCGCACCTCGCGCTGCTCGAGCGGTGGCTGCGCGGCTACGAGCCCGAGCGGCTGTTCGATGCCGACGGCCGGCCCATCCCGGAACTCAGGGCGCTGGCCCCGACCGGCACGAGGCGCATGAGCGCCAACCCGGTGACCAACGGCGGTCTGGTGCGCAAGGCGCTGCACCTGCCGGATTTCCACGACTATGCCGTCGAGATCACGCAACCCGGACGGGTCGAGGTGGAGAACACCCGTGTGCTGGGTCGCTTCCTGCGCGACACGCTGCGCCGGAACATGAGCACGTTTCGCGTGTTCGGTCCGGATGAGACGGCATCCAATCGCCTCGACGACATCTACGAGGTCTCCGGCAAGACGTGGATGGCCGAGATCCGGCCGGAGGACGCCGACGGCGGGCACCTGTCTCCGGACGGGCGGGTGATGGAGATGCTCAGCGAGCATACGCTGGAGGGCTGGCTGGAGGGCTATCTTCTGACGGGTCGGCACGGTTTCCTGTCCTCCTACGAGGCCTTTATCCACGTCATCGACTCGATGTTCAATCAGCACGCGAAATGGCTCGAGAAGTGCCTCGACGTGCCGTGGCGCACGCGCATCTCCTCGCTCAACCTGCTGGTGACCTCGACGGTCTGGCGCCAGGACCACAACGGGTTTTCGCATCAGGACCCGGGTTTCCTGGATCTGGTGACGAACAAGAGTCACCGGGTGACGCGCATCTACCTGCCGCCGGACGCCAACTGTCTGCTTTCGGTGGCCGATCACTGCCTGCGCAGCACGAACTATGTCAACGTCATCGTCTCGGACAAGCAGTTCCATCTGCAATACCTGCCGATCGACGAGGCCATCGTGCACTGCACCAAGGGGGTAGGTATCTGGGACTGGGCGAGCAACGACGGCGGTTCGGTTCCGGACGTGGTCATGGCCTGCGCCGGCGACGTACCGACCATGGAGTCGCTGGCGGCCACCGCGCTGCTGCGCGAGCATTTCCCGGATCTCAAGGTGCGCTTCATCAACGTCGTGGACCTGTTCCGGCTGCTCCCGGAGAGCGAACACGAACACGGGCTCTCGGACCGCGACTTCGACAGCCTGTTCACGCAGGACAGGCCGATCGTCTTCAACTTCCACGGTTATGCCTACCTGATCCACAAACTCGCCTACCGGCGCACCAACTCCCGCAACCTGCACGTGCGCGGCTACAAGGAATACGGCAACATCAATACACCGATGCAACTCGCCATCCGCAACCAGATCGATCGGTTCGATCTGGTGATCGACGTGATAGACCGCGTTCCGCAGCTCCAGGTCGCCGGGGCGCACGTCAAGGAGCTGATGAAGGACCGGATCATCGCGAGTCTCGATTTCGCCTCGCGTGAGGGATACGATCAGCCGGAATTCAGCGACTGGAAGTGGCCGTATGACCGGTAGGCGCGCCGCGCGGCGGCCGGCCCGGGCGACGGGCGGATGAGGGACGGGGAGGGACGGCGATGCCCGTGACGCACTATTTGGCGCGGCCCCTGCCGGAGGCGCTGCAGGGCTTGGCGACCCTGGCCCTGGACCTGCGCTGGAGTTGGCACCATGCGGGCGATGCCCTCTGGCGGGCGGTCGACCCGGACCTTTGGGCGTCCATGCGCAATCCGTGGTTGATCTTGGAAACCGTCTCCGAGCGGCGCCTCGAGGAACTCTCGCGGGATTCGGCCTTTCTCGAGGTCCTGCATCGCCAGCTCGCCGCGCGCGAGGAACACCTGCACGCCGAGACCTGGTTCAACGGGATTCGTCGCGAAGGCTTCGACGGTGCGGTGGCCTACTTCAGTATGGAGTTCGGCCTGAGCGAATCGCTGCGCATCTACTCCGGCGGCCTGGGTGTGCTCGCCGGGGACCACCTCAAGACCGCGTGTGATCTCGGTGTGCCGCTGTTCGGCATCGGGTTGCTCTATCAGCAGGGTTACTTCCGGCAGGCGCTGGACCCCCAGGGGGAGCAACTCGAATTCTTCCCGTACAACGACCCGACCATGATGCCGGTGGTGCCGTTGCGTGACGCCGAGGGGGAGTGGGTGCGGGTGCTCGTGGAACTGCCGGGGCGCACGCTGCGGCTGCGTGCCTGGCAGGTGAAGGTCGGGCGCCGGTGGCTGTACCTGCTCGACAGCAACGACCCGCTCAACGCACCCGGGGATCGCGGCATCACGAGTGCGCTCTACGGGGGCGGCAGCGAGCTGCGCCTGCAACAGGAGATCGTGCTCGGTATCGGCGGCTGGCGCCTGGTGGACACGCTCGGCCTGGACTGCCCCGTCTGTCATCTCAACGAGGGCCATGCGGCGTTTGCGATCCTCGAGCGGACGCGGGCGTTCATGACGCGCAACGAGGGGATTTCGTTCGAAGCGGCACTGAGCTGTACCCGGGGGGGCAACCTGTTCACCACGCACACGCCGGTCGCGGCGGGATTCGACCGATTCAATCCGGGGCTCTTCACGCGTTACTTCAATGACTATGTCGACTCCCTCGGGGTCGGTATCGACACCCTGCTGGCGCTCGGGCGCCTCGACTCCGGGGACCGGAAGGAGGCCTTCAACATGGCCTATCTGGCGGTGCGCGGCAGCGCCGCGGTGAACGGCGTGAGTCGTCTGCACGGTGCCGTGAGCCGGCACATCTTCCAGCCGCTGTTTCCCAACTGGCCGGAGGTCGAAGTGCCGGTCGGACACGTCACCAACGGCGTGCACGTGCCGTCCTGGGATTCCGCGGCGGCCGATGAGTTGTGGACCGGGGCGTGCGGGAAGTCGCGCTGGCTCGGAGTGCTGGAAACCCTGGAGGCGGATCTGCGGGCGGTGTCCGATGAGTCGCTGTGGGCGTTTCGGGGTGCCGCCCGCCGGCGTCTCGTCGATCGCCTGCGTGTGCGCATGGCGGCGCAGCGCGGGGTGCAGGGGAGCGGATCGGAAGCGGTGCGGGCGTGTGCCAGCCTGCTCGATCCGGACAGCCTGACCCTGGGCTTCGCGCGCCGCTTCGCCGCCTACAAACGTCCCAACCTCCTGCTCAAGGAGCCGGAGCGGCTGGTGCGCCTGCTGGCGCGGCGCGAGCGGCCCGTTCAACTCGTGATCGCCGGCAAGGCGCACCCGCAGGACGCGGAGGGCAAGGCCATGATCCGCGAGTGGGCCGCGTTCGTGCGCCGCCCCGATGTTCAGGGGCGTGTGATCTTCCTCGCCGACTACGACCTCGCGCTGGCGGAGGAACTGGTGCAGGGAGTGGACCTGTGGATCAATACGCCGCGCCGCCCGTGGGAGGCGAGCGGTACCAGCGGCATGAAGGTGCTGGTCAACGGGGGCTTGAATCTCTCGGAGTTGGACGGCTGGTGGGCCGAGGCCTACGCCCCGGACGTGGGTTGGGCCCTGGGGGACAGACGCGAGCACGGCGCCGATCCGGCCTGGGATTGGCAGGAATGTCAGGCGTTGTACCGGCTGTTGGAGGGGGAGGTCGTCCCGACGTTCTACGAGCGCGACGCGCACGGCGTGCCGCGCGGCTGGGTCGCGCGGGTGCGCGAGAGCATGGCGCGGCTCACTCCGCAGTTCTCCACCAACCGGATGCTCAGGGAATACACCGAAGCCTACTATCTTCCGTTGACCATGAACTGCCGCAAGCGCGCGGCGGACGGCGGCGCCTTGGGCAAGGCATTGGCGCAGTGGCGCGAGATGCTTGCGCGGCATTGGCCGGTGCTGCGTTTCGGGAACGTCGCGGTGGAGGAGGGGGACGGCGTGCATCGCTTCGCGGTGCAGGTATATCTCGACGAGTTGGACCCCGGTGCGGTGCACGTGGAACTCTACGCCGACGGCGATCCTCCGGTGCGCGAGGTGATGGGGCGTGGCGAGGTCCTGGCGGGCGGGGCGAATGCCTACGTTTACACGGGGGAGGTTCCTTCGGATCGAGCCCCCTCCGACTACACGCCGCGCATCGTGCCGTACCATCCGGATGCCATCGTCCCGCTGGAGGCGCAGCCGATACTTTGGGCGCACTGAGGAGATTCTCCAACATCACCTCGAAGCCGTAGCGCGCGATCCGTCCGGGCGTCGTATCGGTCGGGCGCGGTCCTTGTCGTTCGTCTACGGGCCGCTGACCGGCCATACGTGGAAATGGGTCCCGGCCTTTTGGCCTACGCCTACGGCCCCCTTCTCGAGGTACAGCGCCCACGCCCAGTCGGGTTCGTAGAGGCTGGTGGTGGACGACCAGTAGCCCTCTCGGATCTCCGTGAACGGGTGGTCTTTCGGCAAAGCCGGTGTATGGCGCTCGCAGTCCACGAGCGATTCCAGCTCGACGATGTTGGGTAACCGCCACGGGCCCGCGGGCGACGGTACGGCGGTGCGCGCCACGGCGGCGAGGGCCTCGGACCAGGGGACGGGGGCGCCGGTCGGGTCCGCCCGGCGAAGCCAGCAGAGCCCGCTCAGGCGGTCGAGGACCGTCTCGCCGTGTACTTCGAATCGCGGCACCGGCCATGCCGAGCCGAGCCGCGATTCCCCGTCCTGGCCGCTGCCGGTACAAGTGATCACCCGACCGGTCTCATCGAAGCAACGGATCTGGCCGGTCGCCGACAGCACCCCGTTGCCGGTACCGCGTACGGGCCATACCAGGAAGGACTGGTCCTTGCCCCCGTAGAACATGCGCGCCCCGCCGAGGTGCACGTACCATGCGTGCAACGGGCGGATGACGGCGGTCGTGGAACTCCAGTACCACCCGGGGAAGACGTTGTCGAAGGGATGTCCGGCGGGCAGCGCCGGATCGCGCGTCTGGTGGCTCACGAGGCTGCGCAGTTCCCGGCGGTTCGGCAGGCGCCAATCGGTGAAGCCGAGCGTGCCGCGGTCATTGAGTTCCACGATGTATGCGAGCGCCTCCCCCCAGGTCATGGGGAATGCGGCCGGGTTCGCATCCAGGGTCCAGTCGAGCCCGGTCAGCCGATCGTGGACCCGTTCCCCGCGCGGCTGGAAGCGCGGTTCCGGCCAGGGCATCCCCGCGCGGATCTCCCCATCCTGCCCGCTACCGCAACAGGGGATCTCCCGCCCCGCGACGTCATGGCAGGTACTTTGCCCGGTCTGCGGCAGACGCGCCTCCCGGCCCGGGGTCTGTCCACGCGGGCTCTGCGCGGCGAGGCGCACGGGGGGTCGACGGGCGGCTTGGGATCGTTCGAGTGGCATGGCGGTTTCTGCAAGGGCGATCGCCGCCGGGGTCGGCACCCCGTGCCGGAGGCGTTTCCCCCTGCGAATCTCTTGATTCATGACAGTGTATGGGAAATCCGGTATCTTTTCCGCAGGGGGTTGCCATGAGTCTTGTGACGCCAACGGCGGATCCCGCCGGTTCACCGTTCCATCTCGAGGACGACGCGGCATTCCGGCGCTGGAGCGATGCCAAGCTCGCGCGCTATCCCGCCGATCTCGGGGAACTGGTCGTCGAGGTCAAGGATCCGCGCCGTCTCACACGTACCGGGCCGGTGTTCCGGGTCGACCCGGTGGACGGCACGCTGCATATGCGCCATACGGCGCGTCGGCGCAACGCCGTCTGGAAAGACGATCCGCCGGTCCGCGCGGCGGCCCGGCGCCTGCACGCCATTCTGGAAGGTTCGGAGGCCGGCGTGCTGCGGGGATTGCTGCAGGCCGGCATGGGCCTGATCAGCAACAACGTACTCCATGATCGCGCCGCCTTCGAGGACGACCCCGAAAGTCCGCGCCTGCTCTATCGGGCGCGGTTCTACGACCGTCTCGATATCTGACCCGGCCCCGAATCTCCGGATTGTGGTTCGTTCTCCACGCGATCCGACCTCATTCGCCGGAAGCCGTCGCTTCCCTATTTGCGCCACTCCCCGTCATTCCTTCTTTGACGCCCAAATGGCCAGTTTATGCCTCATGGATTTCTGGGAAATTTGATCTTCCGGGATGGGCTGTATCACCTTGTCGTGGACAAGCAGTCGATAGATGTATTCGATTTTCTCACTCGACGAATCGGTGGGCTCAAACTCCACGACGCCTCTTCCTTCGCCATATTTCACACCTTCATCGATTGCTTTCTTGACCATCTCTTTCTCATTTTTAAGCTTTTTCATGGAATCCTCTGGATATCGGTTCAATAGATCAATCCAGCCTTGTTCGTCGGTGGGGTATTCCGCAATGGCCTCGTCGCTATCCGGACAATCACCGGCGCGGCAAGGAGGTCTGCGATCAGGCCAGCCGGCCGATCAGTGCCTGCGCCCCCAGTCCGACGGCCAATGTGGCGATGAGCGCAACAACCCACACCGCCCGGTTCCATGGCAGGTGGGTCGGCATCGGCGCCGCCGCCTCGCCGCGCCGCCGGTACATCGGTACTACGATACGCAGATACACCGCGAGCGACAGCACGCTGTTGAGGATGGCGACCACGGTCAGCCAGGTAAAGTGGGCGTCGATAGCGGCGCCGAACAGCAGGAACTTGCCGACGAAGCCGGCCAGTGGCGGGA
>CAZAQG010000080.1:0-10914 GCA_964487445.1 uncultured Chromatiales bacterium
GGGTGGGCGCCGCCCGCGCCTTGCAACCCGGCCCCATTAGCCGGAAACTCTCGGGATGAGCAAGACGTGGTTGGATGAGATCCACTGGAACCCGGACGGACTGGTGCCGGTCGTCGCCCAGGACGCCGACAGCGGCATCGTGCTGATGCTCGCCTGGGCGAACCGCGAGTCGCTGGAGGCGACACGGGCCGGGGGGCGCGCCGTCTACTGGTCCCGATCCCGCGGGCGACTGTGGCGCAAGGGCGAGTCCTCCGGACACGAGCAGGTGGTGCGGGAGATCCGCCTGGACTGCGACGGCGACACGGTGTTGCTGCGCGTCGAGCAGAAGGGCGGCATCGCCTGCCACACCGGGCGCCGGGACTGCTTCTTCCGACGCCTGGACGAAGGGCGTTGGAATACCGTCGAACCGGTCCTCAAGGATCCCGGGGAGATCTATGGCTGAGATCCTGGACCGGCTCGGAGAGATCCTGGAGGCGCGCAAGGGCGCCGACCCGCAGAGTTCCTACGTCGCCTCGCTGTATCGCAAGGGCCAGGATGCGATCCTGCGCAAGATCTCCGAGGAGGCGACCGAGACGATTCTGGCCGCGAAGCAAGGCGACCGGGAGCAGATCGTCTACGAAACCGCGGACCTGTGGTTCCACACCCTGGTGCTGCTGGCGAGCGAGGACCTGCGCCCGGGCGACGTGTGCCGGGAGCTGGAGCGGCGCTTCGGCGTCTCGGGAATCGAAGAGAAGGCCGGCCGCGGCGGATGAAGGCGCGGGGGCGGCAAGCCGCCCCGGCATGACGAGGGATAGGCAGATGGGTTTCGGATTCAAAGAGCTGTTGATCATTCTGGTGATCGTTCTGGTGCTGTTCGGTGCCAAGCGCCTGCGCAACCTCGGCTCCGACCTGGGGTCCGCGGTCCGCGGCTTCCGCGGTTCGCTGCGTGAGGACGAGGACAAGACATCGGCGCCCGGAACCGACCAGGAACCGACGTCCTCCAAAGAGGCGCCCGGCCGCGTGATCGAGGGCGAGGCCCAGCGGCAGGAACATCGCCAGGAGAAGGACAAGGTCTGAAGCGGGGCGTCGTCCGCGCCCTAATCCTCCCCGGGGATTTGCGGTCGCCCGGCGGGCCTTGTAGCGGCCCGGATCCCGCCCCACACTCGTTGAACCCGCGCCCGGTACACCTCAATGTTCGACTTCGGCTTTTGGGAACTGGTGGTCGTGATGGTCGTGGCCCTGGTCGTAGTGGGTCCCGAGCGACTGCCGCAGATCGCACGTACCGCGGGGCTGTGGATCGGGCGCCTGCGGCGCATGGCCGAGGGGGTGCGCGAGGAGATCCAGCGGGAACTGGCCACCGAAGACCTGAAGAAGAGCATCAAGGACCTCAAGGAAGAAGGCGGATTCGACGAACTGGACCAAGTGATGCGCGAGACCGAGGCGGAGATGCGCGAGACCCGGGACTCGCCGACGCACGGCCCCACGCACGAGATCCTGGAGGAGGAACCGGAAGAGCCTGCGACGCCGGGCGGTGCCGCAGGGACCGACGGCGCGGCACCCGACACCGAATCTCCCGCGCCGCCGGCGTCCGGAACGATTCCGGACGTAGCACCGGATCCGGGTCCGAAGGCGACGGCGCCGGCGAACGCCGCCCCGATCGGACCGCACCGGGATGAGGCCCATGACAAAACCGCCTGAGGAGAAACGCGAGACGGGAGACGCAGAACAACCGTTCGTCTCCCACCTGATCGAACTGCGCGGCCGGCTGCTGCGCAGCATCGCGGTAGTTGTCGTGATCTTCATGGCACTCTCGGCGTACGCCGACACGCTCTATTCCATGCTCGCCAAGCCGCTCCTGCGCCAGTTTCCCAAGGGGAGCAGCATGATCGCCATCGATGTCACCTCGCCGTTCCTGGCCCCGTTCCACTTCGCGCTGGTGCTCGCGATCTTCCTCGCCATGCCCTACCTGCTCTACCAGGTCTGGGCGTTCGTCGCCCCGGGACTCTACCGCCACGAGCGCCGGTTCGTCCTACCGCTGCTGATCTCCAGCACGGCGCTGTTCTACGGCGGCATGGCGTTCGCCTACTTCGTGGTGTTTCCGCTGATGTTCCGCTTCTTCACCCACGCCGCGCCGCACGGTGTGAAGGTCATGACCGACATCAAAAGCTATCTCGATTTCGTGCTGACCATGTTTTTCGCCTTCGGAGTCGCCTTCGAGACCCCGATCGCCACCATCCTGCTGGTGTGGACCGGGGCCACCACCCCGCAGAAGCTGGCCCGGATGCGCCCGTACGTGATCGTCGCCTGCTTCGTGATCGGGATGCTCCTCACGCCGCCCGACGTGCTCTCCCAGGTGTCGCTGGCGGTGCCCATGTGGCTGCTGTTCGAACTCGGGGTCGGGTGGTCGCGGTTCTTCGTCCGGCGTCGGGAAGCGGCCGACACCGTGCCGGCCGGGGACGCGCACGGCGACGGCGGCGACGCGTAAGGCGTCGGCCTCCCCTCAGGGGCGGCGCTCGGGGATCTCCGGCAGGAACTCGTGCTCGCCGACCGGCGCGGGCACGGTGCGGTATTCGAACTGCGCGAACGCGCGGGTCGACTCCCGGATCCGGGTGAGCCGCACGTAGAGCAGCCGCGCCCCCAGGTTCACGGCCAGCACCGTGCCCACGTCGTACATCACCGCGGGCACGATGAGCGCGGCCATGGTCCGTTGCGGCCCCGGCACGGGGATCCCCAGGGCGCGGAAGTACTCCGTCCCGCCACCGGCCCCGACCACCGCCCGCGTCGCGACGGGCTCGGCCTGTTCCGCGAGCCGTTTGATGCCCATCTCCAGGTGCCCGCCGAGATGGGCCTTGAGCCAGCGGACCACGCCCAGCGCCCACGCCTCCTCACCCGGGTTGGAGTTGGAATCGGCGAAACCGACCAGTTGGCCGACCCGGACCCGGGTGGACGGCGGCGGGGCGCCGCGTACCGCCAAGCCGCCGACACTCACATCGGAACATTCCCAGAGGGACGACTCGAATCCACGGATCGTGGGGAGTTCGTCCACCGGGTAGGTGTAGATTTTCCCCCAGACGTCGTGCCGCCGATCGTCCGGGTCGAAACGCGATTCGCGCGGGCGGACGATGCCGTTGCGCAGCCGCTCCTCCTCGCCGTGCCGCCTCCAGGGCTCCAGTTCCTTGGGCACCAGCGTCAACTGCGGGGAACCGCCCGCCGAGGGACCGTTGCGGATCCGCACCTCGTCCCACTCCGGGCGGAAGTCCGCCCCGCGCGACAGAAAATGGTGGCAGGCGCCGATGCCCACCACCAGGCGCAGCGGCGTCGACTGCGGCACCCGCCCCTGACGACGCGGGGCCCGGGCCGACCACGCGCGGTGCAGGCGCAGCCACATGCCGCGCTCGAGACGTTGCGCGAGCGACAGCCGCGCACCGGAGGCGGTGATCCGCTCGGCAACCCGCCTCAGCACCGGGGCGACCTCCAGGATCCGCACGCCGCCCGCCGTCACCGCACCGCCGGAAACGCCGAAGCCGGGCGGGAATTCGCCGTCGAGGGCGACGAAGAAACGGCCACTGACGCCGGCCGGACCGGGCGGTTCGAGACGCGCCGCCGGCACCCACTCTTCAAGCGCCCGATCGACCTCATGGGCCTCCCCCTGCATCAGGTGATAGGGATTGGCGAGTGCGAGCAATGCCGCACGCTGATAGGCCCGGAACAGGTCCGCCAGGGCCGCGGGACCGGTACCCCCCGTCGCCCCCGAAAGCGCCTCGCCGTGGCGATACAGGCGATGCAGTTCGCCCCAGACGCCCTCGGGCACCGGGGCATAGACTCGATAGTGTTCCAACAGCAGCCGACCGAGCGCCGCGGCGCTGCGCGCCAGGGCCTCCGGGTAGGCCGGTGCGGCCCCGGAGGAGCGGGCGGTGCCGACCGCGGCGGTCGGCCGGGCCGCCAAGGCCTTTTCGGCAAAGGCGCCCTCCTCCGCCAGGGCCAGCACGCGCGCCGCACAGCGCCGATCGCGCTCGCGCAACGGCAGCACCGCCTGTGCGTAGCGCCCACTCAATGCCCCCATGACCCCCGCCACCGGCGCACGCAGCCGTGCGAGCGCCTCGCGCCGCTGATCCGCCGGCAAGCGGGTACGGTTCAGTACCTGCAGGATCTCCAGCAGCAGATCGGCGGTACGCTCGGGATCGGCCAGCGGCAACCTCGCCACCCAGGCGTCGAGGGCCTCGGGACGCAGGTCCGGACCGGTGCCGGGCGCCCGATCCTGGTCCGGAATCCGCAATGGCGGCCCGGCCCGGAACGGGTCTGAAATCCAGGTCATCACGCGCGCTCTCTCTCCCTGATTCAGCCCCTGATCCGGCCATGGCCCGGACCGGATTCGGGCCGCTCGACACCTCGGAGAGTTAGCGCCCGAGCGCCCGAAATCCTGAGGCGGCGCTCAAGTTCGGGCGATCCCGGCCGACAAATTTACGGGGAGTTGCACGCCCCGGTCGGACGGTCCCAACCGGCCACACCGGCGGGCCATCCGGGGCGTTCCGGAGCCGCCCACGCCCAGGCCAGGTTTATGAAGCATCCGTCACACCAACCGCATCCGCCGCAAGACGGCCGGCCGCCCCGGGGACTGCGACGCGACGCGCGCATCCAGGCCGGCCGGCTCGATCTCCTCTACGCCCGTCGCCGCGCCGGATCGCTCGGCGCCCTGTTGTTCGTGGCCCTGCTCTATCCGGCCCTACGCCCGATCGTACCCCCGCTCCAGCTCATCCCATGGCTCGCCCTCGCGGCGCTGCTCATAGTGGCGCGCTTCGGCTTGGTACAGGCCTACTGGCGCCGGGAGCGTCCCCTGGACCTGGGCGTCTGGTACCGCCGATTCAATGCCGCCACCCTGGCCGCGGGCCTCGTATGGGGGGCCGGCGCCGTCCTGGTCGCGCGCTTCGCCGGCCCTGTGCATCAGATGTTTCTGTCCTTCGCCCTCTGGGGCCTGGGCGCCGCGGCGCTCTCGGGGATGGCCGCCTCCGCCGCCTCGTTCCTGCTCTTTCTCGTGCCCGCCTTTGCACCCCCGGTGCTGTGGCTGTGCCTGAGCGGCGATCCGCTGCATGTGGCCATCGGCGCGATGACCCTGGCGTTCGGCGCACTGCTGGTATTGACCGCGCGCCGCCTGGACCGCACCCTGGCACGCTCCTTCCAGCTCGGAATCGAGAACACCGACCTCATCGAGCACCTCGCGGCGGCACGCCGCCAATCGGACCACGCCCGCACCCAGATCGAGACCACCAACGTCGCGCTGGGCAAAGAGGTTCACGAACGCCGGAACGCCGAGGACAAGATCCGCTCCTCCGAGACGCAGTTGCGCTCGATCCTCCACAACCTGCAAGACGTCGTGTACCGGACCGACGCCTGCGGACGTATCGTCTGGGCGACACCCTCGGTCGAGCAACTGCTCGCCTATTCGCCCGAGGAGTTCACCGGGATGGCCTTCGCGGACCTGTACCGCGATCCCGACGCCGCCGCCGGCATGGAGCGGGAACTCGAGGCGCGTTTCGGGATTCTGGAGAACTTCGAGGTGGCGTTGCGTACGCGCACCGGGGCCACGGTGTGGGCGTCGATCAACGCCCACTTCTACCATGATGCGGCCGGCGCGATCGCCGGCATCGAAGGCGGCATCCGCGACATCAGCGGCCTGAAATACGCCCGCGAGGCACTGCACAAGGAGAAAGAGAAGATCCAGGTCACGCTCGAATCCATCGGCGACGGCGTGCTCACCACCGACGTCACCGGCGTCATCGAATACCTGAACCCGACCGCCGAACGGCTCACCGGCTGGCACCTGCGCGAGGCGCGCGGCCTGCCGCTGCCCAAGATCCTGCACCTGATCGACGAGACCACCCGGCGCGCGGTCGCCGATCCGGTCGATCGCTGTCTGCGAGAGAACCGCGCGACCGGGGTGCCGGGCAACACGACCCTGTTGCACCGCGGGGCGGAACACGAGTATTCCATCGAGGTCACCGCCGCACCGATCCGCGACAGCGCCGACCGGGTGATCGGCACGGTGGTGGCCCTGCACGACGTCACGCGGCTGCGCGGACTGGCGCGCCAGATGAGCCACCAAGCCACCCATGATGCGCTCACCGGCCTGATCAACCGCCGCGAGTTCGAGGCGCGCGTGAAGAACGCGCTGATCACGGCGCGCAACGACCACAAGCACCACGCGCTCTGCTACATAGACCTCGACCAGTTCAAGGTGGTCAACGACACCTGCGGACATGGCGCCGGAGACGAACTGCTCAAGCAGCTCACGCACCTGTTCCGCGAAAAGATCCGCGAAAGCGACACGATCGCGCGGCTCGGCGGCGACGAGTTCGGGGCGCTGCTCGAGGGATGCCCCTTGCAAAACGCCCGACTGGTCGCGGAGGACCTGCGGCGCAGCGTGGAGGCCTTCCGGTTCGCCTGGGAATCCAACACCTTCCGGGTCAGCGCCAGCATCGGCCTGGTCCCGATCACCGCCGACAGCGGCACGCTGTCCGATGTGCTCAGCGCCGCCGACGCCGCCTGCTACGTGGCCAAGGATCAGGGCCGCAACCGGGTCCACCTCTACCAGCCGGACGACGACGCCGTGGCTCAGCGCCAGGGCGAGATGCAGTGGATCCACCGTATCCAGCTCGCACTCGACGAGAACCGCTTCCGCCTCTACTACCAGCCGATCCTGCCGATCTCACACCGGAGCACCGCCGGGCGGCACTGCGAACTGCTGCTGCGCATGCTCGACCGCACCGGCGAGGTGATCTCTCCCTACGCATTCATACCGGCGGCCGAGCGCTACCATCTCATGCCGGCCGTGGACCGCTGGGTCGTACGCTCGGCCATCACCTCGATGGCACGCGGTGAAGGCGCGCTCAAGGATATGGACAGCTGCTCCATCAACCTCTCCGGGCAATCCCTGTCCGACGAGGGCTTCCTGGAGTTCTTCGTCGACCTCATCGAGACATCCGGCATCGATGCGCATCACGTGTGCCTGGAGATCACCGAGACGGCGGTCATCGCCAATCTGACCAGCGCCGGGCGGTTCATCTCGGTCCTGCGCGAGATGGGCTGCCGGTTCGCCCTCGACGACTTCGGCAGCGGGCTGAGTTCCTTCGCCTACCTCAAGAACCTGGCCGTCGACTATCTGAAGCTCGACGGCAGCTACGTGAAGAACCTCGTCCATGACAGCACGGACCGCGCCATGGTCAAGGCGATCAACCAAGTGGCGCACGCCATGGGCATCCAGACCACCGCCGAGTTCGTGGAATCGGAAAACATCCTTAAAATCCTACGGATGTTCAAGGTCGACTACGCTCAGGGCTACCACATCGGCAAACCCCAACCGCTCGATGCACCCATCGCCGCACCCGCTGTCACACCCGACCCGCTGCGGCGGAGCCAAAGCGCCTGAGGAGACGCGGACACGGCGGGGGCCGCGCGGTTTACAGTGTCATCGCAAATGTAATACGCTCCCGGACGCTATGCGCCCGCCCTCACAGAACCGGCCGACCCGCCGCCTTTCTCACCATGGCGCGCGGATCCTGTTCCTAGTCGGCGCCGTGCTGCTCGCGGCCTGCGCCACCCGGCCGCCGGCCGCGAGCGGTACGACGCGAGCCGATCACAGCGGGCTGAAAGCGGTCGCAGCAACGATCAGGCATGCGCGCCTCGCCTATCGGGCCGGGCGCTACGTGGAGGCGATGCGCCTGCTGGCCCCCCTCGCCCGCGCGGGCAACGCCGACGCGCAGTACACCATCGGCTATCTCTACTACTACGGCTACGGCACCAACCGCGATCCGCAACGGGCATTGAAGTGGATCCGCCGCGCAGCGGCTCGGGGCAACGCGCGGGCGATCACCGCCCTGCGCACGCTGTTCTCGATGAGCGCACGATCCGGCGGCGCCGTGCGTAGCGCCGACCCGATGGCGGCCGCGGAAGCGGCCTATCGCGCAGGGGACTATCGGCGCGCGCGTGCGGACTGGCTGCAACTCGCGGAGAACGGCGAGTGCCGGGCGCAGCTCGCCCTCGCGCGCATGCATGAATTCGGCATCGGGGTGCCCGCGAGCTTCACGCAAGCGGCCCGCTGGTACCACCTCGCCCTGCGGCGCGGGTGCCCGGGCGCCGACGCCGTCCTGCGCCTGGTCCGCCCGCGAAGGAATCCGCCGGAACCCGGCACGCCCGCACCCCGCAAGTGACGGCGCGGGCGAGAGGCCGAACCGGGAGGAAGGCCCGCCGATGCCGCGCCGCAACCGCTTCGATTATGAATAGATTTCCGGCACGAAGTTCTGATCCGACAACGGCGGCCTGACATAGCCACGGCCCGCTTTCCGCTTCGGCAACTCGATGGGTTCCGGCGTCAAATCCTGATACGGAATCATGCTCAACAGGTGTGCGATACAATTGAGGCGCGCATGCCTTTTTACATCCGACTTCACGACATACCACGGGGCCTGTTTGATGTCCGTGTAGGCGAACATCTGATCCTTGGCCCTGGAATACTCGACCCAGCACGAACGGGACTCGATGTCGATGGGACTGAGTTTCCAGCGTTTGTTGGGCTCTTTCAGCCGGCTCTGGAAGCGGCGCTCCTGCTCCTCGTCGGAAATGGAGAACCAGTACTTGATCAGGATGATGCCGGAACGGATCAGCATGCGCTCGAACTCGGGACAGGAGCGCAGAAACTCTTCGTACTCCTCATCCGTGCAAAATCCCATCACCCGCTCAACGCCGGCACGGTTGTACCAACTGCGATCGAAGAGCAGGATCTCACCCGCCGCGGGCAAATGCGTGACATAACGCTGAAAATACCACTGGCTTTTTTCCCGCTCGGTGGGAGCGGGCAAGGCCACGACGCGGCAGACACGGGGGTTCATCTGCTGGGTGATACGCTTGATAACACCGCCCTTGCCGGCGGCGTCACGCCCTTCAAATATCACCACAACCTTGAGGCCCTCCTGTCTAACCCATTCCTGGAGTTTCACCAGGTCCAGTTGGAGTTTGAACAGGGCTTCCTCATAGCCGTTCTGGTCCATTTTCTTTTTGGATACGTTTTCCACCTTCACAGACAGCCCCCCGATATCTATATCGCATTTTTCAAGTACTCCAACCCCTTGAATTCCCGACCCCTTGGATTCAGGACCCCGGCGTCCCGTCCGGATCTTCGATCCGAAGTCCATCCGCCTCCTGCGCCAGTTCGCCGAGCCGGCCGCCCTCGGCCAAACGGATGCGCATCGCCAGATTATTGTGCGAGTCGGCGTGGCGCAGCGCTTCCTCCCGGCTGACGCGCCCCGACCGATAGAGCGTGAAGAGCGCCTCATCGAAGGTCTGCATCCCCTCCTGCGCGCTGCGCACCATGGCCTCGCGGATTCCCGCAATCTCACCCCGGCGGATGAGTTCCTCCACGTAGGGGGAGTTGAGCAGGATCTCCACGGCCGGCACCCGCCGCCCGTCCACGCCGCACATCAGGCGTTGACCGATCACCGCGCGCAGATTGAGCGAGAGGTCCAGGTGGAGCCGCAGGTGCGCATCCTGCGGGAAGAAGCTCACGATCCGCTCGAGCGCCTGCTCGGCGTTGTTGGCGTGCAGCGTCGAGAGGCACAAGTGCCCGGTCTCCGCGTAGGCGAGCGCGCTGCGCATCGTCTCGCGCTCGCGGATCTCCCCGATCAGGATCACATCGGGCGCCTCGCGCAGGGCGTTTTTGAGCGCCGCCTCGTAGGAGTGGGTGTCGAGACCCACTTCCCGTTGATCGACGATCGAACGCCGGTGGCGATGCACGTACTCGATCGGATCCTCGATGGTCAGGATGTGGCCCGCCGCGTTGCGGCTGCGCTGCTCGATCATGGCCGCCAACGTGGTCGATTTTCCGGATCCGGTCGGACCGATGACGAGCACCAGCCCGCTCGGCAGCATTACCAGATCCGCAAGCCGCTGCGGCAGACCCAGCTCATCGATGGACGGGATGCGCGATTTGAGAAAGCGCACGACCATCGCCACATCGCCGCGCTGGCGGTAGACGTTCACGCGAAAACGGCCGAGATCCGGCACCGAGACCGCGACGTTCTGCTCCAGGTCGCGCTCGAACTCCCGGCGCCGGACCTCGTTCATCAGCGCGTAGGCGAGTTCGCGCACACGCCCGTTCTCCAGCGGATCGCCATCGAGCGGCGTGAGCACGCCTTCCACCTTGATCTGCACGGGCGCGCCGACGCTGAAGAAGAGATCCGAGGCATCGCGCTCGACCATATGGTGCAGATAATCGTTGATCTCCATTCCCCGCCCCTCAATCGAGCCGCACCCGGCAGACCTCGGAGAACGAGGTACGGCGGGATCGACACGCTCCTCGGCGGGACAATCCGGGCGGTTGCGGCGCACCGGGCGTTGCGCGAACATCCCGGACAAAGTGCCCGCCGCAAGGGAAGGTCCGCCACCAACACCGCGAAATCAAAAACAAAACCTAACGGAAGCGATTATCCATCGAAGAGCGCATCGACTCGATTCAGTATATTCGATCTCTTCTCAAATCACGAGATTGAGCCTCTTCCAACGACACATGAGCCTGGGGCAAGTCCGTGCCTTCCTCGAAGGCACCCGACCCCTCGGTTTCACCGTAGCGGCCCGGGGGGCGCCCACGAGCGGATCGCCGCCGAGCTGCCCCCGGACCGGTCCGGGAAGGGGTGCCTGCGGCGCCCCACCCGCGCAAGGTCGCCCGCCTCATCGCCCGATTCCGCAACTGCAACTTCCTTTGCATTGAAAAACCGCAAAGACCTCCGGGAGGCACTAAACTTTTATGGCTCCTCAGCAGAATCTATGGGTGGACTCCGGTTCGGGTAGGGCGCCAAGCACAGGATACAAAGCGATTTCAGCGCCGTTGCAAGTGCGAAAGCCGAAGGATTTTCCGGAGGTCGGTTTTGACTTGATGTTGAAACCCTC
>CAZAQG010000081.1:0-10733 GCA_964487445.1 uncultured Chromatiales bacterium
ATTATTTCCAAGTAAAATCTCCCGGGCGGGCGTGTGCCTTCCGGGGGTGTGCACGAGGCCAGGGAGCGGCGTGCGTGTATTCGGGGACCTTCGCCTTTCTGGTGGGCATACTCGCGCTGCAGCACCGCGCGACGTTGCCGCACGCCGTCTGGCTGCTGCTCCTGCCGGCACTCCTGCCGTGGGCGATCGCCGGACGGCGCGGGCGCCTCGCGGCCGCCTGCGCGGTGGGTTTTCTCTGGGCGGCGCTGTACGGTGGCTGGCTCCTGCACCCGTCCCTCGATCCCGCACTGGAGGGTCGGGACCTGCGTCTCGCCGGGTGTATCGTGGGGCTCCCGCAGGCGCACGGGCGCGCCGTGCGCTTCCTCCTCCGCGTGCAGCACCGGCTGCGTCCCGCCGCGGGCGCCCCGCTGCCGAGGCGCATCCGGCTCACTTGGTACCGGGGGGCCCCGGCGCTGCACGCCGGCGACTGCTGGCGTCTCACGGTGCGCCTCAAGCGTCCGCATGGTTTCCAGAACGCGGGCGGGTTCGACTACGAGGGCTGGCTGTTCCGCAACGGGATCGGGGCGACCGGCTATGTGCGCCGTCATCCCGCGGCGGTGCGCACCGGTTCCCACCGGACCCTCGACCGGCTGCGCCAGGACTTGGCGCGACGCATGGATACGGCACTGGGGCCCCGACCCTTCAACGGCATCCTCCGCGCCCTGGCGCTGGGCGACCGGCGCTCGATCCCGCGCGCGCAGCGCGCCGTACTGAAGGCGACCGGCACCGCGCACCTGGTGGCGATCTCGGGGCTGCACATCGGGCTGGTCGCGGGGTTCGCGCTCTATGCGATCGGGGCGCTGTGGCGGGTTTCGGGTGCGGCGGGTCTCTGGCCGGCGCCGCGCGCCGCGGCCCTTGCGGCACTGGCGGCGGCGTTCGGATACGCGCTGCTCGCCGGGTTGTCGCTGCCGACGCGCCGCGCGCTGATCATGCTCGCGGTGGCGCTCGGCGCGCTGCTGCGCGGGCGCGCGGTGACCCCGGCCCGCGCCCTGTGCCTGGCGCTGCTCGCGGTGCTGATCTGGGATCCGACGGCGGTACTCTCCGCCGGGCTGTGGCTGTCGTTCGGCGCGGTCGCGGTGATCCTCTACGCCGGCGCCGGCGGCCTGGCACGGCGAGGTTGGCGGGCATGGACCGGGATCCAGTGGCGGATCGCGCTCGGTCTGTTGCCGATACTGGTGATCTGGTTTCAGCAGGCCGGACTCCTCGCCCCGCTCGCCAACCTCCTCGCGGTCCCCTGGATCGGGCTGGTCGTGGTCCCGCTCACGCTTGTGGGGACCGCAGCGCTCGCCCTCAATCTGTCGCTCGGTGCTTACCTGCTCGGTCTCGCCGGGCACGCCGTGGCGCTCCTCTGGCCGTTCCTCGAATGGGTGGCGGCAGTGCCCGGCACCCAGTGGATCCAGGCCGCCCCGCCGTCCTGGATCCGGGCTCTGGCGGCGCTCGGTACGCTGCTGCTGCTCGCCCCGCGCGGCGTGCCCGGGCGTTGGCTCGGATTCCTGTATCTCGCGCCGATGCTCGCCTGGACGCCACCCGCGCCGCCCCCGGGCGGACTGTGGTTCACCTTGCTCGACGTCGGCCAGGGGCTCGCCGCGGTGGTGCGGACCCACGATCACGTGCTGGTCTATGATACCGGCCCGCGATTCGGCCCGGACTTCGATACCGGCGCGGCGGTGCTCGTGCCGTATCTGCGCAGCCAGGGGATCCGGCGCGTCGATCGCCTGGTCGTGAGCCACGGCGACAACGACCACATCGGCGGAGCGGCGTCATTGCTCGAACGATTCCCCGCCGCCGATATCCTCAGCAGCGTGCCGGCGCGCCTGCCGCCCGGGGCGGAGTTGTGCCGGCGCGGCCGGAACTGGCGCTGGGACGGGGTGGGGTTCCGCATCCTGCATCCGGGCCGGAAGGGCGCCGCGCGCGGCAACGACGCCTCGTGCGTGTTGCGGGTGACGAGCGCCGCGGGCGCCGTGCTGCTCACCGGCGATATCGAGGCGCCGGCGGAACGCACCCTTCTGAGCGATGTGCCGCGGGCCTTGCGGGCGCGGGTGCTGGTCGTGCCGCACCACGGCAGCCGCAGCTCCTCGACCCCGGCGTTCCTGGCCGCCGTGCGCCCGGAACTGGCGCTCCTTCCGGTCGGCTATCGCAATCGCTTCCGCTTTCCGAACCCCGGGGTGACGGCGCGGTACCGGGCCGCCGGCGTACGGATGCTCGACACCGCCGCCGAGGGTGCCATCACGGTACGCATGGCACCCGGTGCGCGGGGCCTGCGCGTGAGCACCCGGCGTCGGAGTGAGCGGCGCTATTGGCACTGGCGCGCACCTCCCGTGCGCGCCCGGAAGTGAGCGGCGCGGGTTTCGGCACGGCGACCGAATCCAGTACACTGCCTACACCGCGCGTCCCGGGCACGAGCCGGCCGTGCCGATCCCGACCGATCCGTGCCCGAAGGGGCCGGTCCGTGCGCCGGTCGGACACGCAACTACGGAAGGGGATGGACCTTGTTCGAGTTGGTGAAGTCCGGGGGCTGGCTGATGGTGCCGATCATCGCCGCCTCCATCATCGCGTTGGGAATCATCGGTGAGCGGCTCTGGACCCTGCGCCGGCGCAAGATCGTGCCGCAGCACCTGGTGGAACAGGTCTGGCACTGGGCGAAGAACCGGCAGCTCGACGCGGCCCACATCAACCTGCTGCGCAACAATTCGCCGCTCGGGCGGATCCTGGCGGTCGGGCTTGCCAACCGCCACCACCCGCGCGAGATCATCAAGGAGGGCATCGAGGACACGGGTCGTGTCGTGGTGCACGATCTGGAGCGTTACCTCAACACCCTCGGCACCATCGCGGTCATCTCCCCGCTGCTCGGCCTGCTGGGGACCGTGGTCGGGATCATGAAGGTGTTCGACACGATCAGCGCGACCGGAGTGGGCAATCCGCACGTGCTCTCGGGCGGGATCGCCGAGGCCCTGATCACCACCATCGCCGGGCTCTCGGTTGCGATCCCCAGCCTGATGTTCTATCGCTACTTCCGCGGCCGCGTCGACGAATTGGTGCTGGACATGGAACAGGAGGCGGTAAAACTCGTGGAAGTGCTGCAGGGGTTGCGCGAGCGCGACGTCCCGGCGGAGGCCGAGCCATGAACCTCGGGCGACGACGCATGCGCGAGGAGCCCGAGGTCAACCTCACTTCGCTCATCGACGTGCTCCTGATGCTGCTCCTGTTCTTCGTCATGTCCACGACCTTCGTGCGCACCAGCGCGCTGCACGTGCAACTGCCGACGGCCTCCGAGAAGCCGACCAGGGAACCGCCGGGCACGGTGGAGATCGCGATCGACGCCAAGGGTCACTTCTTCATCAATCGGCACGAGTTGGTCAACGACCGGCCCGACACGCTGCGCCGGGCCCTCGAGCAGACCCTGGCGGGGCGCACCAAGGTCCCGCTGGTGATCGCCGCCGACGGGCGCACGCCTCACCAGGCGGTGGTGACCGCCATGGACGCGGCCGCGCAGCTCGGGATCCGCAACCTGTCCATCGCCACGACTCATTCCGCGGAACGCGATTGAACCCGACCCCCTTCGTTCCTCCCGCGACCGGCACCGCCGGCACGACGGTCTACCGGCGGCTGCTCGGCTACGCGGCGCCTTATTGGAAGGTGTTCGTCGTCGCCGCCCTGGGTATGGGCGTCTACGGCGCGACCGACGCCGGTTTCGCGGCGTTGATGAAGCCGATGCTCGACGGCAGCTTCGTACGGCGCGATCCCGCCGTCATCCGCATGATCCCGTTGCTGCTGATCGGCCTGTTCCTGCTGCGCATGGCGGCGGGGTTCCTGTCGACCTATGGGATGAGCTGGGTCGGGCGGCGCGTGGTCATGCACCTGCGCGGGGACCTGTTCCATCACCTGCTGCAGTTGCCCGTGCGCTTCTACGACGGCATCTCCTCGGGCCAACTCCTCGCCCGGTTCACCTACCACGTCGAACAGGTGGCGCACGCCACCACGAGCGTGGTCACCATCCTGGTCCGCGACAGCCTGACCGTCGCGGCGCTGCTCGCGTGGATGTTCTATCTGAACATCGAGTTCTCCCTGATCATGCTCCTGGTGGGCCCGGTGATCGCGCTGATGGTGCGGGTGCTCACCCGCCGGCTGCGGCGCGTGAGCGCGCGCATCCAGAACTCCGTCGAGGACGTCAGCCAGATCGCCGAGGAGGCGATCGAAGGCAACCGTGAGATCAAGATCTTCGGTGCACAGGCGTTCGAGGCCGGGCGTTTCGATCGCGCCAACGAGGCCAACCGGCGGGCCAACATGAAGCTGATCGTGACCAACGCCGTCGCCACGCCGCTCAGCCAACTGGTGGCCGCGGTGGCGCTCGCCGGCGTCATCTATCTGGCGACCCTGCCTTCGATGCTGAAAGACATCACGGTCGGCACCTTCGTCTCGTTCATCACCGCGATGCTGCTGCTGCTCCCGCCGCTCAAGCGCCTGACCTCCCTCAACGCGGTTCTCCAGAGGGGCATCGCCGCGGGGGAGAGCCTGTTCGCGCTGCTCGATATCGGTACCGAGACCGACACCGGAACCGCGCACCCGCGGCGGGTGCGCGGGGCGGTGGAGTACCGCGACGTCGGTTTCGCCTACGATGCTTCCAAGGGTCCGGTGCTCGAGGAGATCTCCTTCCGCATCGAGCCGGGCGAGATGCTCGCCGTCGTCGGGCGCTCGGGGAGCGGAAAGAGCACGCTGGCCAGCCTGCTGCCGCGCCTCTACGACCCCACTACCGGGGGCATTCTGCTCGACGGGGTCGACCTGCGGGCCTACCGGCTCGATGCGCTGCGCGAACAGATCGCGTGGGTCGGGCAGCAGGTGGTGCTGTTCAACGACACGATCGCCAACAACATCGCCTACGGGCGCCGCGGTACGGCCGGGGAGGCGCGCATCCGCGCCGCCGCCGAGGCGGCCCACGCGATGGAGTTCATCGATCGCCTTCCGGAAGGGCTCGCAACGCGCGTGGGCGAGAACGGCGCGCTGCTCTCCGGCGGCCAGCGCCAGCGCATCGCCATCGCGCGCGCGCTGCTCAAGGACGCACCGCTCCTGATTCTCGACGAGGCCACCGCCTCGCTCGATTCGCATTCCGAGCGCGAGATCCAGGCCGGGATGGAGGCGCTGCTGCGCAATCGCACCACGCTGATCATCGCCCACCGCCTGTCGAGCGTGGAGCGCGCCGACCGGCTCCTGGTGCTCGACCGCGGGCGGATCGTGGAGAGCGGCACCCATGCGACGCTGCTCGCGCGCGACGGGCACTACGCGGCACTCTACCGGACCCAGTTCCGTGAGCCGGTCACGTCGTGACGACCCGGGCGCGGCGGTGATCGACTGGCAGCGGCTCTGGTACGGCGGTTCGCCGTGGGCGCCGTTGTTGGCGCCCGCGGCCGGTCTGTACCGCACACTCACCGGGCTGCGACGGTTCGCCTACCGTAACGGGCTGGCGCACGTGCATCGTTTGCCCGTGCCCGTGGTGGTGATCGGCAACCTCACGGCCGGCGGTACCGGAAAGACGCCGCTCACGATCTGGCTCGCGGGCTTCCTGCGCGAGGCCGGACTGGCCCCGGGAATCGTGACCCGCGGCTACGGCGGGCGCGCCCGGTATTGGCCGCAACAGGTGCGCCCGGACGCGGACCCCTGCGTGGTCGGCGACGAGGCGGTACTGCTCGCGCGCCGTACCGGCCGCCCGGTGGTGGCCGGACCGGACCGCGTGGCGGCGGCGCATGCGCTGCTCGATACGGAACCGTGCAAGGTGATCCTCGCCGACGACGGCCTGCAGCACTACCGCCTTGGACGTGACATCGAGATCGCCGTGGTCGACGGGGTGCGCCGGTACGGGAACGGGCGCTGCCTGCCGGCGGGGCCGTTGCGCGAGTGCCCCGGGCGGCTGCGCGAGGTCGATTTCGTGGTGGTCAACGGCGGGCCGGCCCTCGGCGGCGAACTGCCGATGCACCTGGATGGAGGCGAAGCGCGCAATCTGGTCGACGGGCGCATTGCGCCGCTCACCTCGTTTCGCGGCGCCGGAGAGGTCCATGCGGTGGCCGGAATCGGCGACCCGACGCGCTTCTTCGCGACCCTGGAACGCGCCGGGCTGACGCTTGTGCGCCATCCGTTCCCGGACCACCACCCCTACCGGGCCGCCGACCTGGATTTCGCGGACGAACGCCCGGTGCTGATGACGGAGAAAGATGCGGTAAAATGCGAGCGCTACGCCCGGCCTCACCACTGGACCGTACCGGTGACGGCGGTGCCGGATCCGCGCCTTGGCGAGGCGCTGCTTACCCGAATCAGGAGTGCCCATGCTGGATAAGAAGCTGTTGGAGATCCTGGTCTGTCCGATCTGCAAGGGTCCGCTCGTCTACAAGAAGGCGCAGAACGAGCTGATCTGCCGCGCCGACCGCCTCGCCTATCCGATCCGCGACGATATCCCGGTGATGCTGGAGCCCGAGGCGCGGCAACTCGGGGCGGACGAGACCGTGTGAGCGACGCGGGACCTCCCCCCTTCAAGATCCTGATCCCCGCACGTTACGGGGCGACCCGGCTGCCGGGCAAGCCATTGCGCGAACTGGCCGGGCGTGCGCTGGTGCTGCGCGTGCTCGACCGGGCACGCGAGAGCGGCGCGCAGGAGGTGGTCGTCGCCACCGACGACGAGCGTATCCGCGCCGCGGTGGAACTCGACGGCGCTCGCGCGTACCTGACCGGCACGCAACACGCCTGCGGCAGCGACCGGCTCGCCGAGGCGGTCACCCGTCTCGGATGGGGGGACGAGGAACTCGTCGTCAACCTGCAAGGCGATGAGCCGCTGATGCCCGCGGCACTCGTGCGCGCCGTCGTGGCGGATCTCGCCGCGCGTCCCGAGGCGCGGGTGGCGACGCTCGCCGTCGCACTCGCCGGGCGCGGCGAACTCCTCGACCCCCACATCGTAAAGGTCGTGACCGACCGCGACGGCTACGCCCTGTACTTCAGCCGTGCGCCGATCCCGTGGGCGCGCGACGCGGGCGCCGGTGGCTGCGACACGCTGCCGGAAGGGGAGGGCGCCTACCTGCGCCACCTGGGTCTCTACGCCTACCGGGTCGGCTCCCTGAAATGGATGGCCGGCCTCGATCCCGCACCGGCGGAGCGCCTGGAGTGCCTGGAACAGTTGCGCGTGCTCTGGCACGGCGGACGCATCCACGTCGCCGTCGCCGCGCACGCACCGCCCGGCGGCGTCGATACCGAAGCCGATCTGCGACGGGTCGCCGCCCGGTTCGCCGCCGGGTCCTGACCCGGCGCCCGATCCGCGATCCAGTCCGTGGAGGCGACCGTGGACCTGTTCTGGCTCAAGCTGATCTTTCTGGCCGCCATTCTCGTCTCGGGATGGGGGGGCGGCGTGCTGCCGCTGGTCAGCGCCGCCCGCAAGACCGGCGCCCGCCTGCTGAGTTGGGGCAACGCCTTTGCCGCCGGCATCTTCTTCGGCATCGGCCTGATCCATATGCTGCCGGAGGCCGATGCCAAGTGGAAGGCGATGGGTTGGAACTATCCGATGGCGTTCGTTCTGGCCGGCGCCGCCTTTCTGCTCTTCTTCCTCTTCGAGCATGTCCTGCTCCCCGAGCCGGCGCATGCCGTGGTCCACCCTCACCATCCTCACAACGATGACGCGTTCGCCCATTTCGACATGGACGAGGTGGCGACCAGCACCTATCCGTACGCCCTGGTGCTGACCCTGAGTATCCACTCGGTGGTCGCCGGCATCGCCCTCGGCGCCCAGCAGAACCTCACCAACATCAGCTTCATCTTCCTGGCGATCCTCGCCCACAAGGCGACCGCCGGGTTCGCCCTGGGGGTCAGCTTGGCGCGCAACGAGGTTCCGATTCGTCGCTCCTACGCACTGGTCGGTCTCTTCGGTGCCATGACGCCGCTGGGGATCGTCCTCGGCATGGTCGTCAGCGGCCTGCTGGCGAGCCGGGGAGGGGGCCTGTTCGATGCCGCCTTCCTGGCCCTGGCGGCGGGGACGTTCATCTACATCTCCGCCCTCGACATCCTGCAGGATGAGTTCCTGCGCCCCGGCAGCCGTTGGGCCAAGTGGCTCTCCGCCGCTCTCGCCGTGGTGCTCATGGCGCTGTTGTCGCTCTGGGTCTGAGGCCGCCCGGCACCGCCGACGGAAACGTCTGCAAGGATGGATTCGGTGGGTGGGTATCAGCCTCCGACCCGGAACATTTCGACCTTGCCGGCGGGCGTGGGGATTGAACCGCGAAGCTCCGAGTAGTGATCCGTGCGCCGCATCCAGCGTTCGCGCAGGAGTCGCAGGATTCCGGTATCGTCCATGCCCGAGCGCAACGGGGTGCGGAGATCCAGCCCCCCTCCGGCGAACAGACAGGTGTAAAGTCGACCTTCGGCCGTCAATCGCACGCGTGTGCAGCTTCGGCAGAACGGTTGCGTGACCGAGGCGATGAAGCCGATTTCACCCGCGCCATCACGGTAACGGTAACGCCGGGCGGTCTCGGAGGGTCGATCCGGGGCGGCGGGTTCAAGGGGCCAGAGGGTCTCGATGCGTTGGCGAACCTCGTCGGCGCTCACCAGTTCGGTGCGATCCCAGCCGTTCCCGGTGCCGACGTCCATGTATTCGATCAGGCGCAGGATGTGCCCGCTACGGCGAAAGTATCGCGCCATCGGCACCACCTCCCGATCGTTCAGACCCCGCCGGACCATCATGTTGATCTTCACGGGGCCGAGCCCGGGAGCGGCGGCGTCGATAGCGGCGAGGATCTGTGCGGGATCGACGGCGGTATCGGCCATACGGGCGGCAATTCGTGGGTCGAGTGCATCCAGGCTCACCGTGATGCGGTGCAACCCCGCTTCGTGTAGAGCGCGCGCCGCCGGCGGGGTCAGCAACGAGCCGTTGGTGGTAAGCGCGATGTTTTCAATCTCTGGAATTGCGGCCAGTTGCGAGATCAGTACCGGCAATTCGTGGCGCAGCAACGGCTCGCCGCCGGTCAGGTGCAGTCGGCGAACGCCGAGCGCGGTGAACAGCTTCGTCAGCCGGGCGATTTCCTCGAAGCTCAGGATTTCTCTCCGGGGCAAAAAATGGAAGCCGGGACCGAACATTTCCCGCGGCATGCAGTAGCGGCAGCGGAAATTGCACCGATCCGTTACCGAGAGGCGCAACTCTTCGAGGGGCCGCCCAAAGGTATCTTCAATTACCATACACTGCCGGCCCGTTGACTTTCACAGCAATGCCATCCACCTTGTCTTGCAAATATCGGAAAATTGTCCCGGCGGCCGGCTCGCAAAATGCCTTTTCGGCCATTTCGATGGGGATAATACCTTGAATCGAAAACGAACGGGGAATTGGAGATGACACGAGGGACATCGGCGCACGGCGTCGAGGACTTGGTTGCACTCTGCCATGCGCAGCGCGGTGTGGTGGCCCTGGTCGGTGCGGGCGGCAAGAAGACGGCTATGACCGCATTGGCCTCGCGCCACACCGGGCGAGTCGGTCTGGCCACCACGGTTCGCATGCCGTCCCCGGGGAATCCCACCTGGCGGTTGCTTGCCGGGGACGAAGATTTTCTGCTGAATCGCCTGCAGGGGTTGCCTCCGGGGCCGCCGCTGACGTTGAGCCGGCTGTACAAGCCCGGAATCCTGGGAGGTCTGGACCCGAAGCGGATACCGGAACTGATGCGTGCGGGTGGCTTCGATGTGCTCCTGATCAAGGCGGACGGGGCGCGGCATCGGTTCATCAAGGCGCCGGCAGAGTACGAGCCGGTCCTGCCCCCGACGGTGGACACCTTGGTGTATGTCGTGTCGGCGCATGCCTTCGGTGCGCCGTTCGGACCCGAAATTGTCCACCGGCCCGAACGCCTGAGTGCCGTGACGGGACTGGAGCCGGGAGAGACGATCACCCCCGAGGCGGTGGCGCGTTTGTTGTCTTCGCCCGCCGGCGCCCGGCAACGCCTGGGAAGCGCCCGCTTGGTGGTGATCCTGAACCGGGTCGACACGGCGGAGCGCGAGCGCCTGGCGCGTGAAACAGCCCGGCTGGCACTCGAGCGGACCTCGGCGATCTCCCGCATCCTGCTCGCCTGCATGGGAGAGGCCGATCCCGTGGTGGACGTTCTGGAAGGGATCGGGTGAGCGATGAACCCGCGCCGGCGGGTTCGGAAAAACACTCTGCCTGCATTCATCTTTGCGCCGGGGCCGGCGAAAAAGGCGGGCCTCTCCCTTGCGAGGCCCGCCGCGTGGGGATCCCCCCTACCGCGGGGGGATCAGAATGCGGCCTGCATCCACAGGCCGATTTTCTGGTACTTTCGGCTCTAGGCACCGCCGATATCGCCGTTCGAGGTCTTGAAAGGTCCGTTGTCCACCTTATGGAGCACTTGTACGCGGCGGTACATACCGAGCCGCGCGAAGGCGCCGACCACGCGTTCGATGCCGTCGAAGTCGAGCCATTCCGCCGGTTTCAGGAAGTCGCGGAACCCGGGCGGCAGGCAGTAGATGCAGCGCAGATCGCAACGGTCGGTGACCGAGAGCCGCAGGTACTCGATACTTCGGCCGTAAGGATCGATGAGCGCCACAGCGGCTCCTTTCTCGCCCCTCACCCGCAACCCCGAATGCACTTCCGCCTACCGCACATCCCCTGAAACCTTACCTGCGACCCCCCGTGGGGCTCAAAACTTCACCTGGGTCCAGAGGCCCACCTCGTT
>CAZAQG010000082.1:0-10654 GCA_964487445.1 uncultured Chromatiales bacterium
TGTCACGGCCCCGCGGCAACCCGGGCTGGATCGACTTCACGGTCCGAACCGTCGAAAAGAAGCCGTCGCGGTGAACGGATCCGCCCTCCGAACCGTGGCCGCCCGGGTCGACGCGCTGTCTCTACGCGAGCGCGCACTGCTGCTGGCGGCGCTCCTGGTGGTGTTCTACGTGCTCTGGGCCAACCTGCTGATGGCACCCCTGGAGATCCGGCAGAAGGCGCAACAGGACCAAGTTGCGCAATTGCACGCCCATATCACCCTGCTCGATCGCCAGGCCCGGGCGGTCATCGCCCGCAGCCACGAGGACCCGGATCGCACCAACCGTGAACGCCGCGTCGCACTGCGCGGGCGGATCGACGGGCTCAATCGCAAGCTCCGCCGCTACACGTCGAACCTGATCTCGCCGACGGTCATGGTCCAGGTCCTGAAGCGAATGCTGCGCCGCGAGCCGGGGCTGCGACTGGTCGCGGTGCGCAGCCTGCCCGCCACGCCGCTTTTGGAGAAGCCGGCCGGCGAGGGGGCGTGGACGAAAAGGATCCCCGCAATCCAGGCGGGCATCTACAAACACGGGTTGACACTGGAATTCGACGGCACCTTTCCGGCGACCCTGCGCTACCTCAAGGCGCTGGAGGCCTTGCCCTGGCAGTTGTTCTGGGACCGCATGGACTATCAGGTGCAACACTATCCGCACGCCCGGGTGACGATCACGGTCCACACCCTGAGCCTGGACGCGGGGTGGGTCGGTGTCTGACGCGGCGCTGCCCTGCACGGACAAAGGCCGGGCCGGTCGGTGCTGGATCGCCGCCGCGCTGCTCCTCGCCGCCGGCCTCGGTGTGCGCGCCGACGCGACCCTCAAGGATCCGACACGTCCGCCCACTATCCAGTCCGCGGGCCGGACGGTCGCTACCCGGCCAGCGGGCTGGCTTCTGACCTCTACCCTGGTCTCAACGAAGCGCCAGATCGCGGTGATCAACCGCCGGAGCGTCGAGGCCGGGCAGCGCGTCGGCGGGGCGTTGGTGGTGTGGATCGGGCCGGGCCGGGCACGACTGCGGCACAACGGCCGGGAGTTTACGCTGCGTCTGCAGCCCTGGGATGTGAAGACACCGGTCTCGCGGGATGCGGCCCCGGCAAGTGGGCATTCGGCGCCGGGAGCCCGGCGACAAGGCGGTGGATCATGATCGGAATCCCGATTCGGAAGATGACCGGCGCGGCGGCCCTCGCGGGATGTCTCGCGCTCGGCGGCTGCGCCACCACCCGGCACGCATCCGCGGCCCTCCCCCCCGCCGGCCCCATGGCGCATGCCCCGACACAGGCCGCCGCGCAGCAGCCGCCGCTGCGGCCCACCACCCCTCCGGCGGCGGTGCAGGACGCGCTCCTGCCGCCCGTGCGCCTGAACCTCGGCAACGCCCGTCCCGGGGGCGAAGCTGAACCGCGCTTCGACGTGCGCGTACACAACGCACCGGCACGGCAGTTCTTCATGAGCCTCGTGAAGGGCACACCGTACAACATGCTCGTCAATCCCGCGGTGAAGGGCAGGATCTCCATGCGGCTCAAGAACGTCACGATCGAGCAAGTGATGGAGGCCGCGCGCGACGTCTACGGCTATGACTTCCGCAAGATCGCCGTGGGTTTCGAGGTGCTGCCGCCACGCCTGCGGACCCGCATCTTTCAGGTCAACTACCTCGACATGCAGCGCCTGGGGAAATCGGAGACCCGGGTCAGCTCCGGTCAGATCAACCAGAATCCGTCCGCATATGGCAGCGGCGGCGTGGTGGGCGGTGCATTCGGCGGCGCCACCCGCATCGGGGGACCCGGCAACGCCGTGAGCCTGCCGAGCAGCAGCATCAAGACCAAAACCGACAGCGATGTCTGGAAGAACCTGTCGAGATCCCTGCACGCCATGGTCGGCGACAAGGACGGACGCCAGGTGATCGTCAGCCCGGACACCGGCGTCGTGGTGGTGCGCGCCATGCCGGCGGAACTGCGCGTGGTCGGTGACTTCCTCCATACGGTGCAGGACAGCCTGCAGCGCCAAGTCATCCTGGAGGCCAAGATACTGGAAGTGGATCTGAACCACGGCTTCCAGTCGGGAATCAACTGGGCGGCACTCGGCCGGGTCGGCACTAACAAGACCCTGTTGTTCGGCCAGACCGGCGGCGGCACCCTGCTCGACGGCAAGCCCTCGAGCATCGCCGGGAACATCGGCAACCTGAATCCCAACGCCCTCAACCAAGTGGTCAACACCGCCGTCTCTGCATTCGGCGGCGCCTTCAGCGTGGCCGCCAACCTGCACGATTTCAACGCCTTCATCGAGCTGCTCAAGACCCAGGGGACGGTGCACGTGCTGTCCAGTCCGCGGGTGGCGACGGTCAACAATCAGCAGGCCATCATCAAGGTCGGCACCGACGAATTCTTCGTCACCAACGTCTCGAGCACGACGGTGACCGGCACCACCACCACGACTACGCCGAACATCACGCTCACGCCGTTCTTCTCGGGGATCGCGCTCGACGTCACCCCGCAGATCGACGGCCACGGCAACGTGATCCTGCACATCCATCCGACGGTGAGCGACGTCAAGGACCAGACCAAGACCATCACGGTGGCCGGTCAACGCCAGACCCTGCCGCTGGCGCTGAGCACGGTGCGCGAATCCGACAGCGTGGTGTACGCGCACAGCGGCCAGGTGGTGGTGATCGGCGGGCTCATGCAGACCACCCGGCGCAAGGCCGTGGCCGGCACGCCGCTGCTCAGCGATATCCCGGTGCTCGGGGCGCTGTTCCGGCACACCAGGACCTCGGTCGAGAAGAGCGAACTCGTGATCCTGCTGCGGCCGATCGTGGTGGAAGGGCCGCAGACCTGGGCGCGCGCCGTACAGCAGTCGCGACGCCGGATGGAGGCGATGGAGGCGGCGGGCGATCGGGGCGCGGCGACCCGCCTGATCACCAACCTGCTCGGCGACGCACCGGGCGGACGCTGACGCGGCACGCGGTGCGCGCGCGTCCCTCAAACGGACTCCGGAGACCATGTACCTGGAGCACTTCAATCTGCGCGAGGCGCCGTTCTCCCTGACGCCGGACACCGGTTTCTTCTTCGCCGACGCCGTGCATCGCGAGGCGCTCAACGTACTGCTGGTTGCGCTGCGCAGCGGCGAGGGCTTCGTCAAGATCACCGGCGAGGTGGGCACCGGCAAGACCCTGCTGTGCCGGATGCTGCTCAAGCACCTGGACGACGGGTTCCTGACCTGCTACCTGCCCAATCCCTTCCTGACGCCGAGCGCGCTGCGCATGGCGTTCGCCGAGGAACTGGGCATCGGGTTCCCGCGCAACCTCGGCCAACACCGGCTGCTCAAGTTGATCAACGAACGCCTGATCGCCCTGGCCGCCGCCGGCCGGCGGGTCGTGCTGTGCCTGGACGAGGCGCAGTCCCTGCCGGACGAGAGCCTCGAGTCGTTGCGACTGCTCACCAACCTGGAAACCGAGAAGTCCAAACTGCTGCAGGTGGTACTGTTCGGACAGCCGGAACTGGGGCGGCGTCTCGCCCATCGCCGGCTGCGCCAATTACGCCAGCGCATCACCTTCGCCTACCGGCTACGGCCGCTCGACCGGCGCGCCGCGACCGGCTATCTGCGCCACCGCATGGCGGTGGCGGGACGCGAGGATGGCGGGCCGCTCACGCCGCGGGCGGCGCGCGCGCTGTACCGTGCGAGTGGCGGGATACCGCGCCTGCTGAACATCCTCGCCCACAAGGCCCTCCTGACGGCCTACGGGTCCGGGACCACGCGCGTCGGGGCACGCCACGTGCGCCGCGCGGTCCGCGACGGCCGGGACCGGGCGGCGCCTCTCGGGTGGCCGGCGGGCCAACTCGGCTTTGCCGTGATCGGGCCGGCTGTGGTGCTGGCGCTCGGCCTCGGGCTCTGGATGTACCTGTTGCCGTGAGCCTGATCAACGACATGCTGCGGGACCTGGAGGCGCGCCGCGGCGCCACCCACGTCCCGGCGCTCGAGGGAATCGCTGCGGCGCCGGCACCCGGCGCGGGCAGGCGCCGGCGCCGGACCGCACTCGGCGTCGGCCTCGTCGCCATCGTGGCAGTCGCCTGGTTCTTATACACGGCCCACACCCCGGCGCACCCGTCCGCCGCCGCCGCGCCGCCGCCGGCCGCCTCGGCACCGCCCGATCCGGTCCCCGCGGTGAACAAGGCGATGGCGGCGATGCGGAGAGGGGGGGCCGTGACGCCCGAAGCGCCGCCGACCCGCACGACGGCTGCGACACCGGCCCCGGCGACGGCGCACGTCCCGGGCGGATCGCCGACCGGCGCGGCGCGAGTGACGGCGGGCCTGCGCCACCCACCGGCCCGCACGGCGCCGGTGGTGGTACGGCGCATCGCCCCGTCGACCGATCCTGCGGCGCGGCTCTATCGACGCGCGCTGGCGCGACTGCGTGCCGGGGACTCCGGAGCGGCCGAGGCGGCCCTGCAGCGGGCCCTGGGTCTGGATCCGGCGAAGGACCGGGCACGCGAACTGCTCGCGGCGCTGTGGATGCGCAGCGGGCGCAACGCGGCGGCGAAAGCACTGCTGGGACCGTACGTGGTCGGACATCCGGGTGACTTCACGCTGGTGCGCCTCTACGCGCGGGTGCTGGTCGAGGAAGGTGATCTGCGGGGGGCGCGGCGAACGCTGGAGACCTCACTGCCCGAGGCGGCAGGCGATCCGGCCTTCGATGCCCTGCTGGCGGCCGTCTATCAGCGTCTCGGCGAGCACCGGCGCGCCGCCGTCGCCTATCGTGCCGCACTGACCGTCCGCCCCCTGGATGGGACCCGGTGGGCCGGGCTGGGAATCGCCCTGGAGGAGAACGGCGCCCCGCGCGAGGCACAGGCCGCCTACCGGCGCGCCGCCGACCTGGGCGGGCTGGCGCCGGCGCTCGCACGCTACGTCGGCGGGCGCCTCACGGCCCTGCGCTGAAGCGCGCGGGCGCCCGCGCGCGTTTCCTCAAGGAAAAGCCCTCCACGGTCGATTTCCCGGAGCGGGCCCTGTAGTCACCCGTCACCTAAGGGACGAGCGTTCGAGCATGGCGACACGCAAGAAGATCCGGATCGGCGACCTGCTGGTCCAGAACAAGGTGATCTCCGAGGCGCAGCTCGGTGCGGCGCTGGCGGAGCAGAAGAAGAGCGGGCGCAAGCTCGGGCGCACGCTCATCGACCTCGGCTACGTCGAGGAGGAGCGGCTGCTGCGCTTTCTGTCGCAGCAGCTCGACATCCCGTTCGTCGATCTGCGCCATTACAAGGTCCGTCCGGGGACGGTGCACCTGCTGGCCGAGATCTACGCGCGGCGCTACCGCGCCATCGTTCTCGACGACGCGGGTCCCGAAACCCTGGTGGGAATGGCGGATCCCACCGATATCTTCGGCTACGACGAACTCAGCCGCATCCTCAAGCGCCCGGTGCGCCAGGCGGTGGTGCGCGAGGCGGACCTGCTGCGCACCATCGACGTCGTCTACCGGCACGCCGATGAGATCGTCAGTATCGCCGAAGAACTCAACGAGGACCTCTCGCAGCACGACTATGATCTCGCGCAGATCATGCAGAGCGACGAGGCGGCCGACGCGCCGGTCGCGCGCCTGCTCAAGACCCTGTTCGAGGACGCCGTGCAGGTCAGCGCCTCGGACATCCACATCGAGCCCGACGAGAGCGTGCTGCGCATCCGCCAGCGCGTCGACGGCATCCTCCAGGAGCAGGTGATGAAGGAGAAGCGCATCGCCGCCGCGCTGGTGTTGCGTCTGAAGCTCCTCGCGGGCCTGGACATCTCCGAGAAGCGCCTGCCCCAGGGCGGGCGCTTCAACATCAAGGTCAAGGGGCGCCCCATCGACGTGCGCCTGTCGACCATGCCGGTACAGTACGGCGAGTCGGTGGTGATGCGCCTGCTCGACCAGTCCGGCGGGGTCCTCGACCTGGAGCAGCTCGGCATGCCGGCGCCGATCCTGGAACGCTTCCGGCGCCACATCCACAGTCCGCACGGAATGGTGCTGGTAACCGGTCCGACGGGCAGCGGCAAGACCACCAGCCTATATGCCGCGCTCAACGAACTGAACCGCCCGGAGAAGAAGATCATCACCGTGGAAGACCCGGTCGAGTACCGGCTGCCGCGCATCAACCAAGTGCAGGTCAACCCGAAGATCGACCTGACCTTCGCGCATGTGCTGCGCGCCGCCCTGCGCCAGGACCCGGATATCATCATGGTCGGCGAGATGCGCGACCGGGAGACCACGCAGATCGGCCTGCGCGCCGCCATAACCGGCCACTTGGTACTCTCCACCCTGCACACTAACGACTCGGTGGCCACCGCCAGCCGCTTGGTGGATATGGGCGCCGAGGGTTACCTGGTGGCCGCGGCCCTGCACGCGATCATCGCGCAGCGTCTCGTGCGCCGCATCTGCGAGAGCTGCCGCGAGCCCTACCGGCCCGACACCCACGAGCGCGCGTGGCTGGCGGCGGCGCTCGGGAAGCGTGCGCCGGAGGCCGCCTACCGGCACGGGGCCGGCTGTCACCACTGCAACGACACCGGCTACCGGGGGCGGATCGGCGTCTATGAGCTGCTCGAACTCGACGCGCCCATGGCCGACGCCCTGCGTCGCAACGACACCGCCGCCTTCGGGCGTGCGGCCGCGGCCCATCCCGGTTTTCGCCCGCTGGCGCACTGCGCCCTCGACTACGCCGATCAGGGACTGACGACGATCGAAGAGGTGCTGCGCGTGGCAGGCCAGACGGAGGACGGCGCGGCGCGCCTCGCGGCCCCGGTCGTCCTCGACCCGGTCGAGGCCGCCGGCGCATCCTGAGCGCCGCACCCGCGAGATACTCTGTCATGGCCCGATTCCACTATCGCGGACGCAGTGAACGGGGCGACGCCGTGCACGGCGTTCTGGAGGCGGCCTCCGCAGACGCGGTCGCCGCACAGCTCATGGCCGGCGGCATCATCCCCATCGAGATTGCCGCGGCTCACGAGAAGCGCGACTTGGTACAAGAGTTGCGTCGGCGGCTCGGCGGCGGCAATCCGGGTCTCGGGGAGCTGATCCTGTTCAGCCGCCAGATGCATACCCTGATGCGCGCCGGGGTGCCGATCATCCGCGCCCTCAACGGCTTGGCCGAGACCTACCACAACCCGATGTTCAAGGGAGCGCTCACCGACGTAGTCGGGAACCTCGAGTCGGGCCGCGACCTGTCCGGCTCGCTGGCGCGCCACCCTCGCGTGTTCTCCTCCTTGTTCGTGAGTCTGGTGCAGGTCGGCGAGAACACCGGGCGGCTCGACGAGGCATTCCTGCAACTCTCCGCCTACCTGGAAATGGAAAAGAAGACCCGCGATCGCATCAAGGCGGCGTTGCGCTATCCTACGATCGTGATCACGGCCATCGCCGCCGCGCTGGCGATCATCAATCTCAAAGTCATCCCCGTCTTCGCGCGCGTCTACAGCGGCTTCGGCGCCAAGCTCCCATGGGCCACGCAGGTGCTGATCGCGACGTCCAACTTCACCGTCGCCTACTGGCCGTACCTGTTCGCACTCCTGATCTTGTCCTACGCCGGCACGCGCTTCTACGTGCACACCGACGAGGGCCGCTACCGATGGGACAAGCTCAAGCTTCGCATTCCGGTGGTCGGCAGCATCATCCTGCGCGCGACGCTGGCGCGCTTCGCCCGCGCCTTCTCCATGGCCTCGCGCTCCGGGGTGCCGCTGATCCAGGCACTCACGGTGGTGGCGCTGGCGGTGGACAACGAGTACGTGGGCGATCGCGTGCGCTCCATGCGAAACGGCGTGGAGCGCGGCGAGAGCCTGACCCGCACCGCCGCGACCACCGGATTGTTCACGCCCCTGGTCCTGCAAATGCTGGCAGTGGGCGAGGAGACCGGCGCAGTGGATGAGATGCTCGAACAGGTCGGCGATTTCTACGAGCGCGAGGTCGACTACGACCTCAAGAACTTGAGCGACGCGATCGAGCCGATCCTGATCCTGGGCATCGGCGCGATCGTCCTGGTCCTGGCGCTGGGCGTGTTCCTGCCCATGTGGGACCTGGCGAGTGCCGTGCAGGGGCACTGACGTGGCCGCCGCTCGAGCCGGCCGCGCGCGGGGATTCACCCTCCTGGAGATGGTGGTGGTGGTGGTCCTCATCGGAGTGCTGCTCATCATCGCCGTCGACCGGCTGATCCGCCTGCAGGCGCTCGCCGAGCGAGTCGCCATGGACCAAGTGCTCGGCGGTCTGCGTAGCGCGCTCACCCTGGAGCTGGCCCAGCGCATCGTCCAGGGCCGGACCGCCGATCTGAGCACCCTGGCGCGCGCCAACCCGATGCGCTGGCTGGTGCGTCCGCCGGGCAACTACGCGGGCGCCTTCGCCGACCCGGATCCCGCCCGGATCGCCGGCGGGCGCTGGTACTTCAACACCAAGGCCCGCTGGCTGGTGTACCGGGTCGCCCACGCGGCCGACTTCCGCACGGCGCTGCCGGGACCGCCCCGCATCCGCTTTAAAGTCCGGTTGGTGTATGCCGATAGCGCGGCCAATGGGGTTCGCAGCGCCGAGGTGGCCGGGGTACGCCTGGGGCCCATGGAACCCTACCGCTGGCCACGGCCGGCGGGCGCTGGGGGGTGATTCAGGGAACGGACGGCGGGACACGCCCGGACCCTCGACAGGACGAATGGGAGGAAGGGTGATGAGGAAACAGGAAGGTTTTACGCTGATCGAGTTGGTAATCGTGATCGTGATCCTGGGGATCCTGGCTGCGACCGCGCTACCTCGGTTCATCAATGTCACCAACGACGCCTACAAGGCGGCGGTGGCGGGAACAGCCGGAGGATTCGGCTCCGGTATCGCACTCGCGCACGCGCTGTGGATGGCCAAGAATCAACCCGCAGCGGTCACACTGGACGGTGGTGCGTCGGTGTCGATGACCGCCGGCTGGCCCACGGCCACCTCCCCCGCCGACTGTCTCGCGGCATGGACCGGCGTCATGCAGAACCCGCCGGTCGCGGCGGCCGCCACCGGTACCGGCGTCGACTACTTGGTGACCTATGTCGCTCCCAGCTGCATCTTCACCTATCAAAAGAGTTCGACGATGACCATCACCTATGACGGCACGAACGGGAACGTAACCTACGCGAACTAAGTGATCGTCAGGCGCTGATCCGCTGTGCACACACACCGGTCGGCGCCCGCCATCGCGTGGGCGCCGACCGGTTCTTCCCGCGGGGTCCACGGATGGCCGCCCTCGTCTTCGCCGACCCCATCCGGCCCCGTTCCCGGTTCCTGAGCCCCGGCTCCCACGCCGCCTTCCTCAACCTCATCCTGCCGCCGCCGACCGGCCGGTGGCTGCGCGCGGGCGCGCACACCCGGGCGGTCGGGGTGCGGGGCGGTCAAGCGGGGTACGGCCGGGCCGATACGCCGAAGAAGCCCTCGAAGCGGGCGCCGCACCAGAGTACCGGCGATGAACCGAGGACACACCGAGGCCGGCTTCACCCTGGTGGAGTTGGTGATCGTCCTGATCGTGGCCGGGATCCTGGCGGCGGTGGGCACGTCGCGCTTTTTCGGGGTGCAGGATTTTCAGGAGCGCGGCTTCTACGACGAGACGCTGGCGGCGGTGCGCTACGCGCAGAAGCTGGCGGTGGCCTCCGGCTGCGACGTCGAGGTAGACATCGGGTCCGGCGGGTTCGCGCTGCGCGAGCGCTCCGGATGCTCCTCGGGCGGATTTACGACGGCGGTGCGCAAGCCGGGCTCCGGCGGCGCGTTCTCCGCGAGCCCGCCGCCCAAGGTCCCCGTGGGCAACATGGGCTTCTACTATGATCCGCTCGGGCGACCGCGCGACGTGACGAGCGGCGCGGTGCTTACCACCAGCCCGTCGGTCACCATCGGCGGGCGCACCCCGCGCACCCTCATCGTCGAACACGAGACGGGTTTCGTTCACTGACCATGGATACGCGGCCGGCACACAACGGGGGCATGACGCTCATCGAGCTGGTGATCGCCATCGTGGTGATCTCGGTGGCGCTGACCGGCGTGCTGCTGGTGTTCAACCAGACCGTCCGCCACAGCGCCGACCCGATGGTCACCGAGCAGGCGCTGGCGATCGCCCAGTCCTACCTGGAAGAGATCTTGCTGCAGCCCTTCGCCGACCCCCCGAACACGACCGCGCCCTGCAATCCGGGGGCGCTCGGACCGGAGCCGGGCGAGACGCGCGCCACCTACGACGACGTCGACGACTACAACGGACTGCTCGACTCGCCGCCGCGCGACCAGTTCGGCACGCCGATGAACCCGGGTTCCTCGCTCATCGACCTGAGCCGATACACGGTGCGGGTCACGGTCGGCTGTGCGACCCTCACCGGGATCCCGGCGACGCGGTCCAAACGCATCGACGTCACCGTGACTGCAAGCGGGGTCCCCGGCCTGAACGTGACCCTGTCCGCGTATCGGACCGCCTACTGAACGCCATGCCCGACGCACGCACAACGACGCCCCCCTCCGGGCGCGGTTTCACGCTCATCGAGATGGTGATCGTGATCGTGATCGCGGGGATCATTGCGAGCGTGACGGCGGGTTTCATCGCGACGGCGATGCGCGGCTACCTGGATCAGGACCGGCGCGCGACGCTGGTGGATACCGCCGACACGGCGCTCACG
>CAZAQG010000083.1:0-10581 GCA_964487445.1 uncultured Chromatiales bacterium
GGCGCTGTCCTGACCGCAGCCCGATTCCCCACCGATTCGCGACGCCGGCCGGGCGCGCCCGGCCCTTGTATGTTGCCGCGATGGAGTTTTACGGATTCGTGGCAGACTATAGCGGTTCACCGGGGAGGCCGTCCGGCCCTGGAGGCAAGCGTTGTCTTGACCTCGTATGTAGAGTGGCCCCCCGCCTCATTGCCCAGCCCGAGGAGTATCCGGAAGCCGCAGGTTCAAGGCGGACTTCGCATTACAAGGTCGGGTCGGGCAAGAAGTGCGAGGTCGGGGAACCGGTGGATAGTATCCCTCAACCCCGATTCAGGAGGAAGCGCCGATGAAGACCTTTGCAGGCATCGATGTGGGCGCCAAGACCCTCGCGCTGGCTTGGCGCCGCGACGGGCACACCGCCGGGCAGAGCACCGTGAGCCAGTCCCCCGAGGGACATCGCGAGCTGGTGAAGCGGCTGCGCGCCCTGCACCCCGAGCAGGTGGTACTGGAGGCCACCGGGGTCTATTACCTGGACGTGGCCGTGGCCCTGGCACAGGCCGGCCTGGTGGTCTCGGTGATCAACCCCCGAAGCTTCCATCACTTCGCCAAGCTCAAACTCTCCCCCAGCAAGACCGACCGCCTCGATGCGCAGCTGCTGGCCGAGTACGCCGAGCGGATGCAACCGCCACGGTGGACCCCCCCCGACCCCGCCCGGCTGGCCCTGCGCGATCTGGGACGCCAGATCAACCGCCTCACCGCCACCCGCACCCAGGCCAAGAACCGCCTGCATGCCCTGCGCGCCAAGCGCGGCACACTCGCGCTGCTCCTCGAGGACGAACTCAAGGCCATCGCCACCCTGGATCAGCGCATCGAGCGCCTCTCCCAGGCCGCCTGCGACCTGCTCAGCCGCCACGACGAACTCGCCGAACAGGCCCAGCGCCTCCAGAGCGCCAAGGGCGTCGCCCAAGCCAGCGCCATCGCCCTGCTGGCCGAGCTCGCCACGCTCCCCTCCACCTTGCGCGCCCCTCAGGTCGCCCGCCATGCCGGACTCGACGTGCGCCTGTGCCAGTCCGGCACCAGCGTCCACAAGGCCCCACGCATCAGCAAGGCCGGCAACGCCTACCTGCGCGCCGCCCTCTACATGCCCGCCCTCTGCGCCGTGCGCCACGACCCCCGCGCCCGCGCCTTCTACGAGGCCTTGCAGCGGCGCGGTAAGAAAAAACTCCAAGCCCTCTGCGCCGTTATGCGCAAACTGCTCACCGGGCTGTGGGCTTGCTTAAAGAACCGTGAATCCTTCGATTCCACCAAACTCTTTAGCGAGATCCACTCCACCCATGGTTGACATCCAACAGAGTATCTACAGGGGACCACGATTGCCGATACGCGCACAGATCCTGTAGGGCGGGGCGCGCCCCGCCGACGACGTTGACCGTGAGCAACAGCAGGAAATGATTCGCCGGAGCCGGAGCACCAAATACCCATATGTCAAGCCTGACCCCTTGAACTCTCGGAACTCTGGCGCGCCTCCTTCTCCATCTGCTCGAGGCTGGTGTGACGCACGTCCTTGCCGCGCACCAGATAGATCACGTACTCGCAGATGTTGCGCGCGCGATCTCCGATACGCTCCAAGGCGCGCGCCGACCAGATCACGTCCAGGACCACCGGGATCGAGCGTGGGTCTTCCATCATGAAGGTGATGAGCTGGCGCATGATCGCCTCATATTCCTCGTCGATGCGCTGATCCTTGCGCCACACCGCCACCGCCGCCTTGGGGTCGGTGCGCGCGAACGCGTCCAACGCCTCGTGCATCATCTTGCGTACCCGATCGCCCATGTATTCGATCTGGGTGAAATGCTTGCGCGCCCCGCCGTTGCCCGCCTCCGCCAAGCGCAGGGCCATGCGCGCGATGCGCTCGGCCTCGTCCCCCATGCGCTCGAGATCGGTGATGGTCTTGATCACCGCCACCACCAACCGCAGGTCGGTGGCCGCCGGCTGGCGACGCGCGATGATGTGGGTGCACTCCTCGTCGATCGCGACCTCCAGGGCGTTGACCTTGTAGTCGCTGCGCACCACGACCTCCGCAAGTTGGCTGTCGGCATCCACCAAGGCGCGCAGCGCGTCGCCGATCTGCTGCTCGACGAGTCCGCCCATCGCCAACACGCGCTGTCGGATGTCCTCCAACTCGGTGTTGAACTGCTGGGAGATGTGATGACCGATTTCGATCTTGTTCATCGCTGCCATCCTGCCGGGATCGCCGGGCCGCGGTCCGAGACGCATCAGCCGTAGCGACCGCTGATGTAATCCTCGGTCTCCTTGCGCTGCGGATTGGTGAAGATCCGATCGGTCGTGCTGAACTCGATCAGTTTACCGAGGTACATGAAGGCCGTGTAGTTCGACACGCGGGCCGCCTGTTGCATATTGTGGGTGACGATAACGATGGTGTAGTCTTTCTTCAATTCGTCGAGCAATTCCTCGATGTGCGCCGTGGAGATCGGGTCCAGGGCCGAGGCTGGTTCGTCGAGCAGCAGGACCTCCGGTTTGACGGCGATTGCCCGTGCGATGCACAGGCGCTGCTGCTGACCGCCCGAGAGCTGGGTCCCGGTCTGCTTGAGCTTGTCCTTGACCTCGCCCCACAACGCCGCCTTGCGCAACGCCCACTCCACCCGCTCGCCCATCCGGGTACGCGAGAGCCGCTCATAGAGTCGCACCCCGAAAGCGATGTTGTCGTAGATCGACATCGGGAACGGCGTCGGCTTCTGAAACACCATCCCGACCCGGGCGCGCAGCAGGTTCAGATCCTGGCGTGGATCGAGGATGTTCTCCCCGTCGAGGATGATCTCACCGCCCGCGCGCTGATCGGGATAGAGTTCATAGATGCGGTTGAACGCGCGCAGCAACGTGGTCTTTCCGCACCCGGACGGGCCGATGAAGGCGGTCACGCAGCGCTCACGGATCTCGAAACTGATGTCGTGCAGGGCCTGGAACTTCCCGTAGTGAAAGTTGAGGCCCCGCACGCGGATCTTCACGTCGGACCGGGGATCCGGCTCCGTCTGCGGCCCCAAGTCGCCCTTGCCCCCCACCCCCGACACCGGGCGCGGCACCCGCACGGGCATCGCGCCGTTCGGCGCGGTGCCGGGTTCTACGGACGCGACGCGATCCGCGGACAGGAGAGTCTTCGGCTCCATGGCCTCAATGCCCCGTCTTGCGTGTCCGCACCAGGATGCGGGCAATGATGTTCAGGATCAGGATCGTAAAGGTGATGAGCAACGCACCGGCCCACGCCAAGTGGTGCCAGTCCTCGTAGGGGCTCATCGCGAACTGGAAGATCACCACGGGCAGGTTCGCCATCGGCTGGCCCATGTTGGTGCTCCAGAACTGATTGTTCAGCGCCGTGAACAGCAACGGTGCGGTCTCGCCGCTGATGCGCGCCACGGCCAGGAGAACGCCGGTCAGTATACCAGCCCGGGCGGCCCGGTATACGATCGCGAGCACCACCCGCCAGCGCGGCGCCCCAAGAGCCGCGGCGGCCTCGCGCAGACTGTCCGGGACCAGGCGCAGCATATCCTCCGTGGTACGCACCACGACCGGGATGACGATCAGCGCCAGCGCCAACCCCCCCGCCCAGCCGGAGAAGTGCCCCATGGTCACCACCGCGATATTGTAGATGAATACGCCGATCAGGATCGAAGGAGCGCTCAGCAGCACGTCGTTGACGAAGCGCACCACCGACGCGATAGGCGAGGCACGGCCGAATTCCGAAAGGTAGGTCCCGGCCAGGACCCCGACCGGCGTGCCGATCGCCACGCCGACACCCGTGAGCAGCAGACTGCCGACGATGGCGTTGGAAAGCCCCCCCGCGCTGCCCGGCGGCGGCGTGGGCAGGGTGAAGAGATCGAGGTGGATCCACTGGTAGCCATGGCTGATCAGGGTCCAGAGCAGCCACACCAGCCAGAACAGACCGAAGGCGGTGGCGAGCACCGAGGCCCCGAGACTGAGCGCGTTGACGAGCCGCCGGCGCCGGTAGAGCCGGGCGGCGACGGCGGTCGAACTAGGCACGGCGCCCCTCCTGCGCGGTGAGCCGCAGCAGCAGCAACTTGGCGAGCGCCAGCACGATGAAGGTGATCAGAAAGAGGATCAGCCCGACGGCGAGCAGCGACGAAGTATAGATGCGCCCGTCGGCCTCCGTGAACTCGTTGGCCAGGATGGATGAGATGGTCGCACCCGGCATGAACAGCGAGGCGCTGATCCTGTGGGCGTTGCCGATCACGAAGGTCACCGCCATGGTCTCGCCGAGGGCGCGGCCCAATCCGAGCATGATACCCCCGATCACCCCGATCTTGGTGTAGGGCAGCACCACGCGGCGCACGACCTCCCAGGTCGTGGCCCCCAGCCCGTAGGCGGACTCGCGCAACAACGGCGGCACCACCTCGAATACGTCGCGCATCACCGAGGCGATGAACGGGATGACCATGATCGCCAGGATCAGCCCCGCCGTGAAGATCCCGATGCCCATCGGCGGTCCCTGGAACAACGCCCCGAGAATCGGCCACTCGCCGAGGTGGGCCGTGACCCACGGCTGCACGTGCGCGGCGAACAGCGGCGCGAAAACAAACAGCCCCCACATGCCGTAGATGATGCTCGGGATGGCCGCGAGCAGTTCGATGGCGGTCCCGACCGGTCGCTTGAGCCATACCGGGGCCAGTTCGGTGATGAACAGTGCGATCCCGAAGCTCGCCGGGATCGCGATCAGCATGGCGATGAACGAGGTGATCAGGGTCCCGAAGATCGGCACCAGGGCGCCGAAGGTCTTGGTCACCGGGTCCCACTGCGAGCTGACCAGAAACTCGAAACCGAACTTGTGCAGCGCCGGCCAGGCACCGATCGTCAATGACACCAGGATACCGACGACCGCGAGCAGCACCAGCAACGCGAACACGCGCGTCACGTGGACGAACAGGGCATCACCGATGCGCGAGCGGGAAGTCCTCCCCGCCCGCAAGGCGATTTCGCTGGTCTTCCGATCCACGTGGACTAGCCATCCTCAAAAACCGATGCGCAAAGGCCAGGGTACCGGCCCCTCCGCGCGGGAACAACTCATGAACAAAAACATCGCACCGGAAACGCGCCGATCCTATGAGACCAACCCGCCGCATACCTCCGGAACGGTGCCGGCCGGGCAAGCCCGGCCCTACAGCGCAACCGCCGATTCCGCGGGATTCCGTAGGGCGGGGCTCGCCCCGCCGCCGACGCTCGAACTACCGGCCGGGCAAGCCCGGCCCTTGTATGTTGCCGCAATGGAATTTTGCGGGTTTGTGGCAAACTACAGCGGTTCACCGGGGAGGCCGTCCGGCCCTAGAGGCGAGCCCTGTCTTGACCTCGTTCGTAGAGCGGCTCCCCGCCTCATTGCCCAGCCCGAGGAGTATCCGGAAGCCGCAGATTCGAGGCGGACTTCGCATCACAAGGTCGGGTCGGGCAAGAAATGCGAGGTCGGGGAACCGATGAATAGTATCCCCCACCCCCCCTACGGGACGGGACATTTCCAGCCGCCGCGGGGCGCGGACCCGGCGGCCTCAACGCACCGTCCAGATGGGGCGGCCGGACCGGTCTTTGATCTCGCGCGCCCAGGTCCGCTCCACCATGCGCACCACCTTCGCGGGCATGGGGACGTAGTCGAGGCGTCCGGCCATCTCCCGGCCGTTGTGATACGCCCAGTCGAAGAACTTCAATACCTGGCGCGCCACCTCCGGATTGGACTGCGTCTTATAGATCAGGATGAAACTCGCGCCGGTGATGGGCCAGCTCTCGGCGCCCGGCTGATCCGTGAGGATCAGGTAGTAACCCGGGGCGTCCTTCCAGTCGGCATTGGAGGCGGCGGCCTGGAAAGTCTTGCTGCTGGGGCTGACGTAGCGCCCGGCCCGGTTGCGCAGACGCACGTACGCCATGTGGTTCTGCAGCGCGTAGGCGTACTCCACGTAGCCGATGCTGTAACGGATGCGCCGCACGTAGGAGGCCACACCCTCGTTGCCTTTTCCGCCGACACCGGCGGGCCAGGCCACGGCCTTGCCGAAACCGACTTTGGCCTTCCATGCCGGGCTCACCTTGGAGAGATAGTTGGTAAAGATGAAGGTCGTACCGGAACCGTCCGCCCGGTGCACCACGGTGATCGGCTTGTCGGGCAACTCGACACCCGCGTTGACGGCGCGGATCGCCGGGTCGTTCCATCGCTTGACCGTGCCGAGAAAGATGTCGGCGAGCACGGCATTGGGGAGCTTGATCTCGCCCGCCTTCACCCCCGGGACATTCACCACCGCCACCACGCCGCCCATGATCTGCGGCCACTGAATCAGCCCATAGCGGTCGAGTTCCTCAGGCTTCATGGGCGCATCGGAGGCGCCGAAGTCCACGGTGCGGGCCTTGATCTGCTTGATCCCGCCGCCGGAACCGATCGACTGGTAGTTGAAACGCACCCCGGTCGTTTTGTGGTATGCCTCGGCCCACTTCGCGTAGATCGGGTAGGGGAAGGTGGCCCCCGCGCCGGAGATCTCGGTTCCCCCTCCCGCCACCGCCGCACCGGCCCCGCCCAGCGCGCACAGGGCAATCCCCCAAAAAAGGCCTTTCAGCCGTCTCGACATGTTTGGACTCCTTGGCATAATTGTCGGGTGTGGATCGTAGGTCGTCGGTCGGTCCTCGCGCGTGTCACGGTCGGCCTTACGATCCGGGTGTCGGACGGAATCGGAGTGTACCCGCCCAATGTGACAACAATGTGACAGCGCGGCACGGGTCCGCGGACGGACGGGGTTAAACGACCAACACCGCCTTTCCGCAGACGACATTCGGGCGGCGGGCTACATAACGTGTCGCCGGACATCCATGAGTGGGTTCGGCCGATCCCCGGCGGGATCGTCGCCCGCGCGGCGGCATGCCGCTATGCAGGCGGACCCAGCGACTCGATGTGCCCGCAGCCCTCCACGACCCGCGCGGTCGGCAAATCGCAGGTGAAGGTACTGCCGACACCCACCTCGCTACGCACGCGCAGGCGCCCGCCGTGGCGGTTCAGGGCGTGCTTGACGATGGCCAGCCCCAGACCCGTACCGCCGGTGGCGCGTGAACGGCCCTTGTCCACGCGGTAGAAGCGTTCCGTGAGCCGCGGGATGTGCGCCGGCGGCACACCGATGCCGTTATCCTCCACTTCGAAGTGCGCGCCGTCCGCGTCGGCGTACCAGCGCATGCGGATAGTCCCGCCCCCCGGGGTGTACTGCACCGCATTGAAAAGCACGTTCGCGAACGCGCTGCGCAGGACGTGCTCCTCGCCGCGCAGACAAAGATCTTCATCCGCCTCGAGTTCGATCCGGTGCGCACGATCGCCGGAGAGCACGCGCGCCTCCTCACGCAACTGCGCGAGCATCGGCGCCACCTTCACGACCCGCGTCCCGACGCTGACGGGCTCCGCCTCCAGTCGCGCGAGCAACAGCAGATCCTCCACGATGCGCTGCATACGCACCACCTGCTGGCCCATTACCGCCACGGGCTCGCGCCACGGCTCCGGCATCTCGTCTCCCGCACCCTCGATCGTCTCCAGGTAGCCGCGCATGACGGTGAGCGGCGTACGCAACTCGTGGGAGACATTGGCCACGAAATCGCGGCGCACCTGCTCCAGGCAGTGGATGCGGGTCATGTCGCGCGCAACCAGCAGCAGTTGGTTGCGCCCGAAGGGGATCAACCGCAGCGCCAGCCGCGCGGCGTCCTCGACCGGCGACGGGATCTCGACCGGCTCGGCGTATTCGCCGCGCTCCACGTATTCCAGGAACAGCGGAATGCGCACCAGGTTCTGAATGCGCCGCCCGGAATCCTGCGGCCAATGCAGATTGAGCAGACGCGTCGCCGCCTCGTTGGCCCATTGGATAGTGTAATCGGAGCCCAGGACCACCGTCGCGTCGGGCAGCGCACTGAACACTCGTTCGAAGCGATCCAGGAACTGCGCGAGGCGGCGCTTGCGCCGGCGGTTTCGTTGCTGCAACCGGTACAGTTCATGGAAGACGTCGCCCCACACCCCCCCCGCGTCCGGCGGATGGTAGCGCCTCCCGACGCGCAGCCAGTGCTCCAGGCGGTGCAGGTTATAGAGATGGGTCGCCAGATAGATCACGGTGGCGCCGAGCAGGAACAGCGCCATGTGCCCGACGGAGGCGCCGAGCAACAGCGCCGCAACGAGCAGACCGATCGCCTTCCAGATTTCGAGGCGCCAGACGCCGATCAACGCTCGTCGCTCCGTGCGGAGAAGCGATAGCCCGCCCCGCGCACGGTCTGAATGAGTCGATCGTAGCCGTAGCCGGCCAGCGCCTTGCGCAGGCGCAGCACGTGAACGTCCACGGTACGCTCCTCGACCACGACGTGAGGCCCCCATACCCGGTCGAGGAGTTGGCCGCGGCTGTGTACCCGTTCCGGGTGCGTGATGAGAAACTGCAACAACCGGAACTCGGTACGCCCGAGCTTGATCTCCTCGTCCCCCGCCGTGACGCGGTGCGCCGCCTGATCCACCTCCAGGCCCTGGACCTCCACCACCTCCTCGCCGCGATGCGGCATGGAGCGGCGCAGCACCGCGCGGATGCGGGCCACCAACTCGCGCGGCGAGAACGGCTTGACCACGTAGTCGTCGGAACCGCTCTCCAGCCCGCGCACGCGATCCTCCTCTTCGCCGCGCGCGGTGAGCATCACGATCGGGATGTGCCGGGTGAGCGGATCCTTCTTCAGGCGCCGCGCAAGATCGATGCCGCTCACGCCCGGCAGCATCCAGTCGAGCAACACCAGATCCGGCGGCTGTTCCAGGATGCGCCCGCGTGCCTGCTCGGCGTCCGGGGCCTCATCGACCTCGAAAGCGGCGCGCACCAATGCGAAACGCACCATGTTGCGTATCGCAGGCTCGTCCTCGACGATCAGTACCCTCGCGCCCACTCTCACCCCCTACAAAACCGGAAAACCGCAGTCGGACAAGAACCGTCGTTATGGTAATACACCACGGCGGCAAACCCCATAGCACCCGCATACGCCGACCGCCGCCCGGTCATCAAAGTGTCACATTTTCGTCATGAATCCGTAACACATCGCCCCCATCCTACACTGCCAGCCGACATGGCAGCAGCGGTTCTACCTCGCCCGGAGCGACACCAATGCAACCGGGTGCGGGCGATCCGACCGCCGGGCGATCGGTACCCGGACGATGCCCCATCGGGGGAACAACCGCGCCGCGGAACCGCCGCGAGGCATCGACCACAGCCCAACACTTCAGAACGGTTCTTCCCATAGAAAAAGGAGCTTCTCGCATGCGCAGGCAACTCCTGATGGCGGCCACACTGGCCGCGCTCGGCGCCTTGAGCACGAACGCCATGGCCGGCTACACCAGCCAGGACGGCAAGACCACGGTCGGCGGAAAGATGTACGGCGACCTGACCTATCAGCACCAGACGGGCAATGCTAAAAGCAACGGGATCGGCGTGGACGTCAAACGATTCTATTTCAGTCTCGGACACCGCTACAACGACATCTGGTCGGTAAACCTGACCACCGATTTCAACTACAGCAAATCCGACAAGAATACCCAGCTCTTCGTGAAGAAGGCCTACATCCAGGCCAAGTTCTCACCGCTCGCCACCGTACGCCTGGGCTCCGCCGATATGCCCTGGATCCCCTATGACGAGCACCTCTACGGCTTCCGCTACGTGGAGAACACCCTGATCGATCGCCTGAAATTCGGCCACTCCGCCGACTGGGGTGCACACCTGCTCGGCAAGGAGGGCATGTTCAGCTACGCGTTCTCCGCCGTAAACGGCGGCGGCTACCACAACCCGACGCGTTCCAAGACCGTGGACTTCGGGGGCCGAATCGGCGTCGAGCCGCTGCCCGGCCTGAACCTCGGCGTGGGCGGTTACGTCGGAAAACTCGGAAAGAACAATGGGACTCCGACTCACCATACCGCGACCCGCCTCGACCTGGTCGCCGCCTACGTGCAGCCCGCCTACCGGGTCGGCTTCGAGTACTTCAAGGCCAACAACTGGGGCACGGTGGCGACACCCGCCAGCGACCGCGCCTACGGAATCTCGGCGTGGGGCTCGGTCTCGCCGATGCGTCACATCACGCTGTTCGCGCGCTTCGACTACGCCAAGCCGAGCCAGGACCTGCAGCCGGACCGGACGGACTACTACTTCAACGTCGGTGTGCAGAACGAAGTCTACAAGAATGTCGTCCTGGCACTGGCCTTCAAGCACGAAAAGCAGGACCACGACACCGCGTTCGGCACCCGAAACGAAGTGGGCCTCTGGACCCAAGTGAAGTTTTGAAGTGAGCCCGTTTGCGGCGGTGTCCCGGCCCCGGCCGGGGCCCCGCCGCATTTTTTCTCTCCACCTGATTCAATCCTCTGTAGGGCGGGCCTTGGCCCGCCGACGACGGTGAACATTCCGCAACGTCCGGTGTGAACGTGGCAAGGGGTCAGAGTACTTGAAATTTCCAGTACTTCTGGATCCTTGAACCACCCCTGAGATTTTCAAGTACTCTGACCCCTTGAATCCGACCCCTTGAATCCCCCCCGCGCCTGGAACCCGCCCCGGTGAT
>CAZAQG010000084.1:0-10288 GCA_964487445.1 uncultured Chromatiales bacterium
ACCTGCAATACGGGTCCCTGGAAAAGACGTTACGCTATCTGCACCGGCTGTGGGGCCGGCGCGTGCTCCTGGAGACCGTGATGCAAGGCAAGTCGACGACCTTCTCCTGCGACGAAGACGGCGTCGGCCGGCTGGCCGGGTGAACACCCCACCGCAACGGGGCAACGGGGTCAGGCTTGACATATGGGTATTCGGGGAATCGAAGGAAAGCACCATCGCAGCGGTACGCCCCGACCCGGCGCGTTTCGGCGTACCCGGCACCGGCACCGTCCGACAAACCTGCACAACGGGAGAAATGCGCCCATGGCCGAATCCGTATTTGAATCCGCCTACCGGATCCTGAACAGCGCCGTCATCTCCTACCGGGACCGCCCGGTGGGCACCGTAGCCGCGCGCGACCCCAAGGCGCTCGCGGCCGAAAACTACGAGGAGTGTTTCGTACGCGACTTCGTGGTATCCGCGCTCGTCCACCTGGCGGACGGAAAATCGGAGATCGTGCGCAACTTCCTGGAGACCGTGCTGGAGCTGTGCGGGCAGGAACTGCACATCGAGGGACACGAGATCCAACCGGGCGTGATGCCGGCCAGCTTCCGTGTCGAGCACGACGGGGACGGGGAACGGCTGCTCGCCGACTTCGGCAACCGCGCCATCGGGCGCGTCGCGCCGGTCGACGCGATGATGTGGTGGGCGGTGCTGCTGCACATCTATGTCCAGGCGACCGGCGACCGGGAACTGGCCGAGCGCCCCGAAGTTCAGCGCGGACTGCAGGCGATCCTTGCGTTGTGCCTCAAAGGCTCCTTCGAAATCTACCCCACACTGCTGGTCCCGGACGGCTGCTTCATGGTGGACCGGCGCATGGGTGTCTATGGTCATCCGCTCGAGATCCAAGCCCTGTTCTATGGAATGTTGCACACGGTTTCGGATCTGTGCGGTGCCAACCCCGAGACCCGCCGGTTGATCGACAATGCGCACAAGCGCCAGGCGGTGCTCCGCGACTACGTGCGCACCTGCTATTGGCTGGACCTGGATCGACTCACGGAGATCCACCGTTTCCGGACCGAGGAATTCGGTGACGGCAGCGAGAACATGCTCAACATCCACCCGGAATCGCTTCCGGGATGGATCGGGCGCTGGATCCCCGACCACGGAGGCTACCTGGTAGGCAACCTCGGGCCCGGGCGCATCGACGTGCGCTTCTTCGCGCAGGGCAACCTGCTGGCGATCCTGTTAGGCCTCACCACCTGGACGCAGACGCAGAAAATCATGGACCTCTACGAGGCGCGCTGGGACGACCTCGTGGGCGCCATGCCGATGAAGATCTGCTACGCGGCGGTGGAAGGCGAGGAATGGCGGACGTTGACCGGCAGCGATCCGAAGAACGCGGCTTGGTCCTACCACAACGGCGGAAACTGGCCGGTGCTGCTGTGGCCGTTCGTCGCCGCCTGCCTCAAGGCCGAACGGCGCGACCTCGCCGAGCGGGCGTTTCACATCGCAGAAGAAAAGCTGATGCACCATGGCTGGCCGGAGTACTACGACGGGCGTACCGGCCGGCTCATCGGTCGGCGCGCCAACCTCAACCAAGTCTGGTCGGCGGCGGCATTTCTCTTCGCCCACAAGCTCCTCGACCGCCCCGAACTGCTCGCCTGGTTTCCAAGCAACCTCTCCGGAGAATAAGCACGGGGTCAGGCTTGACTTATGGGTATTCGGTGCTCTGGAAAGAGGGGGGGGTTGGACCGGCCTCCCTCAGGGGGAAATCCCCGGATTTCGGCCTTCGGCCTGCATCCAGACTACATGGATTGACGTCGGATCGATTCGTCGATGGGAATGGGGTCAGGCTTGACTTATGGGTATTCGGTGCCTTGGGAAGGGGGGCTGGACCGGCCTCCCTCAGGGGGAAATTCCTGGATTTCGGCCTTCGGCCTGCATCCAGGCCGCATGGACGGCGTCGGACCGATTCGTCGATGTAGTCCGGATCGAGCGAAGCGAAATCCGGGAACTGCCGATGTTGGTCGGGGCGAGAGGATTCGAACCTCCGACCACCTGAACCCCATTCAGGTGCGCTACCAAGCTGCGCTACGCCCCGGAAGCAACCGAACCGGCGGGGTCATGATACCCCAACCGCGAACGAAATGAGAACGCGCCGACGATGCTCCTCAGCGCTTGATATCCTGCAACAGCCCCTCGAGTTCGATGCGCAGTTGCCGGATAATCTGGTGGCTCTTGTGTGCATCGTCCTTCGCCTGCTGGCCGGAGAGCTGCTGGCGGGCCCCGCTGATCGTGAATCCCTGCTCGTAGAGCAGGCTGCGGATCTGGCGGATCATCAGCACGTCCTGATGCTGATAGTAGCGGCGGTTGCCGCGCCGTTTCACCGGCTTGAGCTGGGGGAACTCCTGCTCCCAGTAGCGCAACACGTGCGGCTTGACCCCGCACAGCTCGCTCACCTCGCCGATGGTAAAGTAGCGTTTCGCCGGGATCGGCGGCAGTTCGTTATTGTTGCTGGGTTCCAGCATAGGCTTCCACCCGAGCCTTGAGTTTTTGTCCGGGGCGGAAGGTAACCACCCGTCGCGCCGTGATGGGGATCTCCTCGCCGGTCTTGGGGTTGCGTCCCGGCCGCTCATTCTTGTCACGCAGGCTGAAGTTCCCGAAACCGGAGAGCTTCACCGCTTGGCCGTCTTCGAGCGCCGCGCGCACCTCCTCGAAGAACATTTCCACCAAGTCCTTGGCCTCCCGTTTGTTCAGCCCCAATTCCTCGAAAAGCCGTTCCGCCATTTCCGCCTTGGTCAGTGCCATCGCTTATCCTCGTAACGTAGCACCCAGTTCTTGTTCGAGCCCCGCCACCACCCCCGCGAGGATGGTATCCATGTCCTGATCCGTAAGGGTACGAGAAGAATCCTGAAAAATCAATCCAAAAGCGATACTTCTTCGTCCGGACTCTACACCCCCTCCCCGGTAGACATCAAACAGGATCACCTCTTGCAGGACCTCCGGCGCATAGCGCACGATGCACTCCCGCACCGCCGCGGCGCTCACCGCCTCGTCCACGACCACCGCCAAATCCCTACGATTGGCGGGGAAGCGCGACAACTCCTGGAATGCGGGTATCCGAGCCTCTTGCAGACGATCGAGGCTCAACTCGAAAAGTACCACCCGCTCCGCAACTTCCAGCTCCCTTTGCAACTCCGGGTGAAGAGTCCCCAACCACCCCACGGGGACACCTTCGCAATGGATCCGGGCCGTCTGGCCGGGGTGGAGGGCCGGGTGAACCGCCGGGGTAAAGATAAACCCCTCATTTCGACCCGTCAAATCCATCAGGGCCTCGAGATCGGATTTCATGTCGTAGAAATCAACGGGTTGGAAGGGAAACCCCCACTGCTCCGGGTAGGCACCCCCGGCCGCCAGGCCGCTGATTATATTTTCCTGTTTTATTTCAGACTGTTGCTTAATAAACCTTAGGCCACACTCGAAGATTCTCACCCGTGTCTGCTGACGATTCTGATTGCGGATCAGGACCTTCAGCAATCCCGTCCAGAGACTCGTCCGGAGCACTCCCAGTTCCACCGAAAGGGGGTTGGTGAGCGTGAGCGAATCCAAAGTCGGGTCGAGTCGCGCCTGGAGCACCGGATCCACGAAGCTGTAGGTGATGACCTCCTGGTAGCCCCGATCGACCAGGGCCGTGCGGATCCGGCCCCGCTCGACCCGGCCTTCCGGCTGCGGGACCATCCTGATGCCGCCCGCCAGCCGGGTGCCGGGCAACCGATCATAGCCGTGGATGCGCGCCAGTTCCTCGATGAGATCCACCTCCGAGGCGATATCGAAACGGTGGGGCGGGATGCTCACCCGCCACTGCGACCCGTCCCGTTCGACCTCCATGCCGAGGCGTTGCAGGATTTCCTCCACCTCCCCACCGGGAAGGTCCACGCCCAGCAGGCGCTCGATGCGTGCCGAACGCAGTCGGACGGCGTCACGCCGCGGCAGATATTCCGGCGCGGCGGTCTCGATCACAGGCCCGGGGCTGCCGCCGGCGATCGCCAGCAGCAGCGCCGTCGCCCGCTCCATGGCCACCGCCTGGATCGCGGGATCGACGCCGCGTTCGAAGCGGTGCGAGGACTCGGTGTGCAACCCGTAGCGGCGCGCGCGACCGGCGACCGCCGCCGGGGTAAAAAACGCGCACTCGAGAAACACGTCCGTGGTCTCCTCGCCCACCCCGGAATCCGCGCCGCCCATGATTCCCGCCAGTGCGAGGACCCGCCGCGCGTCGGCGATCACCAGCGTCTCGGGATCCAGCTCGATCTCGCGGCCGTCGAGCAGGGTCAGGCGCTCGCCGGCGCTCGCGCGGCGCACCTGGATCCCGTCCGCGAGCCGCGCGAGATCGAACGCATGCAGGGGCTGCCCGTATTCCAGCAACAGGTAGTTGGTCACGTCGACCAACGGACCCAGACTGCGCAGCCCGCTACGACGCAGCCGCTCCTGCATCCACAAGGGAGTGGGCGCGCACGCATCGAGACCGCGGATCACCCGGCCGAGATAGCGCGGACAATCCGCGGCGGCCTCTACGGTTACCGGGAACCGGTCCGCGACGACGGCCGCGACGGGGGCGGCGGACGGCGCGGTCACCGTCTGGCGGTTGAGCACACCGACCTCGCGGGCGATCCCCGCGAGCCCCAGGCAGTCGCCTCGGTTGGGCGTGAGATCGAGTTCGAACACCTGATCGTCGAGATCCAGGTAGCGGCGCAGGTCCGTGCCGACCGGCGCGTCCTCCGGCAGCTCCATGAGCCCCGCGTGCTCCTCGCTCAGGCCCAGTTCCCGGGCCGAGCACAGCATGCCCCGCGATTCCACGCCGCGCAGGCGCGCACGGCGGATACGCAGGTCGCCCGGCAACCGGGCACCCTCCCGCGCCAGCGGCACGCGCAAGCCGACGCGGGCGTTGGGGGCGCCGCACACCACTTGGAGGGGCTCGCCCTCCCCCGCTGCGACACGGCATACCCGCAGCTTGTCGGCGTCGGGATGCGGCTCCACCGCGAGGATCTCCGCAACCACCACGCCGGTGAACGCCGGCGCGGCGGGCGTGACCGAATCCACCTCGAGACCGGCCATGGTGAGCTGCCCCGCCAGATCCCGCGTGGAGACCGGCGGATTCACCCACTCGCGCAACCATGCTTCGCTGAACCGCATATCCGCCTTTCGTCCCCATTCGCCCGGCCGGCGGCGCACGACCGTTCCACCGCCGCGCACGCCCCAACGTCCTCGGCGGGCCAAGGCCCGCCCTACCGCGTGCCACCCGTAGGGCCGGGCTTGCCCGGCCGGCGGCGCCGCGCGCCCCGCGTCAGTTGAACTGGCGCAGAAAACGCAAATCGTTCTCGAAAAACAACCGCAGGTCGTTCACGCTGTAGCGCAACATGGCCAGGCGCTCCACACCCATACCGAAGGCAAAACCGGTATACCGTTCCTCGTCGATGCCGACTTTTCGGAACACCTCCGGGTGCACCATCCCGCAGCCGAGGATCTCCAACCAGCCGCTCTGCCCGCATACCCGGCAGCCCGCGCCGGCGCAGATCACACACTCGATATCGACCTCGGCGGAAGGCTCGGTGAACGGGAAGTAGGACGGACGGAAGCGTACCGCCAGATCGCGTTCGAAGAAGCGCGAGAGGAATTCGTCGATCACGCCCTTGAGATCGGTGAAGCGCACCGACTCATCGACCAGCAGCCCCTCCACTTGGTGAAACATGGGGGTATGGGTCAGATCGGAATCGCAACGATACACGCGCCCCGGGGCGATAACGCGCAACGGCGGTTGACGCCGCTCCATCACGCGCACCTGCACCGGCGAGGTATGGGTACGCAACAGCAGACCGCCGTCCAGGTAGAAGGTGTCGTGCATGGCCCGCGCCGGGTGCTCGGGCGGGATGTTGAGCGCCTCGAAGTTGTGGTAGTCGTCTTCGATCTCCGGGCCTTCCGCGACCTCGAAACCGAGTCCGGCGAACAACCGTTCGATGCGCTCCAGGGTCCGGGTGATCGGATGCACACCGCCGGGCCGCTGCCCGCGCCCGGGCAGGGTGACGTCGATACCCTCGGTGGCGAGCCGCGCGTCGAGTGCCGCCCGCTCGAGCGCGGCGCGGCGCGCATCGAGCGAGCGCCGCACGGCCTGCTTGACGTGGTTGATCGCCTCCCCGGCCTGCGGACGCTCCGCGGCGGGCAATGCACCGAGACCCTTGAGGCGCTCGGTGAGCACGCCCTTCTTACCGAGATAGCGCACGCGGATCTGGTCGAGGTCGTGCAGCGCCGGGGCGGCGGCGATCTCGCCTTCGGCCCGTTTCATCAGATCCTGGAGTTCCGGTTGTCTATCGACCATATCCGTTGCCGCCGCGGGGATGCCTGATCGGAATCGCGCGGTGTTTCTTGTGTCGCCGGCGGGCCGAGGCCCGCCCTGCACATCCCCAAACCGCCGCGCCCCGTGGGGCCAGGCTCGCCCGGCTGGCGACGTTTCATATCCACAATCAGACGTTGGGAAATGATCCACCGCCCCGGCGGGGCAAGCCCCGCCCTACACGCGCATCGGCGATCGTGCCACCCGTAGGGCCGGGCTTGCCCGGCCGACGACGCACGGGCGCTCATCTGCCGCGCGAATCCACCGGCACCGGCCGAGCGCCTGCGCCCATAACGAAACGGGGGAAAGGCAGCCTGTCCTTTCCCCCGTCCGGAGGCCGAACCCGCGCACCGCGGGCCGCTAGCCGGGAAGCGCGGCCTTCGCCTGCTCCGCAAGCGCGGCGAACGCCGCCTTGTCGCACACCGCGAGATCCGCGAGGACCTTGCGGTCGACCTCGATCGCGGCCTTATGCAGCCCGTCCATGAAGCGACTGTACGAAAGCCCGCACTCGCGGGCGGCCGCGTTGATGCGCACGATCCACAGGCCCCGGAACTGGCGCTTACGCTGGCGCCGGTCGCGGTAGGCATACTGCGCCGCCTTGGTGACCGCCTGCTTGGCGACGCGGTAGACTTTGCGACGGCCGTTGTAATAGCCCTTCGCCTTGCCGAGCACCTTCTTGTGCCGGGCGCGGGCGGTGACCCCTCGTTTGACTCTTGGCATGACTTATCCCTTCCGGATCCGGCGGGTCAACTATAGGGCAGCATGCGCCGCGCCAACGGCACATCCGAAGGATGCAGCGTCGTGGTGGCGCACAGTGTGCGTTTGCGCTTGGCGCTCTTCTTGGTCAGGATGTGGCGATGGTGCGAATGGGCGCACTTGTAGCCGCCGGCGGCGGTGCGCCGGAAACGCTTCGCCGCGCCCCGGTTGGTCTTCAGCTTCGGCATCGTAGAAACTCCACTTGAATGTAAGCGGTTCATCCGGGATCCCCGGCGACACGCGCCCGGGGCCGGGAAATCCTCAACTGCGTTTGGGCGAGACCAGCATCACCATCTGCCGTCCCTCCATGCGCGGAAACTGTTCCACGGCCCCGACCTCCTTGAGGTCCGCCTCCACGCGCTGCAACAGCCGCCGCCCCAGTTCCTGGTGGGCCATCTCGCGCCCGCGGAAACGCAGCGTGATCTTGGCCTTGTCACCGTTGCTCAGAAAGCGCACCAGATTACGCAGCTTGATCTGGTAGTCGCCCTCGTCCGTACCGGGACGGAACTTCACCTCCTTGAGGTGCGTCTGCTTCTGCTTGCGCCGGGCCTGGTGAGCCTTCTTGCTCTGCTCGAAGCGGAACTTGCCGTAGTCCATCACTCGGCACACCGGGGGATCGGCCTGCGGAGCGATCTCTACCAGATCCAACCCCGCCTCCAGCGCCATTTGCAACGCCTCCTCGCGCGAAATGATGCCTACCGGTTCGCCGTCAGCCCCGACGACGCGGAGCTGCGTGGCTGTGATCCCTTCGTTGATGCGATGCTCTCGATCGGCAGCGATGCTTCAGTCCTCCAAAACAGTGACGCCGCGGCCCGCGACCTCCGCGGCAAGACGCTGAGCAAACACCGCTACCGGCATCGCACCCAGATCCTCGCCGCCGCGCGCGCGCACGGCAACCATACCGGTCTCCTGCTCCCGGTCCCCTATGATCAGCAAATACGGGATTCGCTGCAAGGTGTGTTCACGGATTTTAAAGCCGATCTTCTCATTTCTCAAGTCCGAAATGACCCGGAATCCCTGATTTGACAGAGTTTGTTCAACCTCCCGGGCATAAGGGCCGTGGCGCTCGGTGATACTCAGGGCCGCCGCCTGCACCGGGGCGAGCCAGACCGGCAACGCACCGGCGTAGTGCTCCAGGAGAATACCCACAAACCGCTCCATCGACCCCAGGATCGCCCGATGCAGCATCACCGGGACCCGCTTGCCGCCGTCCTCGGCGATATAGCGGGCGCCGAGGCGCTCCGGCATGGAGAAATCGAGCTGAATCGTCCCGAGCTGCCAGACCCGCGCCAGGCAGTCGCGCAGCGAGAACTCGATCTTGGGGCCGTAGAAGGCCCCCTCCCCCGGCTGGAGTTCCCAGTCCAGGTCGGCCGCGTTCAGGGCCTGCTCCAGGGCCTGCTCGGCCCGGTCCCAGAGCGCGTCCTCGCCGACCCGCTCCGGCGGGCGGGTGGACAGGCGCACCAGGACCTCGTCGAAGCCGAAATCGCGGTAGACCTCGAACAGCAGGTCGATAAACGCCGAGACCTCGCCCTGGATCTGTTCCTCGGTGCAGAAGATGTGGGCATCGTCCTGGACGAAGCTGCGCAGCCGCATCAGCCCGTGCAGGGTCCCGGACGGCTCGTTGCGGTGGCAGGAGCCGAACTCCGCCAGCCGCAGGGGCAGATCCCGGTAACTCTTGAGGCCCTGGTTGAAGATCTGCACGTGGGCCGGGCAGTTCATGGGCTTGATCGCGTAGTCGCGGTTCTCCGAGTGGGTCGTGAACATATTCTCGGCGAACTTCTCCCAATGCCCGGACTTCTCCCACAGGGAGCGGTCCAGGACCGCCGGGGTATGCACCTCCCGGTAGCCGCAGGCGCGCAGCTTGTCGCGGATGTACTGCTCGATGACCAGATAGATGGACCAGCCGCGGTCGTGCCAGAATACCATCCCCGGGGCCTCTTCCTGGAAGTGGAACAGCCCGAGTTGGCGCGCGATGCGCCGGTGGTCGCGCTTGGCGGCCTCCTCCAGACGGTGGAGATACGCCTTGAGGGACTTGCGGTCCGGCCACGCGGTCCCGTAGATGCGCTGGAGCATCTCGTTGCGGGAATCGCCGCGCCAGTAGGCGCCCGCCAGCTTGGTCAGCTTGAAGGCCTTGAGCCGCCCGGTACTCGGCACATGCGGCCCCCGACACAGATCCACGAAATCCCCCTGCCGGTACAGGGAGATCGGCTCCCCGGCCGGGATCTCCTCGAGGATCCGCGCCTTGTACTCCTCGCCCAACTTCCGGAAGAAAGCCACCGCCTCCTCGCGCGGCAGGACCGTGCGGCTGATCGGGAGATCCTTGGCCGCCAGCTCCGCCATGCGCTTCTCGATAGCCTCCAGGTCCTCCGGCGTGAACGCCCGCGCATAGGCGAAATCGTAATAGAAACCGTCCTCGATCACCGGCCCGATCGTCACCTGGGCGTCCGGGAACAACTCCTTGACCGCCTGCGCCAACAGGTGCGCGGTGGAATGGCGAATGATCTCCAGGCCTTCGGGATCGCGGGCGGTGACGATCGCGAGGCGCGCGTCGTGATCGATTACGTGGGAGGTATCGACCAGGCGATCGTCCACCCTGCCGGCCAACGCCGCGCGCGCCAAGCCCGGGCCGATGGACTCCGCCACCGCCGCCACCGTGACCGGCCCGTCGAAACGGCGTTCACTGCCGTCCGGAAGTGTAATTACCGGCATGCCCCGCCCCCGCCGTCCGGACCCGCGCCTCCGGCCCGCCCCCCGCCGGCTCGATATGGAACGACCCCGGAACCAAACCAGGGCGCCCCGCGCACGCCGGACCCCGGCCCGCGCGGAGCACCCTGGAATATCGAATGGTAGGCGCGAGTGGGATCGAACCACCGACCACCACCATGTCAAGGTGGTGCTCTACCACTGAGCTACGCGCCTGACGCAACGCCGAAACGATACAGGAGCCCCCAACCGCGATGCAAGCCATAAGGTGGGGTCAGGCTTGACTTATGGGTATTTGCAGAGGTCCCATCCAAGCCTTCAACCCCTTCTTCGATCCCGGGCTCCGTCCGGAGCTTGCCGATGATGCAATCGGTCGACGGCTTAACTGAACTCGGCCGTCCTCACCCCAGATGCGTGCCCAGATCGGCCAGCGCCAAGTCTTCCGTCTCCAGACCGAATACC
>CAZAQG010000085.1:0-10189 GCA_964487445.1 uncultured Chromatiales bacterium
CGGCGCATATTACGCGAAACGGGGTGAATACTCCACCGGCGAAAGCCGACGGCTCCGGGTTACGGTCGATCGGCCACGGGGTCGATCCTCACCTCCTCCCCACCGGTACGGATCCCCTATCGCAGACGCTGGAAGGGAAGCCCCGCCGCCGCCCCGCGGGGGGACTTCAGAACGGCAGCCCCGGCGGCCCCCCCCCTTTGCGAGCGCGCATCATCTTGGCCAATCCGCCCTTTTTGGACATCTTCTTCATCATCTTTTGCATCTGGCCGTGCTGCTTGAGCAGCCGGTTGACCTCCTGGACCTGGGTCCCGGAACCGGCGGCGATACGCCGCTTGCGTGAGCCCCGAATGACGTCCGGGAAGCGCCGCTCGCGAGGGGTCATGGAGCCGACGATGGCGATCATCCGACGTACCTCCACGTCGCCCATCTGGCTCTTGACCCCGCGCGGCAGGTCCGCGGCCCCCGGCAACTTCTCCATGAGGCCCGCGAGCCCGCCCATGCGCTGCATCTGCTCGAGTTGATCGCGAAAGTCCTCCAGGTCGAACTTCTTCCCCTTGGCGAGCTTGCCCGCCAACCGCGCAGCCTTGTCCTTGTCGACCTTCTGCTCGACCTCTTCCACGAGACTGAGCACGTCGCCCATGCCGAGGATGCGCGAGACGACCCGGTCCGGGTGGAAGGGCTCGAGTGCGGTGCTCTTCTCACCCACCCCCAGGAACTTGATGGGCCGCCCGGTGATCTGTCGGATCGACAGGGCCGCGCCGCCGCGCGCGTCGCCGTCGGTCTTGGTCAGCACCACGCCGGTCAGGGGCAGCGCGTCGTGGAAGGCGCGCGCGGTGTTGGCCGCGTCCTGGCCGGTCATGCTGTCCACCACGAACAACGTCTCGACCGGCTGCGCGGCGGCGTGGATGCGGCGGATCTCTTCCATCATCGCCTCGTCCACGTGGAGCCGGCCGGCGGTATCGAGGATCACCACGTCCACGAACTGGCGTCGCGCGGCCTCCACCGCGGCCTCGGCGATCGCCACCGGGTCCTGGGACGGATCGCTCGGATGGAACGCCGCCCCGACCTCCGCGGCCAACGTGCGCAGCTGCTCGATGGCCGCCGGCCGATACACGTCGCAACTCGCTACGAGGACCTTCTTGCCCTCGCGCTCCTTGAGCCGGCGCGCCAGTTTCGCGGTGGTGGTGGTCTTGCCGGAACCCTGGAGACCGGCCATCAGCACGACGGCGGGCGCACGCGTCTTGAGATCGAGGGCCTCGTTGGCCTCGCCCATCACGCTCACCAGTTCGTCGTGCACGACCTTGACCAGGGCCTGGCCCGGCGTAAGGCTGACGGCGACCTCGCGCCCCAGGGCACGGACCCGCACCCGGTCGATGAATCCGCGCACCACCGGCAGCGCCACATCCGCCTCCAGCAGTGCCATGCGCACCTCGCGCAGGGCGTCGCGGACGTTCTCCTCGGTCAGCCGCCCCTGGCCGCGCACGCGGTGCAGGGTGGCCCGCAGTCGTTCACTCAGATTGTCGAACATCGCACAGGACCCGCCGCAGATGGTTACCGTACCGGACAGCCGCCCCGCAGGCGCCGGGGCGCTTGTACCGGGCAACGACGCATGGGATTATACCGGCTGACGGGCCTCGCGGCACAGTACCCGTCGGCCCTCTTTTCCCAGCGGAACCCATAACAGCGTGAGTACAGGCGGATCCTCCGGACCGATCTTCGGCGCCATCAGCCTCCTGGCGATGCTCACCTACCTCGTCGCCACGACGCTGTTGGGGCGGCGCCTGATGCGTGCCGCGCAAGGCGTGGTGGTGGCCAAGCCGCGCACCCTGCTGCCCGGCGCCGCGGCGGCGCTGCTGCACGGCATCGTGAGCTACCACAGCCTGTTCGGCCACGGCGTCCTCAACCTGGGCTTCTTCAACTCGCTCTCGCTGGTGGCCTGGATCATGGTCGTGCTGATGCTGATCGTCGCCCTGGGCCGGCCGGTGGAGAGTCTCGGCATCCTGCTCTATCCGCTGGCCGCGGTCACCGTGATCCTGGACGGTCTGTTTCGCGCACCGCAGGTCCTCGGTCACGTCTGGTGGGGCCTGGATGCACACATCGTGATCTCGCTGCTCGCCTACAGCGTGCTCAGCGTCGCCTCGCTGCAGGCCATTTTATTCGCGGTACAGCATCACCATCTGCGTAACAAACATCCCGGCGGCTTGGTGCGCGCCCTGCCGCCGCTGCAGGTCATGGAGACGCTCCTGTTCCAGATGATCACGGTGGGCTTCGTGCTGCTCAGCTTGGCACTGATCACCGGCCTGTTCTTCCTGCACGACATCTTCACCCAGCACTTGGTGCACAAGACCGTCCTGTCGATCATCGCCTGGGTGGTGTTCGCCGTGCTGCTGTGGGGCCGTTGGCGCTTCGGCTGGCGCGGCCCGGTCGCCATCCGTTGGACGCTCGGCGGGATCTTCTCGCTGATGCTGGCCTATTTCGGTACCAAGTTGGTGCTGGACCTGATCCTGCACCGGGTCACCGGCTGATTCCCCGGACGCCCGCCGCCCCTTGACAGGCCCCGGCACCTGCCTCGAACATTACCGACGGATCCCACTCGGTGAGGCGGTGCCCGCTTGGACGATGTCCCCTTAGGTGTGCTGTTCGGCACGCTGGTCGTTCTGATCCTCCTGTCCGCGTTCTTCTCCGGTTCCGAGACGGGCTTGATGGCCCTCAATCGCTATCGGCTGCGGCATCTGGTCAAGGCCGGCCACCCCGGGGCGATCCGTGCCAGCCGCCTGCTCGAGCGCCCCGACCGCCTGATCGGGCTAATCCTGCTCGGCAACAACTTCGTCAACATTCTGGCCTCCTCGCTCGCCACCATCATCGCCCTGCGGCTGATGGGCGAGCCCGGCATTGCGGTCGCGGCCGGCCTGTTGACCCTGGTGGTCCTGATCTTCTCCGAGGTGGCGCCGAAGACCTTTGCCGCATTGCACCCGGAGCGGGTCTCCTTTCCGGCCTCCTTCATCCTCTATCCCATGCTGCGAGTGCTCAGCCCCATCGTGCGGGTGGTCAACGCCGTCGCCAACGCCCTGCTGCGCATGCTCGGCGTTCCCTTGGACGAGGCCTCGGTCACCCACCTCAACGAGGAGGAACTGCGCACGGTGGTCATGGAGGCGGGTGCGATGATCCCGCGCCGTCACCAGAAGATGCTGCTCAGCATCCTCGACCTCGAGCGGGTCACGGTGGAGGACATCATGGTGCCGCGCAACGAGATCGTCGGCGTCGATCTCGACGATGACTGGGAGGTGATCCTGGAGCAGCTCACCGCCAGCCAGTACACCCGGATGCCGGTCTATCAGGAGAGCATCGACAATGTCCTCGGGTTTCTGCACGTGCGGCGTATCCTTCCGCTCGTCGCGCGCAACGAACTGACCCCGGACACGCTGCGCGCGGCGGTACGCGAACCCACCTTCATCCCCGAAGGCACGCCGCTCAACCGCCAACTGCTCAACTTCCAGCGCCAGAAACGCCGCATCGGCTTGGTCGTGGACGAATACGGCGACATCCAGGGGCTGGCCACGCTGGAGGACATCCTCGAGGAGATCGTCGGCGAGTTCACCACCGACCCGTCGGCATCGATCCGGGACGTCGTGCCGCAGGAAGATGGATCCTATCTGGTAGACGGCAGCGCCAATATCCGGGAGTTGAACCGCACCATGCAGTGGCGCCTGCCGACCGACGGACCCAAGACCCTCAACGGAGTGATCCTCGAATACCTGGAGCACATCCCCGAGGCGAGCACCAGCCTGATGCTCGCGGGCTACCCGATGGAGATCGTGCAGGCCAAGGACAACGCGGTACGCAAAGTACGCATCTGGCCCGCGCGGGTGCGACGCCACGGCACGGCGGGCGAGGCGGAGCACTGACGCGGGGCGGCACCGGCGAGGGTTCCCACAATGGCCGGTGCGCACGGCCACGCCATTGGCCGGGCGAGCCCGGCCCTACCGTGGATCGCCGTGCGTGTTTCGCGGTAGGGCGGGCCTCGGCCCGCCGACATCGTTGGAACGACCCGACGTTGCGGGGCATAGATCGAGGCCGTCGGCGAATCCGCCCGATTCCTTCGACCCGCGGCATTCCCCGGTGCTATCCTACCCGCGGACGGGAACCGCCGGAGGGAGGGCCGTCATGATGCCGACAGACCGTAAGGAGGAGCGGCGCCACTTCAGCCGCATTCCGTTCGACGCGCGCACGACGTTGCGCGGGGCCGACGGGCGCGAGTGGAGCAGCGTGCTCCTGGACATCTCCCTGAACGGGGCGCTGCTCGAGCGCCCGCAGGATTGGGACGACGGGACCCGCGCGGACCTGGTTCTCGAGATCCTGCTCACCGAAACCGCGCGCATCCGCATGGAAGTCGCGGTGGCGCACGTCGAGGTGCACTACCTCGGGCTGCGCTGCACGCACATCGACCTCGACAGCATCGCGCACCTGCGCCGCCTGGTCGAACTCAACCTCGGAGACCCCGAACTGCTGAACCGCGAACTCTCGGCGCTCGGCTGACACTACGCGGGGCCCCCCGACGCGGCGCTCAGAGCCGCTCCAGGACCTCCGACAAACGTTGCACGGCGTGTACCTCCATGCCGCGCACCCCACCCTTCGGGACGTTGGCGCGCGGCACGATGGCGCGCCGAAAACCGTGCTTGGCGGCCTCGTGCAGTCGCTCGGGACCGCCGGGGACCGGGCGGATCTCGCCCGCCAGCCCCACCTCCCCGAACACCACCAGATCCACCGGCAGCGGACGACCGCGAAAGCTCGACAGCACGGCCAGCAGCACCGCGAGATCCGCGGCGGTCTCGCCGACACGCATACCGCCGACCACGTTCACGTACACGTCCTGGTCGTACATGGCCACACCGCCGTGACGGTGGAGCACCGCCAGCAGCATGGCGAGACGGTTCTGGTCCATCCCCAGCGGCACCCGGCGCGGACTGGCGGAACGGCCCGAATCGACCAACGCCTGGACTTCGACCAACAGCGGTCGCGTCCCCTCGCGGGTAACCATGATCACGCTGCCCGGGACCGGCTCGTCGTGGCGCGAGAGGAAGATCGCCGATGGATTGCCGATCTCGCGCAACCCGCCATCGCCCATCGCGAACACGCCCAACTCGTTGATCGCGCCGAAACGGTTCTTCACGGCCCGCACCACGCGGAAACGCCCGCCCGGATCGCCCTCGAAATAGAGCACCGTGTCGACCATGTGTTCCAGCATGCGCGGCCCGGCGATGGTCCCCTCGCGGGTGACGTGCCCGACCAGGAATACGACGGTCCCGCTCTGCTTGGCGTAGCGCACCAGTTGTGCGGCGCTCTCCCGCACCTGTGCCACCGTCCCGGGAGCGGACTGGAGCAGATCGGTATAGACGGTCTGGATGGAATCGACGACCAGCACCCGCGGGCGCTCACGGTCCACCGCGGCGAGCAGGTCCTCGACGCGGGTCTCGGCGAGCAGCCGCAGGCGTGCGGGATTCAGTCCCAGGCGACGGGCCCGCAGGCTGACCTGCTGCGGCGACTCCTCGCCGCTGACATACAGGCTGGAGGTCTCGGGTGGGAGGGCGGCGAGCGCCTGCAGGAGCAGGGTGGACTTGCCGATCCCCGGATCGCCGCCGATCAGCACCACCGAGCCCGGCACCAGACCGCCGCCCAATACCCGGTCCAGTTCCCCGATGCCGGTCGCCAGACGCGCCTGCTGCTCGGGAGCGATATCGGCGAGCGCCTGCACCTGCGCCTGCCCGGGGCGACCGGCATAACCCGCGAAACGTGGATTGCGGGACGGAGGCGGTCGTGCCGCCGCCTCCGCGAGCGTATTCCATGCCCCGCAGTCGGGGCACTGGCCGGTCCATTTCGGCGCCTGGGCGCCGCACTCGGTACAGGCGAAGACGGGTCTGGTCCTGCTCACCGCGCAATCCCGTGGACAGGGCTGAAGGCCTGCGAACCCGCATCCTACCACGAGCGAGCGCGGCAGGCGGTCAACGCCGCGAGCCGGGTGCACTCACTACGCCAACAGCATCAGTTCGTAGGCGACCAGCAGGGCGTAGAACCCGAACAGCGCGAACTTGAAGTGCAGCACGCGCACCCGGCCCACGACGCGGAAGTTCTTGTGCAGGATCAGGACCAGAAGACCGAACGCGGTGAACGCGATCTTCAGGTCGATGAACAGCCCCGGGTCGTCGCTCAGCAGCCCGTCCATGAGGGGATTGAGTTCGTGCGCCCCGACGGAGATCAACAACAACGTGAAGTAGGCGTCCAAGCACGAGAGCAGCAGCGTCGCCAAGCACACGCACACCACCAGCGGATCGTAGACGTCGACGTAGCCCTGGTCCTCGCGCCGCCGGGCGCGACGCCGCTGTCCACAGAACCAGTAGCGCAGCAGCGGCAATCCGCGCCGGCGCCGGTCCGCGCCGTTGCGCCGAGCCGGTTGCACCGCGGGGCCGGGCACACCCCACGATGCCGGGCGCCCGCGGATCGCGGATCGGTTCGAAGAGGGAGTCATGACGGCACTGCCGTATTCGCGGCCGCCGTCCCTGGACCCGCCGGATCGCCGCCCGGGCGCACCATGCGCCGGGCCGTCCCTGTGGAAGTATAAGCGATACTCGTACGATAGGCGTCGCTTGCTTGATTTTCAATCGGTTACGAAAATCAGCCTGTGCGCTACCGGGGGTCGGCCGCCGGTCGGTGGAATTTCCCGCCGGCGTGACGCGCGAACGGTCCGGTGCGCAATCAGGACTCCGGGTCGTCGCGAGTGACGAGCGCCACCCGCCGGCTGACCGCGCACAGCAGCTCATAGGAAATGGTGCCGGCGTGGCGCGCGATCTCCTCCACCGGCAGGCCCGGGCCCCACAGCACGACCGGATCGCCGGCGCGCGCCTCCGGGTGGCCGCGCAGATCGACGCCGATCATGTCCATGGAGACCCGTCCGATGAGGGCGGCGCGCCGTCCGTTCACCAGGATCGGGGTGCCGTTGCCCGCGTGGCGCGGATAGCCGTCGCCGTAGCCGATGGCCGCAACGCCGACCGTCATGTCCTCCGGACAGACCCAGGCGCCGCCGTAACCGACCGCGTCCCCCTTGCACAGCGCCTTCACCGCGATCAACCGGGTCTGCAACGTCATGACCGGGCGCAACCGCTCCTGCGCGGCGTCCCGCCCCGGGAATGGGGAGACACCGTAGAGCAGGATACCCGGGCGCACCCAGTCGAGGTGGGTCTCGGGCCAGCCCAGCAGCCCGCCCGAATTAGCCACGCTACGCTCGCCCGGCAGGTCGCCGAGCGCCGCACGGAAGCGCTCGAGCTGGCGCGGAGTCGCGCCGCTGCGCCGGTCGTCCGCACAGGCGAGATGGGTCATCCATGCCACCTCGCGCACCGCGGCGCAGCGCGTGAGCCGCGCGTACAACTCGCCCGCGCGCTGCGGCGGGAAACCGAGGCGGTGCATGCCGGTGTCGAGTTTGACCCACACGCGCACCGACACCGGGCCGCCGGCGCGCTCCAACAGGGTCACCTGCTCGTCGTGATGCACGACGATCTCGAACGAGCGGCGCGCCGCCAGTTCGAGTTCGGCGTCGTCCGGGACGCCCTCCAGCAGCACGACCCGCGCACCCACGCCGCCCGCACGCAACGCCAGTGCCTCGGACATGCACGCGACCCCGAAGGCATCCGCGCCGGCGCCCTCGCGCCCACCCCCGCCGAGGGCGTGGGCGATGCGCAGCAACCCGTGGCCGTAGGCGTCGGCCTTCACGACCGCCATCACCCGGCTGCCCGGCGCCCGGTGGCGCGCGTACTGCAGATTGGCGCGCAACGCGCGCAGGTCGATGACGGCACGGGCCCGGGGGGAGCCGGTCGCATCGAGCGGCTCGCTCAACGCCACCCCCCGCGCGGGGCCTTCCGCGCCCGCCGCGCAGCGGCCCTGCCCGTCACGCCGACCCCTGGCTCCCGTAGTACTCGGGGGCAAGGTTCTCGAAACGCGTGTACTGCCCAAGGAAGGTGAGATTGACATGGCCGATGGGGCCGTTGCGCTGCTTGCCCACGATGATCTCGGCGATGCCCTTCTGCGGGCTGTCCTCGTTGTAGACCTCGTCGCGGTAGATGAACACGATCAGGTCCGCGTCCTGCTCGATGGCACCCGATTCGCGCAGATCCGACATCACCGGACGCTTGTTGGGGCGCTGCTCCAGGCTGCGGTTGAGTTGCGAGAGCGCCACCACCGGCACGTGCAGCTCCTTGGCGAGGGCCTTGAGCGAACGCGAGATCTCCGAGATCTCGGTGGCGCGGTTCTCACGCGTACCCGGGACCTGCATGAGCTGCATGTAATCGATCACCACCAGCCCGAGCGCACCGTGCTCACGCTTGAGCCGCCGCGCGCGGGCGCGCAGCTCGGTGGGAGTGAGCGCCGAACTGTCGTCGATAAACAGCGGCGACTCCGCGAGCAGGTCCATGGCCGAGGTCAATCGCGGCCAGTCCTCGTCGTGCAGCTTGCCGGTGCGCACGCGGTGCTGGTCGATGCGCCCGAGCGAGGACATCATGCGCATGGCGAGCTGCTCGCCGGGCATCTCCATGCTGAACACCGCCACCGGCACCTTGCACTTGATGGCCGCGTGCTCGGCGAGGTTCATGGCGAAGGTGGTCTTGCCCATCGACGGGCGCCCGGCGACGATGATCAGGTCGGCGGACTGCAGACCCGAGGTCAGTTCGTCGAAGTCCGAGAAGCCGGTGGGCAAGCCGGTGATCGGCTCGTCGAGCTGATACAGGGTGTCGATCCGGTCCACCACCCGCGTGAGCAGATCGCGGATGCTCGTGAACCCGCCCAACCCGCGGGCACCGCGCTCGGCGATCTGGAAGACGAGCTTCTCCGCGTGGTCCACCAGCTCCGGCGCGTCGCGCCCCTCGGGCTGGAAGGCGCTGTTCGCGACCTCGGTGCCGACCTGGATCAACTGGCGCAGGATGGAGCGCTCGCGGACGATCTCCGCGTAGGCCTTGATGTTCGCGGCGCTGGGGGTATTGCCGGCGAGGGTGCCGAGGTAGGACAGACCGCCGACGGCGTCCAACCCGCCGGCCTTCTCCAGGCGCTCGGAGATGGTCACCACGTCGAAGGGCGCGCCGCGCTCGGCGAGTTCGGCGATGGCGCGGAACACCAGCCGGTGGTCGCGCCGGTAGAAATCCTCCTCGGTGATGCAGTCGGAGATCCGTTCCCAGGACCGGTTGTCGAGCATCAACCCGCCGAGCACCGCCTGCTCGGCGTCGGTCGAGTGCGGCGGGACCCGCAGCGCCTGAGTCGCCGCGTCGGCGGTCTCTCCGGGCTGGGACAGCACGTTGGACATGGACGGCTATTCCGCGACGATAGCGATCTTCACTACGGCGTTCACGTCCATGTGCAGGTGCAGCGTCACCTCGAACTCGCCGGTCTGGTGCATCGGTCCGGCGGGCAGACGCACCTCGCGCCGCTCGACGGCGACCCCTTGCGCGGAGATGGCCTCGGCGATCTCCGCGGTCCCGATGGAACCGAACAGCCGCCCCTCGTCACCGGCCTTCGAGGCGATGGTGATCGTAAGACCCTCGAGCTGCTCGCGGCGCGCCTCGGCCGCCGTCACGGCCCCGGTGGCGAACCGCTCCAGCTCCACGCGCCGCGCCTCGAAGCGCGCCACGTTGGCCGGTGTCGCCTCCGTGGCCCGCCCCTTGGGGATCAGAAAGTTGCGTGCGAAACCGCGGCGCACCTTCACCCGATCGCCCAGGTCTCCCAGGTGTTCGGTCTTCTGCAGAAGAATCACTTCCATCGTGGCATCCTCGGATCAAACGCCGCCGCCGGCTGCGCGATCTCAGTGCTGGTCGGTGTACGGGAGCAACGCCAGGAAGCGGGCGCGTTTGACTGCGCGGGCCAACTGACGCTGATAGCGCGCGCGTGTGCCGGTGATGCGGCTGGGCACGATCTTGCCGGTCTCGGTGATGTACTGGCGCAGGGTCGCGATGTCCTTGTAGTCGATCTCCTTCACACCCTCCGCGGTGAAGCGGCAGTACTTTCTGCGGCGGAAGAACCGGGCCATGGAAAACTCCTCGTTCGTTCAGATCCCTAAAGATACGGGCGGATAATCGGATACAGGTCCTGCGGATGAACGGCCGGTCGGCCGACCCCGCGGGCGCGATGCGCGTCAGTCGGCCGCCGCACTCTCCGC
>CAZAQG010000086.1:0-10149 GCA_964487445.1 uncultured Chromatiales bacterium
CAAGCTCACAGCGGTCTGTGGGATCTTGTGGACAAGCCCACACCTGCGCGGGGCGGATCAGATCTTGCGGACGTTGATATCGAGGGTCTGGATACGGTAGGCGATCTGGCGCGGCGTCATCCCCAACAGGCGGGCCGCCTTGGCCTGCACCCAGCCCGCCTGCTCCAGGGCGGCGATGACCCGTTCGCGCTCATCCAGACCGGGGACGCCCGAGGCCGCGGGCGGCGGGGACGCGGGGCCCCTGGTTGTGGAAATCCCGTCTTCAATGCCGGCCTGGACAATGGCATCCCGGTCGATAAGACCGTCACCGCTCATGATGGCGGCCCGCTCCAGGCAGTTCTCCAGCTCGCGCACATTGCCGGGCCAGCCATGGCGCATCAGCAGACGGATGGCGCTGTCGGTGACTTCCAGCTTGCGTTCCTGCCGGCGCCCGATCTTTGTCGCCAGGAAGCGGGCCAGATCGGGGATGTCCTCCTGGCGCGCGCGCAACGGGGGCATGTTGATGGACATCACGTTGAGGCGATAGTACAGGTCCTCGCGAAACTCGCCTTTCTCCACCTCGCGTTCCAGGTCGCGGTTGGTCGCGGCGATAATGCGCACGTCCACCTTGAGGGTGCGCGTGCCGCCGACACGTTCGAACTCGCCCTCCTGCAGCACGCGCAGCAGCTTTGCCTGGAAGGCCCCCGAAATCTCGCCGATCTCATCCAGAAACAGGGTGCCGCCGTCGGCCCGCTCGAAACGCCCCTTGCGCTGAGTGGTGGCGCCGGTGAAGGCGCCCTTCTCGTGGCCGAACAGCTCCGACTCCAGCAGGGTGTCGGGAAGCGCCGCCGAATTGAGCTTGACGAAGGTATTTCCGGCGCGGGGCGAGTTGTAGTGGATGGCGTTGGCAACGAGTTCCTTGCCGGTGCCCGACTCCCCGCGGATGAGTACCGTCGTGTTCCATTTCGCCACCTGGCGCACCTGGTCGAACACCTTCCGCATGGTCGGCGTATGGCCCACCACGCTGGAGAATCCATGTTCGCCCCGCACTGCACGCCGCAACTGATCCCGCTCGTCCGCCAGGTCGCGGCGCTCGCGTTCCACCTCCCACGACAGGCGTACGGTCTGCGCGGTCAGGTTCGCCACCATCTCCAGGAATCGCCCCCGCTCGCTCAGCAGTTCCACATCTGCGGACTGGGGCTGGGCGGCCAGGACCCCTACCGGCGGACCTTCGCCGACCCGGATCGGCACCCCGATAAAAGGAAGCTGGGGGTCGTACACCCCGAGGCGATCCAGAAACCGCGGCTCATCGGCAATACGCCGCACGACCACCGTATCGCCTCTCGCGATGATCGCGCCCACCACTCCTTCGCCGGCGCGGTAGCGGACCGAACCCGCCTGCGCGGGCGCATCGCTTTGTACCACACTGACGAGCAGATCGCCGCTGTCGGGGTCCAGCAGCGTGACCATGCCCCGCTGCATGCCGGCGAAGTCATGCAGCACCTGCAGCACGGCCCTCAGGGTCTCGCGCAGGTTCAGCGAACGGCTGAGCACGCGACTCACCCGATAAAGGGCCTCGAGTTCTGTCTCGAACAGACAGGAAGGATCCGTCACCGACTCATCCTTTACCGTCATTGCCCCTGGGCGGACACATGGCGAACGGGGATACGAATGATGAATCGGCAGCCGTCTGCATAGCTCGGATCGATCTCGATGGTGCCGGCATGCTCGTTCACCACATCCTGTACCATGGCCAACCCCATACCGGCCCGTCGGCGGGTCGCGCGCTTGGTGGTAAAGAACGGCTCGAAAATCTTCAGGCGCAGGGCCGCTGAAACACCGGGACCGGTATCCTCGATGCTCACCATCACCGTTTCCCGCTCGGACGCAGTGCGGATGCGCAGATCCCGCACGCTGCATTTTCCTTCGTCCATGGCATCCATGGCGTTGTCCACGAGTTGCTTGAACAGCCCCCGAAGGCTGTTCTCGTAGCCGAGCACGGGCGACAGCATCGGCTCCGGCCGCCAGTCCACCACGATACCCACGGCCAGCAGGCGACTGGTGCACAGCCCCAGCACTTCCCGCAGCACTTGATTGACGTTCACCGGCCCGAGCGGTTCCATATGGGGTGCGGGCATACAGCCGCGCAAGGCATCGATGGCCTGGTCCCCCGACGCCAGCGCCTGCTGCAGCACACTCAGCAGCGTCTCGTTCTCTGCATTGCTGTCGGCACGCCGCTCCAGGATGCCCGCCGCCGCCCGGATCATGTTGTACGGACCTTCCAGTTGGAAGATTGCGCCCGCCAGGGTCTCGCGCATGCCCTGCACCAGCTCATCCTCGGCCATCAGGGCGCGCAGGGCGTTCATGCGCACCTCTTCCTGGCCCTGCTTCAGTCCGGTCACCTCGTTGGCGACCAGCAGCAGGTAGGTCTGTTCGTGCGCCTCGAAGAAATTGTCGGCGCTGCCGTCGTTCTCGCGGAACCAGGTCCCGGAGCAGGAGAACCAGCGCACGACACCGCCGCCGCCCGGGTCGAAGCTGATCTCCTGCCGGGTGAACCCGGCCCCGGTCGCCCGGGCGCGGTCGAAATTCGCGCCCATGGCCTCCTTCAGGGCGGCGACGAACTCGGCGGCGGGTTCGTGTACACCCAAGTCCGCCGCCAGGGTCTTGTACGTCAGATTGTCCAGGACCACGCGGCCGGTTTCATCCAGCAGCGCCACTGCGACCGGGGCGGAGTTCACCACGGATTCGATGACGGCTTTTTGGTTGCGGACCTGGTGTTCGAGGGCATGCACCTCGGTGACGTCCCGGTGCATCCCCAGATAGTGGGTGGTACGCCCGGCGGCGTCCAGAACCGGCGCGATGGTGAGTTCGGCCAAATACCTCTCGTCGTTCTTGCGCCGGTTCACCAACACGCCGGACCACGACTTCTGCTGCAGCAGCCGGCCCCATATGGTTTTGTACGCGATGGGGGGCGTGACCTTGTCCGACAACATCGATTCATTCCTGCCCAACACCTCGTTCAGGGAATAACCGGTGACGCGGGCGAAGGACGGGTTCGCATAGACGATCACGGCATCCGGGTCCGTGATGGAGATCGCCACCGGCGACTGCTCCACCACCTCATAGAACAGCCGCGGCGGCAGGAGTCTCGGCTCGGCCGCGACCATGTCGCCGAAGGCCTCGAGGATGGCCGGCGGCGTGCCGTCCGGCGGCGAAGCCAGGAACGCCCGGAATACCTCCGCGAAATCCCCGGATTGAACCGATCTCCGGCGCTTGCCCATCGCCCACCCTGCCTCTTTACGCCGGGAATCCCACCCGTACCGAAAAGGCGTTTCAAGAACCGTGCCTATTACGGTAAAACCCTCGGGGATGCGCCTTCAGGCACATCAACCCACTGTTTTTCATAAGGACTTATGACAACGGCCTCAGAAAATCCGGCGGGCCCGTCCGGAACCCAACGACCCCTCCCGCACCCTATTGGTGCATTTCAGGGACGTTCCGGTATCGGCCGACATCGGCCGACTAAACGCGCGCCTCGTAACGGGGCACACTGTTGTCGATGACGCAGGTGTCGTCGACCGGGCAAACCACCACGCATTGAGGATCGTCGAAATAGCCGATGCATTCCGTGCACTTCTCCGGCTTGATGAAGAACGTTCCGCTTTTCTCCCGGATCGCGTTGTTGGGACATTCGGGATCGCAGACGGAGCAACCCGTGCACTGGGAGGCGATAATCTTGTAGGCCATGATCCACTCCTGGTCGATACGAAGGTTCTGTGGGCCGGCCGCACCGGTGGCGCAGACTCCCGTGCGTCGATTCCCAATACCGGCGGCGCGGCAACGCCACGGCACCCTTCGGGCGCCGTCGTCCGCAAGTGCTTGAGCAAACCCTGTGCCAAAAACGGAAGCTCGCTCAACCGCCCGCTTTTCCAGAGGTTTCATCCTCACTCGTCCTGTTGCGATAGCGACAATCGGCCGTCCGAGACCGAACCTTGTCACAAACCGCACACCGCCGGCCGGCAGGAATACGGGGCCTCCCCTCCGTTGACCCGGTATCAGGCGGCCCGATGAGCTCGGGACTTCGATCGCGCCGATCGCGCCGATCGCGCCGCACCCCTTGAACGCTTGTTGGGAAATCGACAATGGTGGCAAACCCGACTTGCCCCGCCGGCACCCGCCATTCGCAATCCATTGAATTCATAGCGCAGAATTCACACTCATCGCGATGGCATGCGATTTGCTGGGCCTTCACCGACGCAACGGGGTCGCTCATCGGAACGGCGCTCCACAACGGCACACACCCGGGTGCCCCGTTGCCACGAATCAGGGGACCCGATATGCACACCGTCGTCTGCATCAAACAAGTACCCGACAGCGCCCAGATACGCGTGCATCCGGTAACCAACACCATCATGCGCCAGGGTGTACCGGCGATCGTCAACCCCTACGATCTGTATGCGCTCGAGGAGGCACTGCGCCTCAAGGACCGCTACGGCGGTCGCATCACGGTACTGTGCATGGGCCCACCCCAAGCCGAGGCGGCCCTACGCAAGGCCCTCTCGTTCGGCGCGGACGATGCCATTCTGCTCACCGACCGCGCCTTCGCCGGCGCCGATACCCTCGCAACCTCCTATGCCCTCGCCGCCGCCATCGCCAGGATCCGGGAAGACATGCCCGTCGATGTGGTATTCGCCGGAAAACAGACCATCGACGGCGATACCGCCCAGGTGGGTCCCGGTATCGCAACCCGGCTCGGCCTGCAGCTACTGACCTATGTGAGCGCCGTCGGCGAAGTCGATCCCCAGAACCGCCGGATCATTGTGCAGCGACGCGCCGAAGGGGGCGTGCAGGTTCTGGAAACCGTGCTGCCCTGCCTGATTACCGTACTGGAAGGCCTCAATGAAATGCGCTTCGCCACGATGGCGGACATGTTCCGCGCGGCCCGGCATCCCCTTACCGTGTGGGACCGGGAGGCGGCGGGCATCGACGATATCACAAAGATCGGCCTCAAGGGCTCACCCACCGTGGTTTCAAAAGTGTTTGCGCCGCGGCCCCGAACCACCCGCGCAGAGCTGATCGAGGCCCAGAGCGGACAACCCAATGACTTGGCGGACACCCTGCTGGCGAAACTGTTCACGAAACATCCACAGTTGGGTAGACAGATCGTCCGACACCCCTCCTGATACGGTAAGGTAACTATGAACGACAACACCGCCGCCGCCCCGCCCGACAAGAAGCCCGTCCGGCGCCGCAAACTCGAGCTGGATCCGCGGCTCGCGGCCTATACCGGCGTATGGGTCTTCGTCGAACACGAGCGCGGTCTCATGCACCCGGTATCCCGGGAGTTGCTCGGCGAGGGCCGCAAGCTCGCGGATATCCTGGGAGTGGAACTCGCCGGGGTGGTGCTCGCCGCCCCCGGCGATGTCGCGCGGGGCTTTTGCGACGAAGCCGTTTCCTACGGCGCCGACCTCTGCTACCTGGTGGAGGACCCGGTCCTCGCCGAGTACCGCAATCAACCCTACACGACGGGCATGACCGGCCTGGTGAACGCCTACCAGCCCGAGATCCTGCTCCTCGGGGCCACCACCCTCGGCCGCGATCTCGCCGGCAGTGTCGCAACCACGTTGCGGACCGGACTCACGGCGGACTGCACCGAACTCAACATCGACCTGGAGAACCGGAGTCTGGCCGCCACCCGCCCCACCTTCGGTGGCAGCCTCCTGTGCACCATCGTCACCCGAAACTACCGGCCCCAGATGGCAACCGTGCGCCCGCGCGTCATGGCCATGCCGGAACCGGATGCGACCCGCACGGGCCGCATCGTCGAACACTCCCTGGGACTGGTCGAGTCGGATATCGCCACCAAGCTTCTGGAATTCATTCCCGACGACCGGCGCGACAAGGCCAATCTGCCGTTTGCCGACATCATCGTGGCCGGAGGGCGGGGCCTGAAGCGCCCTGAGAACTTTCAGATGATCTGGGACTTGGCGAAGGTGCTGGGAGCCGAAGTGGGCGCCACGCGGCCCGTGGTGCAGGCGGGCTGGGTGAGCGCCGACCGGCAGGTCGGCCAGTCCGGCAAGACCGTCCGCCCCAATCTCTACATCGCCGTCGGCATATCCGGCGCGATCCAGCACCGCGTCGGAATGGAGGCATCGGACGTTATCGTCGCGGTCAACGAGGATCCGAACGCCCCCATCTTCGACTTCGCGACCTACGGAATCGTCGGAAACGCAATCCAGATCGTACCGGCGCTCACCGATGCGTTTCGCCAACACCTAACGACCGCAAGACTTGCCGGTTAGCCCGGGGGAGATGTCATGAACGAAAAATTCGATGCCATCGTGGTGGGCGCCGGCCCGGCCGGCAACTCCGCCGCCTACACGCTGGCCAAGGCCGGCATGAAAGTGCTCCAGTTGGAGCGGGGCGAGACGCCCGGATCCAAAAACGTGCAGGGTGCGATTCTGTATTCCGACGCACTGGAGCGGATAATCCCCGATTTCCGCGATGATGCACCGCTGGAGCGGCACCTGCTCGAGCAGCGCATGTGGATTCTGGACGACGAATCCTATGTAGGAAACACCTATCGCTCCGATGCCTTCAACAAACCGCCCTATAACCGTTACACCATCATTCGCACCCAGTTCGACAAGTGGTTCTCCGGGAAAGTACAGGAGGCGGGGGCCATGGTGATTTCCGAGACCACAGTGACCGAACTGCACATGGACGGAAATCGTGTAGTGGGCGTGAAGACGGACCGCGCCGGCGGCTCGGTCTACGCCGACGTGGTGATCCTCGCAGACGGGGTCAACTCGCTACTTGCCAAGAAAGCCGGCTTCCATCCGGAACTCAGGCCGCAGGACGTGGCGCTGGCGGTAAAGGAGATCCACTTCCTGCCCGAAGAGACCATCGACAGCCGCTTCAACGTATCCGCCGACGCCGGTGTGGTCATCGAGATGGCCGGCAAGATCACCGACGGCATGGTCGGCACCGGCTTTCTCTACACCAACCGGGAGTCGTTGACCATCGGGGTCGGCTGCCTGCTGTCCGACTTTCGGAAACGCGGCATCGCCCCCTACGCACTGCTGGACAAGATGAAGGACCACCCGGCCATCCGGCCGCTCATCGAGGGAGGGACCATGAAGGAGTATACCGCGCACCTGATCCCGGAAGGCGGCTACCACGCGGTTCCTCCCCTGTACGGCGACGGCTGGATGATCGTCGGTGACGCCGCCATGTTCGTCAACTCGGTCCACCGCGAAGGTTCCAACCTCGCCATGACCACCGGCCGGTTGGCCGCCGAGACGACGATCGAACTGACGGCCGACGACAAGCCGATGACGGCGAAGAATCTCGCCCGATATCACGAAAAGGTCAAAACCAGCTTCGTCATGAAGGACCTGAAAAAATACAAGGATATGCCCAAGGTGCTGGAAAACAACCCCCAGTTCTTCACCGCCTACCCGGAGCTGCTCAACCGTGCCGCCCACGAACTGCTCACCGTGGACGGCGTGGAAAAGAAGGCCAAGGAGCGATCGATCCGCCGCAGCTTCGTCAAGTCGCGGTCATGGACCGGCCTCATGGGTGACGCCGTAAAACTGTGGAGAGCCTTCCAATGACGCGCGTCGAGGAAAGGCTGTTTCAGAACCGCTACCGCGTCGACCCCGGACGGGCGCATATTCAGATCGTCGATCCATTGGTATGTACCGTCGACTGTCATGGCAAGCCCTGCACTTTCTGCTGCCCCGCCGGCTGCTACACCAAAGAGGGCGACGGCCGCGTGACCCTGATCACCGACGGCTGTATGGAATGCGGGACCTGTCGCATCATCTGCACGGAGTTCCGCAACATCGAGTGGGAATATCCCCGCGGCGGCTACGGCATTTTGTTCAAGTTCGGCTGAACCGCGGAATACGCCACGCTTGAAACGCACCCAGGCGGCCCGGTCCGACAGCCTGAGCGCGGGGCGTTACGGGCCGGATATGCCCGTTATAACCGCAAGGTATCGAGTCGACAAATCGGCAACGACCCTGGAAGGCGCAAACCGCCCCGGAAAGCATTATAATCGGAGTGTGTCCGGTGCCCCATGGAGCGCCGATGACCACCGAGGCAGTACAACATGATCGTCTGATTACGCTCGCTGTGGGCGGCGAGCGCACGATTGCCCGAATGCGCCTTGTGATCATCCTGTTCATCTTCACGATCCCCTTGTTTCAAGCACTTCGCCGGCACCCGATTCTGGATGCCGGGATACTCATCGGTTTCGGCGCAACCGGTTTTGCCCTGGCAATCGCACTCACCATTCTGGTGGTCGCACCCCGAATCGGGAACCGAATCTGGTTTTCCTACCTCACCTCGCTGATCGACGTGACCCTGGTCACGGCCGCACTGGTCGCCTTCCTGATGCTCTCTGCGCCTCACAGCGCGGTAAACAGCAAGGTGGTGTGGGAAATTTATCTGTTGGCAATCGGGGCGACCGCCCTGCGCCCCCGTCACGGCATTGTCATTATCACCACTCTGGCGGCCATTGCCGAGTATCTGGGTATCGTGCTCTATGCAAGCCTGCACTGGAATCTCAACGACCCGGCCCTGTTCAGCCCCTTCCCCTACGGCATGTTCGACTGGGGTACACAGATCGGGCGGATGGCCCTCATGGCCTCCGCGGGACTGCTGGCCGTCGTACTCGCCCGGCGCACCATTCATCTTGCACGATTGGCGGGCAGAGATGCACTGACCGGCGCCTTCAGCCGCGCCTTTTTCCAGTTGCGGTTGAACGAAGAGATTCAGCGCGCCCAACGCTATCGACGCCCCTTGGTGCTCGCCCTGCTTGACGTGGACAACCTCAAGCAGATCAATGACCGGCTCGGGCACGAACTCGGTGATGTAGCGCTGATCCGGGTTGTGGGAGCACTACGAAATGGATTACGGGCAAGCGATGGTGTATTTCGTTACGGGGGCGACGAGATCGCCGTGCTCATGCCGGAATCGACCCAGGCCGAGGCGGAAAACCGCCTCAAGCGCATCGCCGTCAGGATTCGCGCCCAACCGCTGGAAGGCTTGCCGCTCACGGTTTCGGTGGGCGTTGCCAACTGTCCCCACGACGCCGATGTGGGCGACTCGCTGCTACGAACGGCGGATCGCAGGTTGTATGCCGCCAAGCGCGGGGGGCGCAACCGAATCGTCGGCGCCGAGGACCCCGACTGGACACCGGCAGGAATTGTCCGCTGACGATATTCATGACCATTCGGCGCGATCTTCCATGATCGGTGACCGCCGCACCTCCTTTGCCCGCTACCGATGCCTCTGTTCACAGGCCCTCCGGCCGGAGCGGCCGGGTACGGAATAATGCGCGGAATGATGGGACCCGGTATGATGCGGGTGGAATCGGAATTGGTGCAGGAGCAGATCGGGCCGATGGGTTACCGCACCTTGTGCACCCCAGCGTGATTGCGAGAAACGATCGTGAGCAAATCCAAAAAGGTCTACGTAGACAAAAGCCCCATCCATGGAAAAGGCCTGTTTGCCGCACGCCACATCCCCGCCGGTGAAGTGCTCGGCACGGTCAGCGGCAACTGGACCACCACCGACGGTCCCCACGTACTATGGGTGGACGGACACCGGGGCTTCAAAGTCCGCTGCAATCTCCGCTATATCAACCACAGCCCCACCCCCAACGCCTGCTACTACGACACCCTCGAAGTCTGCGCCTTGCGCGATATCGCCCCCGGCGAAGAAATTACCCACGACTACCAGACCGAAGGCGAATTCGAAGAGTGAAACCGGGGACAGACCACGGTTTCCAGTCCTTAATCGTCATCCGCCGCAACCACCCCGACTTTCCAGGAGTGACACGCCGCTCGAGCATGCATCCTGCCGGAAGGTTTGAAACCGGGCTCCTCAGCAGAACCTGTGAGTGGACTCCGGTTCGGGTAGGGCGCCAAGCACAGGATACGAAGCGGTTTCAGCGCCGTGGCAAGTGCGAAATCCGAAGGATTTTCCGGGGGTCGGTTTTGCTTTGGCGTTGAAACCCTCAACGACTCCGCCGGAGAACGGACCTTTTGCGCGGAACCGGTTGAGCAGGAGCGCGCGGTGAGCACGCGGCATCCACATCGGGTGACCCGCACATCTGCACATCTGGTGACACCGCTCTGCGGTGTCACCCATCCGCAGGCG
>CAZAQG010000087.1:0-10009 GCA_964487445.1 uncultured Chromatiales bacterium
CCCATTCCTCCTTCCTCCCCGAGAACTGACCCCATTCCTCCATTCCTCTTCCGCGAGAACTGACCCCATTCCTCTTCCGAAGGACGGCGCGGGCTCAGCGCAGTTGCGGGGTCGACAGCCACGTGAGGACGGTGTTCGCCATCGCCGTGCCGACCCGGTCGGTGAGGCGTTCGAACAGGCTCCGGCGCCGGGTGTAGTCCACGATGCGCGGGGCGCCGATCAGCTTGCTCGCCACGTAATGTGCATCGCCGAGGCCGTCGATCAGGCCCAGCTTCAGACTCTCGTCGCCGGTCCACACCAGACCGCTGAACAGCTCCGGATTCGGCTTGAGCCGGCTCCCGCGGCCCTGTTGAACCGCCTTGATGAACTGGCGGTGGATATCGGCGAGCATCTCGTGCACGTGCGCCACGTCTGCGGGCTTCTCCGGCGAGAACGGATCCATGAAGCCCTTGTGCGCGCCGGCGGTGATGAGCCGGCGCTCGATACCGAGCTTCTTGAGGGTGCCCACGAACCCGAACCCGTCCATGAGCACGCCGATCGAGCCGACCAGGCTGGCCGGGTTGGCGTAGATCTGATCGGCCGCGACTGCGACGTAGTAGCCGCCCGAGGCACACAGATCGGTGATGACCGCGTATAGCGGGATGTCCGGGTGCGCCTTGCGCAGGCGCTTGATGGCCGTGTTGATCTCACTCGCCTGCACCGGGCTGCCGCCGGGGCTGTTGATGCGCAGGATCACCCCGACCGTGTCCGGGGCGGCGAACGCCGCGCGCAGCCCGCGGATCACGTTGTCCGCGCTCGCGGCGGTACCCGGCGCGATGATCCCCTTGAGATCGACGAGCGCCGTGTGGCGCCCCACCGGCAGCCCCCCGAACGGCCAGCGACCCGGTGCGATAAACACCGCGAGGAGCACGAACAGATACACGAACAGCAGCGACTTGAAGAAGATCCCCCAGCGCCGTGCGCGGCGCCGTTCGACCAGCGAGTCGGAGACGAGTTGGTGCAACAGCGCCTGTTCAGTAGCGCCGGCCGCGAGCGGCGGTGTGGCGTCGCCGCCGGGCGGGATTTCCTGATTGGGCATGAGAAATCCCCCTTAAGTGTGCGGAGAACGCTCGATCAGGCGCCGTCGTGCCCGGCGAGCCAGTCCGGAAGCGCATCGATGGCCTCCAGGCACGTCTCGGGCCGGTGGCGCAGCAGGCGTCCCCGCTCGTGCACGCCGTAGAGCGCAGCGACCGATCGGGCGCCTGCGCGGCGCGCCATCTCCAGATCGTACTCCGTATCACCGATGACCAGTGCGCGCTGCGGTTCCACGGCCAGTTCCTCGAGGATCTCGGTGAGCATCCGGGGATCGGGCTTGGAGCACGTCTCGTCGGCGCAGCGACTGGCGTGAAAACGCCGGTCCAGGCCGGTGGCGCGCAGCTCGCGCGTGAGTCCCTGACGACTCTTGCCGGTGGCCACCGCGAGCAGATAGCCGTCCCCGGCCAGGCGATCGAGCACCGGGGCCGCCCCCGGGAACAGGCGCGGCGGTGACGGCGCACCCAGGAACCTTGCCCGGTAGCGCCCGGCGTAGCGGCGCTTGAACGCCTCGTCCCGCTCGGGGAACAGGGTGTCGAGCGCCTCCCGCAGTCCCAGCCCGATGACGTTGCGCAGGCGCGCCTCGGGAATCGGTGCCGCGCCCAGATCGGCGAGCGCGGCGCGCAGGCCGGCGACGATGTGCGCGGCCGAATCCATCAGCGTGCCGTCCCAATCGAATACCAGCAGGCGATATCCGTTCCTCATGCCTCCTCCAGGGTCTCCAGTACGGCGCGCAGTTCCGGTGGCAGGGGCGCGCTGGCGCTCCAGACGCGCGCGCCGTCTCCCGGGTCCAGCGCCACGAACTGCGCATGCAGGAACAAGCGGCGCAGGCCCGCGGCGCGCATCCGGCGGTTGAACGCCGCGTCCCCGTATTTGGAATCGCCCGCCACCGGATGGCCGGCGTGCGCGGCGTGGACCCGGATCTGGTGGGTGCGCCCGGTCGAGAGGGTGACCTCCATGAGGGTCGCTTGACTATAACGGGTCACGGGATGGAAGCGGCTACGCGCCGCCTTGCCCGTATCGTCGACCTCGACCATGCGCTCGCCGCCGCGCAGCACGTTGCGTTGCAGTGGGGCGTGGATCTCGCGCGCTCCGCCCTCCCAGCGTCCCGCCACCAGCGCCAGATAACGTTTCTCCACCCGCCCCTCGCGCAGTGCGCGGTGCACGGTGCGCAGCGCGGCGCGCGAGCGCGTCACCATCAGGCAGCCGGAGGTACCGCGATCGAGACGGTGCGCCAGCTCCAGCGCGCGCTCGTCGGGATAGAGGGCGCGCAGCCCCTCGATGACGCCATAGGCGATCCCCGAGCCGGCGTGCACCGCCACTCCGGCGGGCTTGTCCAGCACCAGCAGATCCGGGTCGCGGTACAGGATCCGCTCGCGCACCCAGGCGAACCCCGCCGGCGTCGGTCCCGGGCGCGCCGGCGTACCCGCGAACGGCGGTATGCGCACCTCGTCGCCGGCCTGCAGGCGATAGTGGGCCCGGATCCGCCCGCGGTTGACGCGCACTTGGCCGGTGCGCAACACGCGGTAGAGGTGGCTGCGGGGCACGCCCTTCATGTGCCGGACCAGAAAGTTGTCGATGCGTTGGCCGGCGTCGGCGGCCTCCACGACGACCACGCGAGCGGGTCGAGGGGCGGCTCCAGAGGCGGCCCCGGGGGCGCTGTTCGAGTCGACACTCATCGATCGGGGATCATATCAGTTCCGCCGCCTCAATTGATGGGACCCGGTAACGCTGATATAGTCCAATCAGACGCGGCGCGTCCTCAAACAGCCTCGGCGCAGCGCGGGCACGAGACCCGTACCGCGGTGGGGCTTCGGTTTTCTCCCGCACCCGGCCCAACGACCGGAAAACGGTCCCGACCCGGCTCCCCTGCCGGCGGGACGGATGCGGATTTTCGTACGACGCCCCGGAACCCGGAACGTCGCGGGGTTGAGGATTTGCAGGTGATGACCAGACTGGCGCACGACTCTGACCGGCACGCGGCTGCCTGCGCGGATCCGGGAATGCGTATCGTGATGTGGCTCTGGTTTCTGACGACCGGATTGGTTCCATTGGAGAGCGCTCTCCGGCCCGCATGGCGGGCCGGCGCAGTGGCGCCTCGCTCCCCCCGCTTTTCCGCGCGACCGCCTGCAAGCGGCGGCCTGCGCACGGTCGGGTCGGGGCCGGGCGGGCCGCTGTACGGATCGCGAGCCCTTCGCAGGGTTCGCACCGAGCGCCGGAGAGATCAAAACTATGAAGCGAATGCTGATGAACGCGACTCAGCCGGAAGAGTTGCGCGTGGCCATGGTGGACGGCCAACGTCTCTACGACCTCGATATCGAAGCGGTCTCGCGGGAGCAGAAAAAATCCAATATCTATAAAGGTAAGGTTACGCGCGTCGAACCCAGCCTGGAGGCCGCGTTCATCGACTACGGCTCCGGGCGCCATGGGTTCCTGCCCTTCAAGGAGATTGCGCGCAGCAATTTCGACCCCGCGGCGGGCAAGGGCGGGGGTCGCATCCAGATCAAGGATGCCATCCACGAGGGCCAGGAACTCCTCGTCCAGGTGGACAAGGAAGAGCGCGGCAACAAGGGCGCGGCGCTCACCACCTTCATTAGCCTCGCGGGCCGTTATCTCGTCCTGATGCCCAACAATCCCCGCGCCGGCGGCGTCTCGCGGCGCATCGAGGGCGAGGACCGCCAGTTGCTCCGCGATGCGGTCAGCGCCCTCGACATCCCCGAGGACATGGGCCTGATCGTGCGCACCGCCGGCGTGGGCCGCGCCGCCGAAGAGTTGCAGTGGGACCTCGACTACCTGTTGCACCTCTGGGAAGTCATCAGCAAGGCCGCCACGGAGCGCCCCGCTCCGTTCCTGGTGTTCCAGGAAAGCAACCTGATGATCCGGGCCTTGCGGGACTATCTCTCCGCCGACATCGGCGAGATCCTGATCGACCAGCCGGAGGCTTACCAGCAGGCGCGCGACTTCATGGAACAGGTCATGCCCCAGAACCTGAGCAAGCTCAAGCTCTATCAGGACGGGGTTCCGCTGTTCACGCGTTTCCAGATCGAATCCCAGATCGAGTCCGCCTTCCAGCGCGTGGTCCAGTTGCCCTCGGGCGGTGCCGTGGTGATCGACCGCACCGAGGCGCTGGTCTCCATCGACATCAACTCCGCGCGCGCCACCAAGGGCAGCGACATCGAGGAGACGGCGCTGCAAACCAATCTGGAGGCGTCCGAGGAGATCGCACGCCAGCTTCGGCTGCGCGACCTGGGCGGACTCATCGTCATCGACTTCATCGACATGAGCCCGATGCGTAACCAGCGCGAGGTCGAGAATCGCCTGCGCGAGTCCCTCAAGGCCGACCGCGCGCGCGTCCAGGTCGGACGCATCTCCCGTTTCGGCCTGCTGGAGATGTCACGCCAACGCCTGCGCCCCTCGCTCGGCGAGATCGCGCTCGAGGTGTGCCCGCGCTGCAACGGCCAGGGCACCATCCGCGGCGTGGAGTCCCTTGCGCTGTCGATCCTGCGGCTGCTCGAAGAACAGGCCATGAAGGAGCATACCGGCCGGGTCGTCGTCACGGTACCGGTCAGCGTCGGTACCTACCTGCTCAACGAGAAGCGTGACGCCCTGGGCGAGATCGAACAGCGCCACCGGATCTCCGTACTGGTGGTACCGGATCCCTCGTTCGAGACGCCGCGCTTCGAGGTGCGGCGCGTGCGCACCGACGAACTCGCCGCAGAACCGGCCACGCATTTCAGCTACCAGATGGTGCGCCCCCCGGAATCGACCGCCGCCAATCCGGTGTCGTCCACGGTCCGTGAGCCGGCCGAAGTACCGGCGGTGCACAGCGTGGCCCCGCGCGCACCCGCACCGGCACCCGCCACGCCAGTACCAGCGCAGCGTGACAGCGGATTCCTGCAACGATTGTGGTCCACCCTGTTCCCGCACGACGGCGACCGGGACAATACACCGGGCACCGCATCGCGGCCCGACGAAGGCGCAACCCGGGCACCGGCAAGCGGTACCCGACGCCCCTCCCCCGGCGCCAGGGGAGGCACCGGGGGAGAGGCGAGCCGGGCCGCGCGGACTCCGGACTCCCGCGGCCCACGCCGCAGGCCCCGACGCCCCGGGACGCAGGGTGGCGGCCGGGTTGCCGAACGTCCCACAGAGAGGGGGGGCGCGTCGCAGGATGCGAATCGATCGGCTTCGTCCGTGTCCGGGAACGGTGCCAATGCCCCGGCACCCGCCGCGGCGGGTGCCCCGTCCGCACCGGTCTCCCCCTCTCCTTCGGCCCGCCCCCCCCGGGAGGGGCGCGATACCGATACCGGGGAAGGCACCCCATCCACCGGGCGTTCGGGGCGACGCAGCCGCCGCGGTGGTCGCCGCCGCCGGCGCGAGCCCGCCCTCGGCGCCACACCGGCCGAGCAGCCCGGGCACGATGCCGCAAGCCCCCCGGCACCGTCACAGGCCCCGGCACCCGGCGAGCACACCGGAAGCACGGCCCCGACCGGGAGCGGAAATCCATCGGCACCGGCACCGGTCTCGCCGCCACCACAGGCCTCGGAACCGGTCATGCCCGCCGCGCAGGACACCCCGCGGCCACCCGTGCCGCCCGCTGCCCCGCCGTCGCCCGGTCCGGCCCCGGAGCATCCGACCGACGGTGGAACCCGAACGGGGAACACCCCGCCCCGGCGCGAAACCGCCGACCCGGAGGTGCCCTCTTCCCCGCGCACGGTCGCACCCGACGAAAAGATCTGACCCGCCGCCCGTAAGGGGGGCGGGCCCCCCCTTACGGTGGCGTATTCACGGCTCGGGATGAACCCCGTCCGGCGCCGTGGGCGCGCCTTCGGGCACCCCATGACGGCGGCGCAACGCCTCCAGCAGCGCTGCGCCGCCCTCCTCGACCATGCTCAGCACCCGATCGAAACCGCTGGTTCCGCCATAGTACGGATCCGGCACCTCATCGATCCCGAGATCCGGAGCGAAGGAAAGAAACAACTGCAACCGCTCGTGATACTCGGGCGGGCAGATCGTCTCCAACTCCTCCAGATTCTCCCGGTCCATCGCGAGAATGTAATCGAATCGCTCGAAATCCCCGCTACTCACCCGCCGCGCCCGAAGCCGTCCGAGATCCACCCCGGATCGCAGCGCCGCCCGTCGCGCCCGTTCATCCGGCGGGTTGCCGACGTGATAGGCATGCGTCCCCGCCGAGTCGATCTCGAAAAACTCCGTCAGGCCTTCGCGTTCGATCAAGGCCCGGAATACCCCCTCGGCAGTCGGCGAACGACAGATGTTCCCCATGCAGCAAAATAAAACTCTTACTTTCTTTCTATCATTCATGTGATTATTGCGGCTTTCTCGAGTAAAACCTACGGTCGGAACGACCGTTTCGGACCCGATATTATCAGAATAGCTGCGTAATGGTTTGAGGGGAAATTCACCATAAATCAGCTAACCCGTCGTGCTGCGTGGGCTGACTTGGGTTTTTGGGTCGTTTTGCCCGGCGCCTTCCACGAGCGCGCGGAGTCGTACAACCCCCACCGGCTCTTCGGCAAGGAGCGGCACCACCGCATAGCGTACGGCATGCTCCCGCGCGACGGCCTCGATCTCGCCGAGTTCCGCTCGGGCGCGGTGGCGCAGTAGCGCCGAGCGGGGCGCGGCGGCGGCCAGGCTCTGGTTGACGATCCATGCCCATGGCTCGATGCCCGCGCGGTGCAGATCCGCCTGCAGCCGTGCCGCCTCCAGCACCGGCGTGGTCTCCGCCAGGGTGACGACGAGCACCTTGGTACGCTTGGCGTCCCGGAGTTGCATCATCGGCGTCATGAAATGCGTGCCTTTGTCGCCCATCTGTCGGACCACCTCGCGATGGTAGGCGCCGGTGGCATCCAGCAGGAGCAGCGTGTGGCCGGTGGGTGCGGTATCCATGATCACGAAGCGCTTGTCCGCCTCCCGGATGATCCGTGAGAAGGCCTGGAATACGGCGGTCTCATCGGTGCAGGGCGAGCGCAGATCCTCCTCGAGCAGCGCCCGACCCTCGGCGTCGAGATGCGCGCCCTTGGTCGCCAGGATGTGCTCGCGGTAGCGCGCGGCCTCGACCGCGGGGTCGATGCGGCTGACGCTGAGATGCGCGAACGGCCCGTCCAGCGTCTCGGTGAGATGTGCCGCCGGATCGGAGGTGGTGAGATGCACCGCGAGTCCCCGCTCGGCGAGCGCCACCGCGATCGCCGCGGCGAGCGAGGTCTTGCCGACGCCGCCCTTGCCCATCAACATCACCAGACCATGACCATCGGCCGCGATGCGATCGACCAGACTCGCGAGGTCCGGCGCATCGAGCGCATACGGCATCGCCGCCTCTGCGAAGGCGGGGCTCGCCTCGTCGGCGAAGAATGCGCGCAGCCGGTCGATGCCGACGAGGTTGAAGGGCTTGAGCGGGAGTTCGTCGCCCGGCAACACCGCAAGCGCTTCGGGCAGGGCCGCCAACGCGGCCTCCTCGCGCGTGCGGATCGCCGCGGCGAGCGGATGGGTCGCCGCTTCCGGGGCGGGCAGCACGCCGTTGATCACCAGATTCTGTCGGGTGAGGCCCAGCGCGGCCAACTCTTCGTGGGTTCGGGCGACCTCGCGCAACGCCGCGTTCTGTGCCCGGGCCACCAGTACGAGGCGGGTGCGATCGGGATCGGCGAGCGTGGCCACCGCCGCCCGGTAGCGTTCGCGCTGCTCGTCGAGCCCCGCGAGCGGCCCGAGACATGACGCACCGCCCTTGCCCGTCTCGAGGAACGTACTCCAGGCGCCCGGCAACTGCAGGAGGCGGATGGTATGGCCGGTCGGCGCGGTATCGAAGACCACGTGGTCGAAGTTGCGCGCCGTCGCACCGTCGGCGAGCAGGTGGGTGAACTCGTCGAAGGCCGCAATCTCGGTGGTGCAGGCTCCGGATAGCTGTTCTTCTATGCTTTTGACGGCCGTGTCCGGTAACACACCGCGCACCGGACCCACGATGCGCTCGCGGTAGGCGCGGGCCGCGGCTTCCGGGTCGATCTCGAACGCGGCGAGACCCGCGACCGCTTCGATAGCGATGACCCGGTTGCCGATCTCGACGCCAAGCACCTGACCGACGTTGGAGGCCGGGTCGGTGCTCACCAGGAGCACCCGCCGGCCGCGATCGGCAAGCGCGATCGCCGTGGCGCAGGCGAGCGAGGTCTTGCCGACACCGCCCTTGCCGGTAAAGAAGAGAAATCGCGGCGGGTCTTCCAGGAATTTCACGCGGCCACCTCCCGAGTCAACCGCAGCACTTCGCGCCGGTCCGAGCGGTCTGAGCGTTGTCGCCCCCGGACTCAGCGCCCGCCTGTTCGGGCTCGTCGCCCGTCAGTCGTTCGGCAAGCTCAACCAGATGACTCGTGCCGGTCCGGCGGACCGCTTCGCCGATGTGCGCCGCCTCGCGCATAGCCGTCCGGGCCACGCCGAGCTTGCGGGCTTCGTTGCAGTGATGCTCGAAGCAGGGTTCACAGCCGGCCGCGATCGCGGCGCCCAGAGCCACCAGCTCGCTCACCTCGGGCGACAGTGCCGCAGCCGGCTGCGCCCCAAACCCTGCGATCCCGGCAAGTTCCGCGCGGCTCGGATAACGCCCGGCAAGCACGATCTCGCTCTCGACCAGCACCAGCGGCAGACCCTCATCGCCGTGTTCTTTCAGAAAAACCCTCACGGTGTCGTTTTCGGCGAATGCCAGCGGTTGCTGGGCGAGGTTGAATCGCTCGATGTGCGCGCCCCGCCGCTTTGCCCAGTCCACCGCGGCGGCGAAGTCCACCACCGCTTGATCCACCTCGGATCCGCACACGCCGGTGCTGCAGCAAAGAGGGGGGTCGAAGATCTGAATCGTTTTCATTTCAATCCTCCATCAACACTTTGAATATTATTCATGGAAAAGCTCGCCGATGTGCGCAAGCTCGGCCTGCAACCGCCGGCGATCCCGCCCGGGTCCATCGAGCGGCAGTGCGAGGAAGGCCTCGATCCGCCGCCGGAGCATCCGGTAGGCACGCTCGAAGGCCGCCTCGATCTCGGCCTCCGTACCCGTAACGCAAGCCGGATCGGCCACGTCCCAATGAGCACGCACCGCCGGGCCGAAATACGCCGGGCAGGTCTCGCCGGCGGCGTTCGCGCACACCGTGATCACGACGTCGGGCGTTACCGGCAGGTTGTCCCAAGACTTGCTGTGAAGATCCTCGATCGAGATGCCTTCGTGCGCAAGCAGGGCGAGCGTGCGCGAGTGTACTTTACCGGTCGGGTGACTCCCGGCGCTCAGCGCACGCCGGCCCGCGGGGGCGAGGTGGTTGAACACGGCCTCGGCGAGAATCGAGCGGCAGGAATTTCCGGTGCAGAGAAAGAGCACGTTCATGAGCGAGCACTCCGTCGGGAAGTGGTCAGGGGCGGCAGCACGGCCTCGTCGCAGGGCGAGGCGGCGCGCAATGCCGCGCAGGCCTCCGGCTGCCCGGCGCAGCATTCGTCGGTAAGGTAGGCGACGAGTTCCAGCATCAGCGGGATATTGGCCCGATAGCGCTGGTAGCGACCCTCCTGCGCCACACGGAGGAGTCCCGCCTGAGTGAGCGCCTTGAAATGGAACGACAAATTCGACGGCGGGAGGCCGAGCACCTCCGCAATCTCGCCGGCCACCATGCCTTCCGGCCCTATTCTGACGAGCAGCCGGAAGACATCGAGCCGTACGCCCGAGGCGAGACATTCCAAAAGCGAGACGCCGATGGCTTTATTCATACTTACACCACCCATGTTTCAATGCTACAACGATTGTTTAAATAATTAAACCTCCGATACGACGTGTATCGGCCCTTCCTCACCGAGACCCCGGCGCAAGATATCCCGCACTCACCGCCGGCCGACTCCGACCCCGACCCCGACTCCATGCGATGGTGCGCGAACGGGGGTATCCCGGTGGCACGGACCACTTCCGCCG
>CAZAQG010000088.1:0-9611 GCA_964487445.1 uncultured Chromatiales bacterium
CCCCTTGAATCCGACCCCTTGAATCCCCCCCGCGCCTGGAACCCGCCCCGGTGATCGCGTATCATGCGGGACCGCGCCCCGGGGACGCAGGCCGGCTCCCGGGGACCGCATATTCCGTTCCCAAAGGGCAGGCGCGCGAGGCATGACGAGGCACCTGATCGCAGCGGCGCTGTTGTTGGTCGTGACCGCGGCCGCCGCCGCCCCGACCGTGCAATACGTCAGCGATCGCCTGGAACTTCCGTTGCGTTCGGGACAAAGTATCCAGCACCGCATCCTGCGCATGCTGCCGAGCGGCACATCCTTGGACGTCCTGCAGACCTCCAAGGACACCGGCTACAGCCAAGTCCGCGCCCGGGACGGCACCGTGGGATGGGTGCTGACCCGTTTTCTCATGCAGACCCCGAGCGCCCGCAAGCGGCTCGCCGCCGCCGAGCAGAAGCTCGCAAAGTTGGAGATCGAGAACGCCCGCCTCAAGAAACGAGGCATCACGCTCGGCTCCAGAGCGGGCGCACAGGCCCGGCGGCTCGTCAATCTGGAACAGGACAAACAGACCCTCACCGCCGAGATCGAACGCATCCGCCGCGTGGCGGGCAGCGCGCTGGCGCTCGACCGTGAGAACAAGAACCTCAAGGCCCAGACCCTCGCCCAGGGACGCGAGCTGCAGGCTCTGCAGCAGGAAAACGGGATGCTCAAGGACCGCGGCAAACGTGACTGGTTCCTGGCCGGCGCCGGCGTACTCGTGCTCGGCCTGCTCCTGGGGTTGATCCTGCCGCGCCTGCGCCTGCGCCGCCGCGGGAGCTGGAATTCGTTCTGAGCGAAGGCTCAAGGGGCCCTCCAACACCGCCGGCGGGGCAAACCCCGCGAAACACACCCCACCGGTAGGGCCGGGCTCGCCCGGCCGACGCCGCGAAACCACGCACCCACGACATCGAATCATCCCAACACCGCCGACTACCGGCGCGCCGGTGCTTGCTGATAGAATGGCGCAGGCCGGGACTTACAGGTACCGTGTGATTCGATGAGACGCTCTGTTCCGATCCCGTTCCGCCTCCCGCCGCCCCGCGCCCGCCAGCGCGGCTTCACCCTCATCGAGATCATGGTGGTGGTGATCATCCTCGGAATCATGGCGGCGCTGATCGTCCCCAAGATCATGAACAAGCCCGAGCAGGCGCGCGTCGTCAAGGCCAAGCAGGACGTGCGCGCCCTCGAAAGCGCGTTGGACCTGTACAAGCTCGACAACTACGTCTACCCGACCACCGACCAGGGCCTGCAGGCGCTCGTGCAGAAGCCGACGCAACCGCCGGTCCCGCCGCACTGGAAGACCGGCGGCTATCTCATGCGCCTGCCGAAGGACCCGTGGGGCCACCCGTACCAGTACCTCAACCCCGGACAGCACGGCCCGATCGATGTCTACTCCCTGGGCCCGAGCGGCCAGCCCGGTAAGGGCGAGATCGGCAACTGGAACCTGCAATAGGCCTGGTGCCGGGGCCGCCCCGCGCCGGCCGGCGCGGTGACCCCGTGGCCGGCGCCCCGACGATCCGCCGTGCGAGGTTCACGCGCGCCTTCACCCTGCTGGAACTGCTGGTGGTGCTGGTCATCATCGGCGTGGTCATCTCGATGGTGAGCCTCAGCATCGGCACCCACAACCGGGAAACGGTGCTCTCCGAGCAGGCGCGCCGCCTCGCGGCACTGATCGACATGGCCGGCGAACAGGCGATCGTGTCCTCGGAACCGTTCGGCGTACGCTTCTCCCCGACCGGCTACCGGTTCCTGGTGCTCGACGGGAAGAAATGGCGCGCGGTGAGCAACGACGACCTGCTGCGCCCGCGCCGCCTGGCCGCCGGCATGCGCATCACGCTGGAGATCTCCGGCGAGCCGGTGCCGCTCGCCGCGGCCGGCGACGATCTCAAGCCCCACGTCTTCCTGTACACCACCGGCGAACGCACGCCGTTCACGGCCACCCTGCGCATCGGCACCGACGGGCCCGCGGTGCGCGTGACCGGCCCGTTCAGCGGAAAGGTCCGCGTCGCCGGGGCGGACGCGGAGGAGCGGCGATGAACGCGCGGGCGCGCGGCTTCACGCTGATCGAGGTGCTCATCGCGCTGGCCGTGCTGGCGATCGCGCTGGGCGCGGCGGTGCAATCGGCGGGCCGTGTCGTCAACACCGCCGACTACCTGCGCGAGCGCACCCTCGGCGACTGGGTGGCGCGCAACCGGATCATCGAGGCGCAGCTCGCGGGGACGTGGCCGTCGGTGGGCGAGAGCGACGGCACCGTGGAAATGGCCGGGCGGACCTGGCACTGGACGCGCAAGATCTCCGGGACCCCGGACCCGGACATGCGCCGGATCGACGTCGAGGCCCGCCCGCAGGGCCGCGCGCACGGACCGGTCACCACCGTGACCGGCTACCTGGGCCGGCCGCGGAAACCGCCGCGGAGACCGCCGCCGTGAACGTGCCGGACCGGACCGCCATTGCGCGCGGATTCACCCTGCTCGAGGTGCTGGTGGCGATCACGGTGTTCGCGGTGCTCGCGGCGCTGGCCTACGGCGGGCTGATGTCGGTGCTCGATACGCGTCGCGAGACCGATGTGCGGATGCACCGCCTGGCGCAACTTCAGCTCACCTATCTGGAGATGGAGCGCGACCTGCAGCAGGCCGTCCCGCGCAGCATCCGCGACGAGCTGGGCAGCCCGGTGGCCGCCCTGCGCGGCGGCGCCGGCAACGAGGTGCTGTTCGCCGAGACGCGCGGCGGGCGCGCCAACCCGGCCGGATTGGTGCGCAGCAGCCTGGAGCGCATCGCCTGGCGGCTCAAGAACCACGCGCTGGAGCGTATCACCTGGAACGTCCTGGACCGTGCGCAGGGCGACAAACCCTGGAACACGACGCTGCTCACCGGCGTCGACTCGGTCGAACTGCGCTTCCTGGACGCCCGACGGGTGTGGCAGCCGACCTGGCCGCCGCCGCAATTCCAGGCCCTGCCGAGCGTCGCGCCGCTGCCGCGCGCGGTGGAGGTGATACTCACCCTGAAGGACTGGGGACGGATCCGATGGCTGTTCCGGCTGCCCGGTTGAGCACGCCGCACCGCCAGAGCGGCGTGGCACTGATCCTGGCGATGCTGGTGATGGCGCTGGTCACCGCCGCGGTCACCGCCATGGCCGCGCGCCAGCAGCTCGACATCCGCCGCACCGCCAATCTGCTCAACCAGGACCAGGCCTACCTGTACGCGCTGGCGGTGGAGACCTGGGGCGAACTCCTCCTGCAACGCGACCGCGAACACAACCACATCGACGATCTGAAGGAGGACTGGGCGCGGCTGCCGCCGCCGATCCACGTCGAGGGCGGCAGCATCTCGGGTCGCATCGAGGACCTGCAGGGTCGTTTCAATCTCAACGACCTGGTCGTGAACGGCGCCCCCAGCGCCCCGGACGTGGCGCGGTTCCGACGCCTGCTCGAGCGGCTCGGCCTCGACCCGCAACGGGTGCAGCCGGTGCTGGACTGGCTGGATCCCGACCAGCAGCCGCGCTTCCCGGGCGGCGCCGAAGACGGGTATTACCTGGGCCTCTCCCCGCCCTATCGCGCCGCCAACCGTCCCATGGTGAGCCCCACCGAGCTGCTGCTGGTAGCCGGTTTCACGCCCAAGATCTATGATCGGCTCGCCCCGTTCGTCACCGCACTGCCCACACATACACTCGTGAACGTGAACACCGCGCCCGCGCCGGTGCTGGCCATGCTGGTGCCCGGACTCAGCCTGGACGACGCCAAGGCCCTGGTTCAGGCGCGCAACGCACAGCCCTACCGGGAGCCGGAGGACTTCCTGAAGCAGTCGGCCGTGCAGATTTGGCTGCAGCGCGATCCGGCGCTCACCCCCACCCTCCGACAGGCCATCGGCGTGGCCAGCGGCTATTTTCTGATCCGCAGCGCGGTACGCATCGGCCGGGCGCGGGTGTTCCTGAACAGCGTCGTGCGCCGGGATCCGAGCGGCGAAACGGTTATAATGCGGACCCGGGAGACCCCCTGAGATGCGCGACACCCTGTACATCCGCCTCGGCACCGAGGCGTGCGAGGAGGCCCCGCACGATACCCCGGGCGATGCCTGCTGGCGGGCGCCGGAGGGACCGGGAGGGGCACCCGGCCCCGTGCGCCGCGGCACACTGGAGGAGGCCACCGCGCTCGCCGCCGCCTGTCGCGTAGTGGTGCTCGTACCCGGTGAGCGGGTCCTGTTCTCGCACGCGCGTATCCCCACCCGCCAGCGTCAGCGCATGCTGCGCGCAGTACCCTACGCACTGGAGGAGCAGTTCGCCGAGGACGTGGAGCGGCTGCACTTCGCACTCGGCGCGCAGGACGCGGAACGCGGCGTGGCGGTCGCGGTGACCGCGCGCGCGTGCATGGACCACTGGCTGGAGGCGCTGCGCGGCGCCGGGATCCACGCCGACGCACTGATCCCCGACACTCTGATGCTGCCCTGGGAGCCCGGCACCTGGACCGGGCTGCTGGAACCCCACCGCGTGATCCTGCGCACCGGCGCGCAGGACGGCCTGGCGGCGGATCCGGAAAACCTCGCGGAGCTGCTCGACCTGGCGTTGCGCGAAGCCCGGGAGAAGGACGGGGAAGCCGGTCGGGAGACCCTCCCGGAGCGCATCCGGCTGTTCGTGGACCCGGCCCTGGAGCCGCCGGCGGGCCTGGAGGCCCTGCCGGTGCCGGTCACGGTGGAGGAATCCCCGGACGGCCCGCTGGGCCTGCTGCCCGTAGCGGCCGACGGCGCGGACCCGACCCGGCGCGCCATCCACCTGCTCCAGGGGGCCTACAGCCGGCGCGAGCAACTCGGGCGGTTGTGGCGCCCGTGGCGCGCCACCGCGGCGCTGCTCGGGGCGTGGCTGCTGGTCGGCGCAGGACTCCAGATCTACCAATACTTCGACCTGCGCGCGCGCACCGCCGCCTCGTCCCGGGAAATCGTACAGCTCTACCGGCGCACCTTCCCGAACGAGCACCGTGTGGTCAACGCCCGCGTCCAGATGGAACATCACCTCGAGGAACTGCGCCGGCGCCGGGGCGCGGCGGCGGGCGGGTTTCTCGCCCTGCTCGGCAAGGCCGGCGCCGCGCTCCAGAAATCCCCCGGGGTCACACTCCAAGCCGTGGACTACCGCGGCGGCAACCTGGATCTGCGGGTCGCGGCCCGGGACATGCAGGGCCTGGACCGGCTGCGCAAGGCGCTCGCGGGTCGCGGCGGACTGAACGTGGACCTCCAGTCGGCCAGCACCCGCAACGGCCGGGTCGAGAGCCGCCTGCGAATCCGGAATCGCGGCTCATGAAGGACTGGCTCGCCACGCGCACCCCGCGGGAACGGCGGATCCTGGTGATCGGCGGCGTGTTCCTGATACTGGTGCTGCTCTACGGCGCACTCATCCACCCCTTTTACGCCGGGCTTGCGCGATTGCACCGGACCGCCGCCGAACAGCACTCGCTGTTGCACTGGATGCGTGGGGCCGCACGCGAGATCCAATCGCTGCGCGGATCCGGCCCGGCGGCGACGCCCGCTTCGGGCGGCTCGATCCTGTCCGTGGTGGATCAGGCGGCGCGGCGCGAACACCTGGAAGGCGCGGTGAAACGCCTGGAGCCCGACAACGCCGGCGGCGTGCGCGTGTGGCTCAAACAGGCGCCGTTCGACCAGATCGTGCGCTGGCTCGGGGCCCTGCAACGCGACGCCGGCCTGCGCATCGAGTCGATCAGCCTGGAGGCCACCGGCGTGCCGGGCAAGGTCAACGGGCGCGCCGTACTGAAGGGCGCCGGATCGTGAAACCGGCACGCGCCTACCTGCTCGCGGGTGTGGCGGCCTATGCGCTGATGCTCGTCGCAACGTTGCCGGCGCGCCAAGCCTACCGGTTCCTGCCGTCGGCGGCGCACCGCGCCGTGACCCTCTACGGCCTCGAAGGCACGGTGTGGGACGGGCGCGCGGCCGCCGCCCGGATCGGACCCCTGGACCTGGGCCCGTTACGCTGGAACGTGGGCCTCCTGCGCCTGCCGCTCGGCCAAGTGCGCGTGGCATGGTCCGTGGCCGGAACCGGCCCCGCCGGCAACGGCATCGTGCAGGCCGGGTTGTGGGGCGGGCTGCGCCTGCCCGAACTGACGCTGCAGGTGCCGATGACGGCGTTGCAACGCCGCCTTCCGTTGCCGGTCACGCTCGGCGGGGCGCTGGAGGTACGCCTCCATGACGTCGTAGTGCACGACGCCCGCCTGCGGCGTGCCGCCGGCACGATCACCTGGCGCGACGCCGCCGTGCGCTGGACCGGCCCGATCCGCCTCGGCACCCTGGTGGTCGAACTCGAGCCGGGCACCAACCCCATCCGCGGCGCGTTGCGCGAGCGCGGCGGCCCGCTCGAGATCCGCGGCACCATCACCCTCTCGCCCGCCGGGCGGCTGCAACTGAACGCCACCGTGCTCCCGCGCGCCGATGCCCCCAAGCCGCTGCTGCAGGCGCTACGCGCGAGCGGCAGACCCGACGCGACCGGCCGCTACCACATCCGCTGGAACGGGCGCCTGCCCGCACTGTGATTCAAGGGGTCAGAGTACTTGAAAATTTCCAGTGCCCTGGGTTCTTGAATCATCCTTGGAATTTTCAAGTACTCTGACCCCTTGAATCTTCACTGACCCCCTTGAATCCCATCCAGGCTCCCATGTCCGCGCGGCCCGGATGCAGGCCGTGGACCGAAATCCGGGGAAGTGGTACGCCGCGATTCCCCACGCGCGGATCATTCGTAAGGACCCCCGGCGCCGTGCGACCACGCGGGGCTTCCGCTATAATGCCGCCTTCCTCGCAGGCACTGGAACGGGTTTCATGAAAGCGAGCAGCCGGTGGGCGACCCCGCCCGTCATCACCCCCGAGAACAAATGCGGTTACTGCACGAGCGCCAAGTGCTGCACCTACATCACCCAGATCATCGAGACACCGCGCTCCAAATACGACTTCAGCCACCTGCTCTGGCAGATCTCCCACGAGAACGTGCAAGTCTACAAAGACGAAGACGGCTGGACGCTGCTGGTCAACACCTCCTGCAAACACCTGCTCCCGGACGGGCGCTGCGGCATCTATGATCAGCGACCCCGGATCTGCCGCGAACACTCCAACGACTACTGCGAATTCGACGCCCCCTCCGAGGACGGCTTCGAACTGTTCTTCGAGAATTACGAAGCGCTGCTGGCGTATTGCAAGAAGCGATTCAAGCGCTGGGACAAGCGATGAGGGATTATCCATGGCAATGAAGCGCCGAATTTGAATCAGATCTATTGATGGCGTCGTCCTGCCATCTTATTTGCATTCCGGTGCAATTCCCCTCGCTACAAATCCCCAAGTCCGACCGGTTTCCGGACCGCCCCCATTACCGGCAACAGATCACCGAAGGAATCCACCGCCGGAAACTCATCGATCTCGCGCGCCGGGCGCCGGCTGTCGGGACGGAGCACGGCGAGCAGGTGCGCGATGCCGCTGCGCCGGGCGGCGCGCAGCACCGGCAGGCTGTCGTCGACCATCAAGGTACGGTGCGGCTCGTAGGGCTCACGCGCCTGTAACCGCGCCCAGAACGGCGCCTGCTCCTTGGGGTGGCCCAGGTCGTGGGCGCAGATCACCGCGTCGAGGTGACCCCCGAGGCCCGTGCAGCGCATCTTGAGGGCCAGACTCTTGCCGTGGGCGTTGGTCACCAGCACCAGGCGCTTGCCGCGCGCGCGCAGCTCGTCGAGCACCTCGGGCACGCGCGGGCGCACCGCGATCAAGTCGCGCAGTTCCTCCTTGAGGGCGGCGATGTCGAGACCCAACTCGCCGGTCCAGTGGTCCACGCAGTACCAGGCCATCGTCCCCTCCACCCGCTGAAAGCGCGGATAGAGTTCCGCTTTGGCCTGCTCCACGCTGAGTCCATGGCGCTCGGCGAAGCGCAACGGCACGTGTTCGAGCCAGAACCGGTTGTCGAAGTGCAGATCCAGCAACGTGCCGTCCATGTCGAGCAACACGGTGTCGATTCGGGACCAGTCCGGCATCCGGGGGTTCCTTTGCAGGGTTCAAGGGGTCGGAGTACGCCGTCCCCGGATTGCATTTCGCCCCATCCGGGCCACCACGTCCATGTAGCCCGTATGCAGGCCGAAGGCCGAAATCCGGGGACCCGCGCGGCACCGTCCCCGGGTTCCGCCACGCTTCATCCGGGCTGCCATTCGTTCGGTATCGATGCAAACCCGGTAGGGCGCAATGCGCGTACCTGAGTTTCATTATCCCGCCCGAGGCCGCGCCGCGCCATCGCCGCTGGCGCGCGGGCCGGCCGGCCGTTACACTGCCCTCTTCGAGGATACACACTTAAATGTCGCTCATCGCGCAGATCCGCCGTGCAGAAGTCCTGTCCCGGCCGTACCGGGCACGGGTGGCGTAATGTCCGCCGAGGGCTGTCCCATCACCGACCCCGGCGCACTGCTCGATCCGCTTCGGGAACTCGCGTGCGAGGCGGGCCGGCGGATCCTCGAGGTCTATGCCACCGACTTCGACGTGGAGCACAAGGCGGACGACTCGCCGCTCACCGCGGCGGACATGGCCGCGCACCATACGATCCTCGACGGGCTGGCGCGCCTCACGCCGCAGGTGCCGGTGCTCTCCGAGGAATCCGCGCATCAGCCGTTTGCGCAGCGTGCCGCCTGGCCCTGCTACTGGCTCGTGGACCCCCTCGACGGCACCCGCGAGTTCGTCAAGCGCAACGGAGAATTCACCGTCAACATCGCCCTGATCGCGGGACACGAACCGGTGCTCGGAGTGGTCCACGCCCCGGTGGGCGGGGTGAGCTATTGGGCCGCCCGCGGACACGGCGCCTGGCGCCAGTCGCCGGGTGGCCGTCCCGAGCGCCTGCACACGCGACCGCGGCCCGCCGGGCGCATCACCGTCGCCGGCAGTCGCTCGCACCGTAGCGCATCCCTGGAGCGCCTGCTCGAGCGACTCGGCGACTACGAGCTGATCGGCATGGGCAGCTCGCTCAAGTTCTGCCTGGTGGCGGAGGGTCGGGCCGACCTCTACCCGCGGCTCGGCCCGACCTCCGAATGGGACACCGCCGCGGCGCACTGCATCGTGGACGAGGCCGGCGGGTGCATCACCGATCTGGCGTTGCGCCCGTTGCGTTACAACACCAAGGAATCGCTCCTCAACCCCCACTTTCTGGCAGTCGGAGACCCGAACCACGATTGGGCGCTCTACTTGGCGCCCGATCCGACCGCCTCGTAGAGCGGGGCCCAGCCGGATACCACGCGGTGGAATCGGGCGGAAGTGGCACAGGTGTTCCTGGTCGAACGGGAATCCATCGAGAGAAAAACCGGCCACCACTCTCGCGAATCCGCCCTCGGCATCACCAGCCATACGCCCCATCAGGCTTCTCCCGAACAGGTGCTGGCCCTCAACCGTGGCCACTGGGCCATCGAGAGCACCCATTACATCATCGACTGGAACTACGACGAGGACCGCAGCCGCATCCGTACCGGTTTCGGCCCCGAAAACATCACCCGCCTGCGCCGCTTCGCCGTAGGCCTCCTCAAGTCCTTCATCACGGTAGAACGGCCAGTTACCCGGCCGCCCCCGTACAGATCCCCGCATGC
>CAZAQG010000089.1:0-8638 GCA_964487445.1 uncultured Chromatiales bacterium
GGTGTTTTTCACCACCCATTACATGGAAGAGGCCGAGGTGGCCGACCGCATCGCCCTGATCAGTGATGGGCGGATCCTTGCGTTGGACACCCCTTCGGCGCTCAAACAGCGTATCGGCGGGGGCGTTATTTTGTTGTCGACCGAGGACGATACCGCGGCGCAGGCGTGGCTGCAGGAGCACGGTCATGCGGTCGAATCCAGCGAACGGGGTCTGATGCTGGTCGGGGACGACCCCGCAACGCTGCTGCCCGCCCTTTTGGGCGCCTTGCCGGTCAAAACGCGGCGGGCGGAGATCCACGAGCCGAGTCTCGAGGACGTCTTTCTCACCCTGACCGGGCGCGGGTTGAACGCCAACGAGAGGGGCCCCGTGCAGGATCGCCCCACCGCAGGGACGGCACCGTGAGGGGGCTTTTCGCCGTCATTGTGCTGGACATCAAGCGGCTGTGGGCGGACAAGATCCGCCTGTGGGCCAACCTGATTCAGCCGCTCCTGTACCTGTTCGTGCTGGGGACCGGCCTGGGTGCGAATTCCGTACTGGGCCGGGAACACTACCTGCAATACATCTTCCCGGGGGTGTTGGGCCTGGCACTGCTGTTTTCCGCCGTGTTCGCCGCTATGCTGATCGTGTTCGACCGGCAGATCGGGTTTCTCAAGGCCGTGCTGGTCGCGCCGGTCCCGCGTTCGGCCATTGCCATCGGCAAGATCCTGTCCGGGGCGATTCAGTCACTGATTCCCGCCCTGGTACTCCTCGCATTCACCCCGCTGCTGGGGATCTACCTCGGGGCTTTGCAGTGGCTCGCGTTGATCGGCGCCATGCTGGCGGCGGCGGTGACCTTCTCGTCGATCGGGGTTGCGACAGCGGCTTGGTTCAAATCCACGACGGTGTTCCCGGTCATCTCCAATGCCGTGCTGCTGCCGTTGTTTTTTCTTTCGGGCGCCCTGTTTCCCCTGGCGGGGACCCCACATTGGATCCAGGCATTGGCGCATTTCGATCCGGTGGCCTACGCGATCGATTTGATGCGCGGTGCGATCCTGGGCCGCTGGTATTTCCCCGTATGGCTTTCCCTGGCCGTGCTGGGCGGAGTCGTCGCAGCCCTGCTCTTCATCGCCACCCGCGTGTTCGCCTCCGGTGAGGACGCTTGAGCCCAAAAGACGTTGCTTACGGGGTCAGGCTTGACTTATGGGTATTCGTTCCTTCCGGCGTTCGCCGGTCGATTTCATCGCCGCCCATGCCCGCTCGCTGGATCTTACGGTGGTGACCGCCCATACCGGGGCGTTCTCCCGTGTGCCGGGTCTGAAGGTGGAAAACTGGCTGCGGGGGTAGCCTCCGACAGTACGTCTGGAGGCCAACCGGGTCACGCGCCGTGATCGGCGTTGGTTCTCCGAGGTTGCCGTAACGCCGCAAGCGCATCGAGATCGGACGGTGCATCGGGGCCATCTTGCGCGACCATCCCCTCCAGACGTTTATGGCCCGGCCGTGCCGCTCTATCTGTGACGATGGGCGGAATAGCCTCCGGACGACTCGCGCCGGGCGGCCACCGGTCTTTTGGCCGGCGCCCTGCCGCGGCTACGGGCTTCGGTCTGTTTCCGGGGCTGGGATCGACCCTTGCCGTTGCGCCCCGTCTGGATGGGTTCCGCCCGGATGCTGGGATCCGGCTCATAACCTTCCAGAACCACCTTGGAGATCTCGCGTTTCAACAGCCGCTCGATATCCCGCAGCAGTTTGTGTTCGTCCACGCAGACCAGGGAAGTCGCCGCACCCTCGTTTCCGGCGCGACCGGTGCGGCCAATGCGGTGCACATAGTCCTCCGGCACGTTGGGCAGTTCGTAGTTCACCACGTGGGGCAGCTGATTGATGTCCAGGCCGCGGGCCGCGATGTCGGTGGCTACCAGCACCCGCACTTCCCCGCTCTTGAACCCGGCCAACGCGCGGGTACGGGCCCCCTGACTCTTGTTGCCATGGATGGCGGAGGCGCTCAAACCGTCCTTCTCCAACTGCTGAGCCAGGCGGTTGGCGCCGTGTTTGGTGCGAGTGAATACCAGCACCTGGCGCCAGTTGCGCGAACCGATCATGTGGCTGAGCAGTTCCTGTTTGCGGCACTTGTCCACCGGGTGAACCACCTGCTCGATCCGATCCGCGGTAGCGTTGCGGCGTGCCACTTCGATCAACCTGGGGCGGTTGAGCAGGCGCCCGGCAAGCTGTTTGATCTCATCGGAGAAGGTGGCGGAGAACAGCAGGTTCTGACGGGCACTGTTCTCGGGCAACAGGGCAAGTACCTTGCGGATATCGTGGATGAAGCCCATATCCAGCATCCGGTCGGCTTCGTCCAGCACCAGGATTTCGATCTGCGACAGATTCACCGTCCTCTGACCGACGTGATCCAGCAGCCTGCCGGGGGTAGCCACCAGGATATCGACGCCCCGCCGCAGTCTTTCTATTTGCGGATTGATCTTGACCCCGCCGAAGACCACGGTCGATCGCAACGGCAGGTGACGACCGTAGATCTTCATGCTGTCGCTTACTTGGGCGGCCAACTCCCGGGTCGGGGTGAGGACCAGGGCCCGAATCGGGCGCCGACCGTTCTTTGGGGGATTCATGCTCAGCCGCTGCAACAACGGCAGAGCGAAGCCGGCCGTCTTGCCGGTTCCGGTCTGGGCGCCGGCCATGACATCCTGGCCCTCCAGAATGAGGGGGATCGCCTTGCGCTGGATAGGGGTGGGTTCGCTGTAGCCTTGGTCGCCGATGGCTCGCAGAAGTTCAGCCGACAGGCCGAGGGTATCAAATGACATTGGGTTATTTACTCCAGTCTTGCCCTCCCAGCGACCGCCGGTCCGGGCTGGATAAGGGAAATCCTTTAAATTAAGCGGGAGGTCCTGAATATTGAGAGGACGAACAGCCCGAAGAGTTTCTCCGGCGAACTCGAGGTCACAACGGGTACTCATCCGGTCCGGGCGCCCGGGAACCCGGCAGTGTACCAGAAATCCTTCCTTCCGATGGAGTCCGATTCGAGTGATCGGGAGGACATCTCAAATCGTTCCTTCGCGCACCGCTCAGCGGGCGGGAGCCATTGCCACCGTGGCTTCGGGTTGGCTTTCCGCATCCTCGCCGGGGCATATGAGGTGAGAATGAGACGCAATGGCCGCCAACCCCTTTACTAAAATCCGATGAATATCAGGAAAGTACAAAACCAATCGAGTCCGACTCCATTGATGTCGGGGCCCTGTGGCACCATGGCGGCTACTACGGCCAGGCGGACCGGGAAAGGAGAGAAGGTGGCTATCTCGATCCGGTACCGCCAAGGGCCGCCAGAGCCCTGATGATACGGCTGCGGACCTTTTTCACCGTGTCCCGGGTCCAGGCCTCCAGGAAGTCGCGGTACTTCGGGTCGCCGCTCGCCTCGATCCGGTCCAGCAGCAGTAGGATTACCTCCCGGTTGAGCACGTTGAGTTCGCTCGGCGCGACGGGTTCTCCCGTGCGGTCGAGGGCACCATCGATCCTGCCCAACCATTCGGTGGTATAAGTCTCGCGCTCGATGGCCCAGCCCGTGGGGGTATAGACCAGCAGCGGCAGGCGACCGTCGTATTGGATCCTCAGAAAGCCGTTGAGGATCAGCCAGTCGATACGCGCCTGGATCTCGCTGAGATTCAGGCCGCGCAACGCGCCGTACACGGGCGAGCGGTCCAGTCCGCGATCGAGCAGCGTCTTCTCTTTGGAGCCTTTGAGCAGCTTGGCCAGCAGGGTGCGTCCGCCGAGCAGGATGAGGTCGTCGGCGCCGCGCAGGATGATGCGAATCTCTTGATCGCTGAGCCGGCCGATCCCCCGGTCCTCGAGCCGGACCGGGACCCGCGGCTTGCGCCTGGGCATGTCGTCCTCCACGAGGATAGCCGGCACTCAAATTAGCATAGCTCCGATCCAAGACCGATGCGGTGTCGTAGCCCGGATACAGGCCGAAGGCCGAAATCCGGGGATCGTGCCCTAATGGAAGACCGGCCCCCGGATTCCGCTGCACTCCATCCAGACTACAGGGAGTGGCTCAGCCCCAGCCCCAACGCCTGGAGCCCCGGACTTCGGCCTGCATACGGGCTACGGGTGGCGCCGGTTGGGCGCCTGGATCCGCCCGTCGATCTCAATGCCCACCAAGAACCATAACGTGTTGCGTCATATAACGCCATCCGTTATATTTATTCTATGATCAAGGGCTTTCAGAGGAAGAAAACCGGGAAGATCTGGGCCGGGCAGCGGTCCCGGAAACTGCCGCAGGCTATCCGGCAGCTTGCGCGCCGCAAGCTCCGCATGCTGAACAATGCCCGTTCCCTGGACGACTTGCGTATTCCCCCGACCAACCGGCTGGAGTGTTTGGAGGGGGACCGGTCCGGCCGGTACAGCATCCGCGTCAACGACCAATGGTGGATCTGCTTCGTCTGGGAGCAGGGCGACGCCCTCGACGTGGAGATAGTGGGTTCCCACAGAAGGTGAATGATTATGTCAAAACTGCGGAATGTTCATCCCGGGGAGGTCCTGCTGGAGGAGTTTCTGGTTCCCTTGGAGGTCAGCCAGAACCGATTGGCGCGCGACATCGGTGTTCCACCGCGGCGTATCAACGAGATCGTGCACGGCAAGCGCACGGTAACGGCGGATACCGCCGTTCGCCTGGCGCGCCATTTCGGAACCTCCGAGGTGTTCTGGATGGGGCTGCAGGCCGACTACGATTTAGAGGAAGCCCGCAAAAATCTGGGAGAGCGCCTGGAGCGTGAAGTGCGCAGCCACGCCGGCTGACCAGGTGCGCATCTCGTAGTGAGGATGAAGCACAGCGGAATCCGGGGATCGGTCTTCCATCGGGGCGCAACCCCCGGGTTTCGGCCTTCGGCCTGTATCCGGGCTACGGGGCGGTAGTTGGATGCCTGGGCCCGCCTCAAGAGCTATAACGGATAACGTTATATAACGCTATCCGTTATGTCGATTGTGTGGTCGAGGGCTTTTCGAGAAAGAAATCCGGGGAACAGTCCGCATTCGGGTCCGACCCGCCCGCTTCCACCACGGCCGCGCCCGATCAGCGCGGACCGCCTCGAGTAACGCCGGGTCCCGTGGCCCCTCAACGCGCGGACGTGTCGGGGGTCTCCTGCTCGGAGGTCGGGCGATAGAAGGCCGGTCCCGGTGCGACCTTCGCGGTTCTGAGCATCGTGGCCAGCGGGCAGAAGCCGGTGAAGGCCGACTGCAGGAGGTTCAGACCCACGAAGGCGGTCAGGAGATACCACCACGGCGTCCAGAAATACCCCAGTGCGAGGCTCAGGCACACCATGAAACCGGCAAAGCCGATGACGATTCGGTCGATGTTCACGTCGGAAGCCTCCCAAGCGGTTACGCGATGCTGGCAATATGGGGGCGCACCGCCGAGGACTCAACGCCCGGGGGCGCAGAGGGCCGCGCACGCAGCCGCCCGGGATGGCCCCCCGCGGCGTCTATCCCATCAGGCGCCACAGCGCACTCACCGGCAATGCCGCATGGCGTTTCCCGAAGGATACCGGCCGCGCTCCTGAATACAGTACGATTCCGCGGCCGACCCGGGCGGGACTCCCGTCGCCGAGGCGCCGATTCCGCCTCTGCTCCCGGTAAATCGAAATCAGTCACCGCGACCGGTTTCCGGCTCCAGTGCCGTAGCGCCGTGCGCCAGCAGCCTGCGGCCCTGTTCGAGCAGGGCGCGTGCCGCATTCTCCCCGCAGTCGTCGGTGCCTGCGCGCAGGCGCGCGACGAGCGCAGGTGCGTCCTCGGGAACCAAGCCCTCGCCCGCGAGCCGGGACGCGACGAAACCGATCGGGATTTCCCCCGTCTCGGGCTCACCGAGTGAGCCGGCCAGGGATTGCAGGGCGATCTCGACGGCCTCGGTCAGGGGCGCAAGCGCCTCGACGGTGAAACCTCCGTCGGCCAGTACGGCGGCCATCCGTTGTTTGCGTTGCGCCGTAGCGAAGCGCCGCCGCGCCCCTTCCAGTCGCTCCGAGGCCGCCGCCGCGTCCTCGGCAGCCGACGAGAGCGATCGATGCAGGGTCCGGACCCCGTCTGCGGGCACACTCAAGATCCCCGCGGCGATCAAGCGCTGGATGGTCTCGAACGTGTCCCGGTCCAGGACCTCCAGCCGGTGCGGCTGCTCCGGGAACTGTTCGGCGATGCGCCGTTCGACGGACTGGCGCATTGCCGAGTCGGGTTGGTCGGCAACGATCACGAGCGTACGTCGGTCGGCATCCCCGTAGACCTCCACCAGATCGACGCCGTCCTTCCAGCGGTCCACGATCTCCTCCCCCAGGCGTACGTACGGATCGCCCGCAGACGCGGCGGCGCGCGCCGGTTGGGGCGCCGCGGGCGCCTCGCCCACCAGCGACTCGATCCGTTCCAGGAGGGCGGCCCGCCCGGAAGGCAGGGCCATTTCCTTGATGGAGCCGCCCCCGTCCACCACCGCTTGGGCCAAGTCGCGCTTCTGCTCCAGCAGGTCCATCATGCGGTGCTCGATGGAGTGCTCGCACACCAGGTTGATGACCTGCACCGTGCGTTTCTGGTGCTTGCGCCAAGCGCGCGCGATGCGCTGCTCCAACTTTGCCGGGTTCCAGGGCAGGTCGAGATTGATGACCACGTCGGCGTTCTGGAGGTTGAGGCCGAGGCTGCCCGAATCCGTGGAGAGAAACAGCCGGCATTCGGGATCCTCCTTGAAGCGCCGGATCTCCAAGCGGCGCTTGCGCTGCGGCACCTTGCCGGTGTGCCATGCGTGGGCCAGGCCCAACTTCCCGCTCAGATCCCGCACCAGCTGCAGCATCCGCTCCCACTCGGAGAAGATGAGGATCTTGTGGTCGCCGTCCTCAACCAATTCCCGCAGAATCCTTTCCAACTCCCGCACCTTGGGCGAGATACGGCAGGTTTGGTCGAGGATGTAGGGTGTGTCGCACAGCATGCGCATACAGGCGAGGTAGCGCTGCAAGCGATCCATCTCCTCCTTCGTCAAAGGACGGCGCCGCGCCAGCGCGGCGAGGCGCGTGACGTAGGTCTGGTAGGGCTCGTAGCGCTCGGCCTGCTCCGGGTGCATGGAAACGAAGTAGGTGTTGACCGTACGGCCCGGGAGCTGGCCTTCCACTTCCTCTTTGCGCCGGCGCAGCATGATCGGGCGCACCCGGCGGTGCAACACGTCGAGGTTGCGGTAGCCGGTGGGCCGGCCGCGTTCATCCAACTGGTAGAAGTCGCGGTTGAAACGGAACAACGGCCCGAAAATCACCGGATCCAGGAACTCCACGATGGAGTACAACTCATCGATGCGGTTCTCGAGCGGCGTCCCGGTGAGCACGAAGGCGTAGCGGCTGCTCAGGCGCTTCACGGCCTGAGCGGTGCGGGTCTGCCAGTTCTTGATGCGCTGCGCCTCGTCGAGGATGATCACGTCCGGCGCCAACACTTCATTCATCTCGCCCAGGTCCGGGCGGACCTGCTCGTAGTTGGCGAGGTAGAAGAAGGACGCCTCGCGGTACTGACGCAGGCGGGCGCGGCGCGGCCCCTGGATGATCAGGGACGCCAGCCCGGTGAACTTCGCGATCTGTTCCTCCCACTCGCCCTTGAGCGAGGCGGGGGCGACGACCAGCACCCGGCGTATGCCGTACAGCCGGCGCAGCAGCTCACAGGCGGCGATCGCCTGCACCGTCTTGCCCAGGCCCATTTCATCGGCCAGCAGCGCTCGGCCGGTAAAGGCCAAGTGGAGCATGCCCTGCTGCTGGTACGGGTAGAGTGGAAGTTCGACGACATCCGGATTTTGCCTCCCGGCCGCCACGTCCGCCTCGAAGGCCTGCCGCGCCAGGCGCCGCTCGGCTTCGTGGCGCCGTTCCGCCAGCCAGGGGGTCAGATGCCGCGAGAGCCGAATCCTTGCACGAATCCGGGCGTGTGCACCGGCGATCGCCCGTTCGAGCGCCGGGAGGGTGTCCAGGAGATCCGGCGACAGCTCGCCATTTTCGAGGAAGAAGGGGGCGAGCAAGTCCCTCGCCCGGGAGCGCGGGCGCACCCCGCGGGGCCATTGAATCCTGATCGTGCCGTCCCGCCGGTCCGGATAGATCTCGATGTGCCCGCCGCCCTGGATCGCGGCCGCCCGGAAGCGGCGCTTGCGACCCCGCTCGAGCCGGTACAGGACCGCTTCGATGTGCTTGCAGGTGCCGAGGCCGTTGACCCGATGGTCCGGACACTCGCACGAGTTGACGTGTTCGGTCAGCGAGCGGATCTCGACTCGATAACTGCCGCCTCCGTCCGATCGGGCGAGAAAGGTGCCGAAGAACGGCCGGCCCGTTTCCAGTGCCTCGACGTGGATCGCCTCCTCGCGCCCGCGCAGACGCCGCCGCTCGATCTCCTCGGCATCCGTCGACAACCAGCCCCGGAAGCGCGGTCGGGCGCGGGTCTCGTCCTTGCTTTTTCGAGCGACCTTCTTGCTGACCACCATTGAAGAACTTCCTCCGTTGACTCGCATCCCGGGCCCATTATACGAACTGCATGCGAACTGCGCCTTTCGGGGGAGAGTGGATCCGCGGTACGGGGCACGACGCCGGACTCGCCGTCCGTTGCGCCCGCGCCGAGGAGTTGCGCTCGTCGGCAAGTCGACGTCGGACGATGGAAGCGAATACC
>CAZAQG010000090.1:0-8571 GCA_964487445.1 uncultured Chromatiales bacterium
GCACTTCCTCCGGCGTCGAGATTCGGCTTGGAAGCGACACCGCGACAAAACCTGCCCCATCGAGCAGGGCATGAGGCAGCCGTCAGCTACTCACCGGCCGGGGGCGCTTGGTATGCGTGAGCTCGCGGCGAAAAGCGTGACACCGCAGAGCGGTGTCACGAGGTGTCTCTGCGGTGTCACGCCTTGCGCCGCCTCCTTCCAAGGACAGCCGCTGCGCCCAGCGGGCCGGGAACCAAGCATAGGCCCGGGGCGGACGGCCCTTCCCCGACACCCATGCCATCGCCTCCACCCGCACCCCACACGCCGAACAGGCCACCCTGCGCAGGGCGTACATCAGAAACACCGGGTTGCTCCCCTGGAACCACTTTCAGAGCTTCCCGTCCCTCCGCTTCTCGACCAAAATCACGGCACATTCGCCCACGAATTCTGCCGAGGAGCCCCAAAAAACAACGGCCCCGGTCCGCGTGCGGGCCGGGGCCGGGGGGACGTCCGGCGGGGGATCAGCGGTTGTTGCCGCTGAACGCCGCCAGCAACTGCAGCAGACTCAGGAACAGATTGTAGATGGCGACATAGAGCGAGACGGTCGCCATGATGTAGTTGGTCTCACCGCCGTGGATCATCGCACTCGTCTGATAGAGGATGTAGCCGCTCATCAGCAGCACGAACATCGCCGACACCGCAAGCTGTAGGCCCGGCATATTGAATACCATCGCCCCGATGCCCGCCAGGAACGCCACCAGGATCCCCATCATCACGAAGCCGGCGATGAAGCTGAAATCCTTGCGGCTGATCAGTGCGTAAGCCGAGAGCCCGAGGAAAATCACCCCGGTGCCGCCGAGGGCGCTCATCACGATCTGGCTGCCGTTCGGCAGCGCCAGATACATGCTGATCACCGGACCCAGCGTGTAGCCCATGAAGCCGGTCAGAGCGAAGACCGACGCCAGCCCCCAGGTGCTGTTGCGTAGCGCACTCGTGAGGAACAACAGACCGAAATACCCCACCATCACGACGATCCAACTCATCGGCCGGGCATGGTTGACCACCGCCCAGCCCGCCGTCGCGGCGCTGAACAACAGCGTCATCGACAGCAGCATGTAGGTGTTGCGAATCACCTTGTTGACGGCGATGCCGCCGGCTGCGGTGCGCGGAATCGTTTCCGGATACGGTCTCATGGTGTCAATGGCCTCCACAGTTCAGGGCGTCATGGTATGCCCGGCAAAATATTAGAGCATGTCCAGCGAGCCGAGTTCCACCTTAACATGAGGCTGAATGCCTGCGAAACCAACTCCGGTGGTCCAACCCCGGGTCGTTCGGCTATGCTTCTCCGGTCGGAGAGGTGGCCGAGCGGTCGAAGGCGGCGGTCTTGAAAACCGTTGACCCGCAAGGGTCCGGGGGTTCGAATCCCTCCCTCTCCGCCAACTGCGCGGGGCGGGTTCTCTAGTCTTTTTCTGTGATTTAACAATAGATTGCCCGCAAGTCCCGTGGTTTTGATATAAGTATGGAGGAGGGCGGGATGGGACAAGGCACATGGTGGATGAGCCATGGTTTCGGTTGGATGTGGATATTCCCATCGATCTTCTTGCTGGTTCTGGTGCTGCTTGTGGTGGCGCTGCTGCGCGGAGCGCGCGGGGACGCTCACGGCACGCCGCCGCCGCGGGAGACGGCGCGCGAGATCCTCGACCGGCGGTTCGCGCGCGGCGAAATCTCCAAGACCGAGTACGAGGAGATGAAGCGCACGCTCGATGGCTGATCGTTTGCGGCCCCAGGACTATGACGCTTGGTATGACACGCCGCGCGGGGCATGGATCGCGGCGCGCGAGTTCGCGCTGCTGCGCCGCCTGATGGCCCCCGCAGCGGGCGGGACGCTGCTCGATGTGGGGTGCGGCACCGGGCGGTTCAGCCGCCGCTTCGCGGCGGCGGGCTTTGGAGTGACCGGGGTCGACCCGGACCCGGCCATGCTCGGATACGCCGCGGCGCTCGACACCGGTGTGCGTTACGTGCGCGCCGACGCCGGGGTACTGCCGTTTCCCTCCGGCACCTTCGACTGGGTGGCGGCCGTCACCAGCCTGTGCTTCATCGCCGATCCCGCCCGTGCGTTGCGCGAGGCATGGCGGGTCGCGCGCACCGGGGTGGTCCTCGGTCTGCTCAACCGGGCGAGTCTCCTGCATCATCGCAAGCACGGGCGCGGCGGCTACGCGGGGGCGCGTTGGGACCGCTTCGCCGACGTTCGGCAGTGGGCACGCGGTCTGCAGCCGCAGGCCCGCCTGACCGCTCGCAGCGCCGTGTTCATGCCATCGGGTGGACCGGCGGCGCGCGCGATCGAAGTGCTGGCGCCGGCACGTTGTCTCGTGGGCGGTTTTCTCGCCGTCGTACTCACGCGGGCCGACGCACGGGCAAAAATCCCTACAATCGGCTAGTCGTCTGTTGCACAATGACGTAAGCCTCGCGCCCATTTCGGGGCGCGGACGCCGGTCGGGGAGGGTGCCGTGATCCGGGTCGTCCTGGTGGACAGCCATCGTCTGGTGCGCGCCGGATTGCGCCGGTTGCTCGAGGAGGCGCCCGGGGTTCTGGTGGTAGGGGAGGCCGACGACGCCGAACAGGTCCTCGCCCGGGTGCAGGCCGATGCGCCGGACGTGCTGTTGATGGACGTACGCCCGCCCGGCGTCACGGCGGCTGTGACGGTGCAGGCATTGCTCGCGCGCGCGCCGGTGCTGAAGATCATCGTACTCACGCCGCAGGGCGCCGAGCCTTATCCGGGGACGCTCCTGGAGAGCGGCGCGACGGGCTTTCTCAGCAAGGCCTGTTCCGTGGAGGAGTTCCTCTCGGCGATCCGTGCCGTGCACCGGGGCGAGCGCTACGTGGGTAGCGACATCGCCCAGCAACTGGCCCATTCGCTGCTGCCCGGCGGCGTGCGCTCGCCCTTCGATACCCTATCCCATCGCGAGTTGGAAGTGATGGGCCTGCTCACGCGCGGGCACAGCGCGCAGCGCATCGCCGAGATGCTCGGACTCAGCCCCAAGACCGTCAACACCTACCGCTATCGGCTCTACGGCAAACTCGGTATCGGAAACGACGTTGAATTGACGCGCCTCGCGTTGCGTTACGGCATGGCCGATACCGCCCCCCCATAGCGCGGCCGCGGGCCGCCACAGATCCCCTCCGGATCGAATCAAGGTGAATGATGCAGCCGGGGTCCGGGTTGCGGATCCTCCGCGCTTCCCGGCCCCTGTGCGTGTGTGGAGCGGGGCGAACCTGTGGCCCCTTCGTTCTTCTCGCGATCCGATCTTCAAGCAAACCCGCGCGCTGCCGCTAACAATTCAGGGTGTTATCGCCTGAGATTCGGGGCCATGATCCGCGTTCTGCTCATCGACAGCCATGTGCTGGTCCGAGACGGACTGTGCCGCCTGCTGGAGGATCACGCGGAATTCGTGATCGCGGGTGCGGTCACCTCTGGCCGGGAGGCGGCCGCGGTCCTGAGGCGGCGCGCCGCCGATGTGGCGCTCGTGGTGGTCAACGTCCCGGAGATCGACGTCTTGGACGGGATCCTGCACCTGCGGCGCCATTTCCCGTCGCTGGGCCTGATCCTGATCACCGAACATGTCAACTTCGTAGTGCCGCGCGGCTGGGCCCGGCGCGTGGTGGCCGGTTTTCTCAGCAAGGAGTCGCCCGTGGACGAGGTGGCCGCGGCGATCCGCGAGGTCGCCGCCGGGCGCCGCTACGTGGGTCGGGACCTGGCGCGCCGCTGGGTGCTGGCGCGCCTCAACGGCGACGGCGCCGCCCCGTTCGGGGATCTGTCGCAGCGCGAGTTCCAGGTACTGCTGCTGGTGGCCCAGGGCAAGTCGGTGGGCGAGATCTCGCATCGATTGTGTCTCAGTCCGAAGACCATCCATACCTACCGCCAACGCCTGCGCGGCAAGCTCGGCGTGCGCTCCGAGGTCGAGATGGTACGCCTCGCCCATCACCACGGAATGATCGCCGACACCTGAGTCCCCCCGCCGACGCGGCTCTCCCCGCGACCGTGATACCATTGCGCGCAGCATGCTTCGGCGCGATTTCCCCCGTGCGCCGCAGACGAGGTCACTGGCCCATGAGCGAATCCCGCATCCGGGCTCCGGAACTGCCCGATGTCCTGGAATGGGTGAACTGCGACGCCCCAGTGCGGATCGCGGATCAGCGGGGCAAGGTCGTGTTGCTGGATTTCTGGACGTATTGCTGCATCAACTGCCTGCACGTGCTCCCGGACCTGCACTACCTGGAGCAGAAGTATCCCGACGGGTTGACCGTGATCGGCCTGCACTCGCCGAAGTTCCCCAACGAGAAGGTCACGACGAACGTACTCAAGGCCGTCAACCGTTCCCACATCCGCCATCCGGTCGCCAATGACCCCACGTACACGGTCTGGCGTCAGTACGGCGTGCGTGCGTGGCCGACGATCATTTTCATCGATCCCGAGGGCTACGTCGTCGGCGCGCTCCCCGGCGAGGGGCGCCGGCGCCAGCTCGATCGGCTCATCCAGGAGCACCTGCAGGCGGCCGAGGAACGCGGTCTGCGGCGCCACGAGCCGGTGGCCGTATGCCCGCGACCCGAGCCGCGCGGTCCGCTGAGTTTCCCGGGCAAGGTGCACGCCGCCGGCGGGCGGGTGTACGTGAGCGACAGCGGTCACAACCGGGTCCTGGAGCTGCGCGCCGACGGCTCGGTAGTGCGCGCCTTCGGCTCCGGATCGCTCGGCCTGCTCGACGGGCGGCTGGAGGAGTCCTCGTTCAATGACCCGCAGGGGCTGGTGCGCGTCGATGAACACCTGTTCGTAGCCGATACCGGCAATCACTCGATTCGCCGCATCGACCTGCTGCACGGCGGGGTGCAGACCGTCGCCGGCACCGGAGAGCAGGGCCGCTATGCCGGGGACCGCTTCACGAATCCCCTGAAGGCGGCGCTCAACTCGCCGTTGGATCTGGTCTACGACAACGGTTCCCTCTATATCGCCATGGCCGGTCAGCACCAGATCTGGCGCCTGAACCTCAGGCGCAACGTCATCGAGGTGCTTGCCGGCAGCGGCCGTGAGGATCTTGCCGACGGACCGCTGCGCTCGGCCGCACTAGCGCAGCCCTCCGGGTTGGCGCTCGCCGGCGGGCGCCTGTATGTCGCCGACTCGGAGAGCTCGGCGATCCGCGTCATCGAACTGGGGCGCGAGTGGATCGAGACGATCGTGGGCACCGGGTTGTTCGAGTTCGGGGATGCGGATGGCACCGGGTTGGAGGCGAAGCTCCAGCACCCGCAGGGAGTGGCGGCGGACGCGGCACGCAGGGTCTTGTGGATCGCCGATACCTTCAACCACAAGATCAAACGCCTGGACCTCACCACCCGCGAGGTGTGCGGCCTCGATGTCGGCGAGCGGATGATCGAGCCGGGCGGGATCAGCGTCGAGGGCGACGCACTGTGGGTGGCGAATACCAACGACCACAATTTGTTGCGGATAGATCTGGCACACGGCGATACGCAGGCGGTGGAAGTCGCTCCCTTGGCGGCTCGTCGGATTTAGGGGGGTCGTGGCGGGGCGAGCGGAGGATCGAGGACCGTTTTTCGATCGTTTGAGGCGAATAGCGGGCATTATTCAACGAAAACGATCGAAAAATGGACCGATCTCCCGCTGCCGCGACAGAACCTCCCAAGTCCGCCGGCCGCCGGCCATGGATCCGGGGCGGGGGCGCGTCCATCCCGTATAATGCCGCCATGGCGAAAGCCGGGGTCGAAGAAGCATTTGAGCCGCGCGCCTTCCTGCGCACGGTCCCGCACCGTCCGGGGGTCTACCGGATGGTGGGTGCCGGTGCCCGGGTGCTCTACGTGGGAAAGGCGTGCGACCTGCGCAAGCGCGTGGCGAGCTACTTCCGCGCAACCGCGAGCAACGGAAAGACGCGCGTGATGCTTGCGCAGATGCGCCGGGTGGAGGTCACCGTCACCCATACCGAGGCCGAGGCGCTGCTTCTCGAGAACCACCTGATCAAGGATCTGCGCCCCCGCTACAATATCCTGCTGCGCGACGACAAGAGTTATCCGTATATCCGCATGTCCACCGACGACGAATACCCGCGCCTCACCTTCCACCGCGGCTCGAAACGTGCGCCGGGGCGCTACTTCGGTCCGTATCCCTCGGCGCACGCGGTGCGCGAGAGCCTGAATCTGCTGCAGAAGATCTTCCAGGTACGCCAGTGCGAGGACGGCTTCTTTCGCAACCGCTCGCGCCCGTGCCTGCAGTACCAGATCGGGCGCTGTTCGGGGCCGTGCGCGGGTAGGGTGGAGCCGGCGCGCTACCGCGAGGACGTGGAACGCACGCTGCGCTTCCTGGAAGGGAGGGGCGACACGGTGATCGAGGAACTGGCGCAGCGCATGGAAGAGGCCGCGGCGCGTCTCGACTACGAGGAGGCGGCGCGCTGCCGGGACCGTATCGCGAGCCTGCGCCGCGTGTGCGAGCGCCAGTACGTAAGCGGCGAGGGCGGCGACCTCGATCTCGTGGCCGCCGCGGTGCGCGGCGGCGCGGCGAGTGTACAGGTGTTCTTCGTGCGCGGGGGGCGCAACCTCGGCAACAAGGAGTTCACGCCGCGGGTCCCGGAGGGCGCGGACGCCGGGGAGGTTCTCGGTGCGTTCCTCTCCCAGTACTACGCGGCACGCGAAGCGCCCGGAGAAATTCCCGGTGAGATCCTGGTCAATGCGGTCCCGGAGGAGCCGGAGCTGCTCGAGCGGGTGCTCGCGGCGCGTGCCGGCCACCGGGTTGCGATCTCCTCCCGGGTGCGCGGCGAACGCGCCCGCTGGTTGCGCATGGCGGCGCTCAATGCCGAACAGGCGGTGGGCATGCGCCTGTCGAGCCGCGCGGGCATGGCCGATCGCCTCGAGTCGCTGCGCGAGGCCCTGGCGCTCGAGGAGACGCCGCAGCGGCTGGAGTGCTTCGATATCAGCCACACGATGGGCGAGGCGGCCACCGCCTCGTGCGTGGTGTTCAACGCCGCCGGAGCCCTGAAGTCCGATTATCGGCGCTTCAATCTGCGCGGCATCGCTCCCGGCGACGACTACGCGGCGATGTATCAGGCGGTGAGTCGGCGCTACACGCGTATCCGCCGCGGCGAGGCGCCGCTGCCGGACGTGCTGTTCATCGACGGGGGGCGTGGCCAGGTCGAGCAGGCGCGGCGCGTGCTGGAGGAGTTGCAGATCGGCGGGGTGGCGCTGTTCGGTATCGCCAAGGGCGAGGCCCGGCGCCCGGGCGCCGAGGTTCTGTACCGCGCAGGCGGCGGTGTGCCGCTGCTGCCGGCACCGGACTCACCGGCCCTGCACCTCATCCAGCAGATCCGCGACGAGGCGCATCGCTTCGCCGTCACCGGGCATCGGCAGCGTCGCGCCCGCGCGCGCAACGTTTCATCGCTGGAGTCGATCCCGGGGGTCGGGCCAACGCGTCGCCGGCGCCTGTTGCGCCAATTCGGCGGCCTGCGCGAGGTGGCGCGCGCCGGCGTGGACGATCTGGCGGGCGTGGTCGGCATCAGCCGCGCGCTCGCGCAGCGCATCTACGATTCGCTGCACGCAGTGGAGCCCTGAGCACGATGAGGTGGAATCTTCCCAACCTGCTGACCTCGCTGCGCATCCTGTTGATCCCGGTGTTCGTGCTGGTCTACTACCTCCCGTTCCAGGGGGCGCGCGCCGCCTGCGCCGTGTTGTTCGCGGTCGCCTCGGCGACCGACTGGCTGGACGGTTTCCTCGCCCGGCGCCTCGGGCAGACCTCGCACTTCGGGGCGTTCCTCGATCCGGTCGCCGACAAGCTCATGGTCGCCGTGACCCTGGTGCTGCTGGTGCAGGACGATCCGCACTTCGTCTTCGTGCTCCCGGCGATGGTCATTATCGGACGCGAGATCGCCATCTCGGCCTTGCGCGAGTGGATGGCGCACATCGGTAAGCGCATGCGCGTCGCGGTCACGCTGGTCGCCAAGTTCAAGACCGCGGTACAGATGGCGGCACTGGTACTGCTGCTCTACAAGTATTCGATCGGCCCCTTCCCGACCTACGCGGTGGGATTGCTGCTGCTGTACGTCGCCGCGGTGCTGACCCTGTGGTCGATGTTCGTATACCTGCGCGCGGCGTGGCCGGCGATAGGCGCCGAGCGCTGAGGGGCGCCGGCGGGCGCGCCCGGGATGGATCCGCCCCGACCCGCCAGTCCACCTTGACAGCCGGGAGGGCGCGGCTACAATGATCCATCCTGCGCGGGAATAGCTCAGTTGGTAGAGCACAACCTTGCCAAGGTTGGGGTCGCGAGTTCGAGTCTCGTTTCCCGCTCCAGGTCCTTCCCCCACTCCCCGATGTGATCCCGCCCGGCACATATGCGCGCCGGAGATCGGATACACGGGCCGGCGACCGATCGGCGCGGGTGTGGACCACCGCAGAGGCTCTTGCTATCATCGCGACCCCGTCGGCCCCCCCTCCCCGGGGCCGCGCCGGCGCCCAACCGTGCGCCCTCCGGCTAGGTGGCAGAGTGGTTATGCAGCGGCCTGCAAAGCCGTCCATCCCGGTTCGATTCCGGGCCTAGCCTCCATA
>CAZAQG010000091.1:0-8512 GCA_964487445.1 uncultured Chromatiales bacterium
CGCCGCGCCCGGCGTCGATCACGATGACATCGAAGGAATCCGCCATGGTCTCCAGTCCCGCCGCGCGCCGGGGCTCAAGTCAGAAACAGGGTCGCCAGCCCCAGGAACGAAAGGAAACCCATCACGTCGGTGATCGTCGTCAGGACCACCGTTCCGGCCAGCGCCGGGTCGATGCCCATGCGGCGCTCGATCAGCGGGATCGCCACGCCGGCCAGCGCCGCACACAGGAGGTTGAGGATCATGGCCGCGGCGATGATCGCCGCCAGGCGCAGGTCCTCGAACCAGGCCATGACCACTGCGGCGACCACCATCGCCCACAGGATCCCGTTCATCACCGCCACCCAGATTTCCTTGATCAGCAGCCAACGCACGTTGGCGTCGCGCAGTTGATCGAGCGCCAGCCCTCGTACGACGATGGTCAGGGTCTGGCTGCCGGCGATGCCGCCCATGCTGGCCACGATCGGCATCAGCACTGCAAGCGCCACCACTTTGTGGATGGTGTGCTCGAACAGCCCGACCACGGAGGAGGCGAGAAAGGCCGTGGCCAGGTTTGCGCCGAGCCATATGGCGCGACGCCGGGCTGCCGGAATTACCGGGGAAAACAGGTCTTCTTCGCCGCTGAGTCCGGTCAGGCTCAGCAGCGAGTGTTCGGCCTCGTCGCGGATGACGTCGACGACGTCGTCGATGGTGATGCGCCCGAGCAGGCGGCCCTGCTCGTCCACCACCGGCGCGGAGACGAGGTCGTGGCGCTCGAAGCGGTTTGCCACCTCGCGCGCCGGCATCGTGGCGGGGATCCCCTTGAGTTCGCGGTCCATGACTTCGGCCACCGTCAAGTCCGGGTCCCGGGTCAGTAACGCGATGAGTGGCAGCACCCCGAGGTAGCGGTCGAAGCGGTTGACCACCATCAGGCTGTCGGTCGCCTCCGGCAGCTCCCCGCGCAGGCGCAGGTAGCGCAGCACCACGTCCAGGGTGACGTCGGCGCGCACCGTGATGGTGTCGGTGTTCATCAGGCCGCCGGCGCTGTCCTCCGGGTAGGAGAGCACCTTTTCCAGGCGCTGGCGGTTCTGCTGGTCCATCGACCGCAGTACTTCCTGGATCACGGCGTTCGGGAGGGTCTGCAGCAGGTCCGCGAGATCGTCGGTGTCGAGCCCTTCCGTGGCGGCGACCAGCTCGTGGGTGGCCATGCCGCGGATCAGGCCCGTGCGCACCTCCTCGTTGAGGTGTACGAGAACGTCGCCTTCGTTCTCCGGGTCGAGGAGTTCCCATACGATGCGGCGTTGGGCGCCGGGCATGGATTCCAGCAGGTGGGCGATCTCGGCCGGGTGCAGGTCGTTGACCATGCGCTGCAGTTTGCGCAGGGTCCCGCTCTCCAGGGCCTCGGCGGCGGCTTGCAGGACGTCCTGTACCTTTCCCTTGTTTTTGGTGGTCTCGGCCATGGCGGACTGCGTGCGTATGCGTGGAAGGGGCCCCTCTGGCGGGCGGGGGCCAGTGTATCGGGGATCCGCGGCGTGGTCCACGCGCCTCCGTGCAGTGGGTTCGCGAGGACGGGGGTTGTCCGGCCGAGGCCGTCGATATTCTCAACGGCGTCGAATATCGCACGTCGTCGGCGGGCCGAGGCCCGCCCTACGGGTGCCTTTGTGGGGGCGGGGTGTGGGGACTAGATCGCGCCGAGCCGGCGCAGCAGTTGCGCGGTCTCTTCCGGGGCGTCGGTCTCCAGCAGCCGCTCGGCGAGCCGTCCGAGATCTCCGGCGTGGCTCTCGTTGACGATGTGCTTGACTTCGAGCAGCGAGGCCGGGTGCATGCTGAACTCGGTGAGGCCCAGGCCCAGCAGCAGGCGGGTGTAGTGCACGTCGCCGGCCATCTCCCCGCACATCGACACCGGGATCCCGGCCCGTCGGCCCGCCCGGATCACCGTGTGGATGAGTTGCAGCACCGCGGGGTGCAGCGGGTCGTAGAGATAGGTCACTTCGTCGTCCACGCGGTCGATGGCCAGCGTGTATTGGATCAGGTCGTTGGTGCCGATGGAGAGAAAATCGAGCCGGGCCGCGAACCGCGCCGCCGCCACCGCCGCGGCCGGCACCTCGATCATGCCGCCGACGTCGATTTCCGGATCGAACGGCATGGCCTCCTTGATCAATTCGCGTTTGGTCTCCTCGATGAGCCCCCGGACCTGGGCGATTTCCTGGAGGCTGGAGAACATGGGGATCATGATGCGCACCGGCCCGTGGGCCGAGGCACGCAGGATTGCGCGCAACTGCGGCTTGAACAACGCCGTGTCGCGCAGGCAACGGCGGATCGCGCGCAGCCCCAGGGCCGGGTTGGTGCACGGCGCCCCGGCGCCGGCCCCGCCCTGGGCCGGTTTGTCGCCGCCGAGATCCAGGGTGCGGATGGTCACGGGCGCGCCCTCGAGCGCCCGGACCACGCCCCGATAGGCGTGCAACTGCTCTTCCTCGTCCGGCGGGGTCTCGCGGTTCATGAACAGGAACTCGGTGCGGTACAGCCCTACGCCGTCGGCGCCGGTTCTGCGCAGGTGCGTGGCGTCCTCGGGGAGTTCGATGTTGCCCTGCAGTTTGACGGGACGCCCGTCGCGTGTGATGGCCGGTTTTCCGCGCAGCCTGGTGAGCGTGGTCCGGTAGCGTTGCTGTTGTTTTTGGCGCTTGCGGTAGTGTTGGAGGGACGCCTCGTCCACGTCCGCCAAAATCACCCCGCGGTCGCCGTCCATCACCACCAACTCCTCGTCGTGCACGTAGTGACGGACGTGGTGGATGCCGACGATCATCGGGATACGCAGGCTGCGCGCCAAGATGGTGGTATGGGAGAGGGGGCCGCCCGACTCGGTGGCACAGGCGATCAGTCCCTGGTGATGCATGAGTACGAGGTCGGCCGGGTTGAGGTCGTCGGCCAGCACGATGCGCCCCTCCGGGCGTCGGTGATCCTCGCGCCCGGCGTGCATTTCCTGGTCGAGCAGGATGCGTTGGATCCGGTTGACGACGTGGTCGACGTCCTCCCGGCGGCTGCGCAGATAGGCGTCGTCCATGTCCTCGAACATGCGCACCAGGATATCCCGCTGCTGCTTCAGGGCCCATTCGGCGTTGCACAGTTGCGCGCGGATCCGCTCGACCGGGGCCTGGGCGAAGGTCGAGTCCCGCAGCATGAGGATGTGGGTGTCGAGGAACGAGACGATCTCCGTGGACAGGCTGCCGGAGACCTGCTCGCGAATGCTCTCCAACTCATGCTGCGTGCGCTTCAGGGCATCCCGGTAACGTGTCGCTTCGGCGTCGGCCCGGCGCCGGGGGATCGCGTACTCGGGGATGTCCGGTTGCCCGTGCTGCAGGACGCGGGCCTTGCCGATGGCAATGCCGCGGGATACGCCGGTGCCGATCAGTAACAGGCTCATCGTTCCGACTTCCGGGCCGGGCGCAACGCCCCGCCTGCGGGCGGTCCCGCGCGGGGCCTGCTTGGAATCCGGCCGCGGACGCATTGCGTCCGCGGCCCCCCATTCAGCGCGGGCTTCCCTGCCCGTGCCTTATTCCTCTTCGCCGAAACGCTCGGCCACCAGGCATTCCAGGTGACGCGCCGCCTCCTCCTCGTCCGTGCCGCTGATGATCAGCGTGACGCGCATCCCCTTGGCGGCCGCGAGCATCATGACGCCCATGATGCTCTTGCCGTTGACCTGACGGTCGCCGCGCCTGACCTGGACGTCGCTCTCGAAGCGCGCGGCCAGGTTGACGAACTTGGCCGCCGCCCGTGCGTGCAGGCCGAGCCGATTGACGATCGGCAACTCCCGGACGATCACGTCATTTTCCTGCGGACCCCGCGGTCCCCGCGGCTCCCGTCGGGTCCGGCTTGCAGAGCAGCACACCGTCGCACCCGCCGCTCAGCGCCTTCGCGGCCAGTCCCTCCAGTTCCAGGCGCGGGTAGTTCAGCACCCGGATCAGCATCGGGAGGTTCACCCCGGCCACCACCCGCACGCGCTGTTGTTCGCGCAAGCGACTCGCGATGTTGCTCGGGGTCGAACCGTAGACATCGGTGAGGATGAGTACGCCCTCGCCCTGGTCCAGGTCCTGCACCATGCGTCGGGCTGCGGCGTAGGTCCGGTCCGGGTCGGTGTCCTGGGTCACCGGGAGCACCAGCGTGGAGAGCGGGCAGATCCCGAGCATGTTGGTGGCCGTATCCAGCAGTTCGGATCCGATCCGGTTGTGCGTGATGATCAACAGGCCGACGGTCATGACAATTCCCTGTGGCGCGTCGAGACGTGTGGTCGGGTCGCCCGGAAGTGCCCGGCGAGTTGTTGCGCCAGGTATACCGAGCGGTGCTGTCCCCCGGTACAGCCCAGGGCTACGGTCAGATAGCTGCGGTTCTCCGCCTCGAAGTACGGTATCCACGTTTCCAGGAATTGCGTGAGTTGCTCCAGCATCCGCGCGACCTTGGGCTCGGCCGCGAGGTAGGTCGCAACGCGCTCGTCCAGGCCGGTGAGCGGGCGCAGTTCCGCCTCCCAGTGCGGGTTGGGCAAACAGCGCAGATCGAAGACGAAATCGGCGTCGCCGGGAACGCCGTGCTTGTAGCCGAAGGACTGGAACAGCAGCGACAGCGCGCGCGGGGAGCGTCGCTCGACGCGCTCGCGCACCAAGTCGCGGAGCTGGTGCACGTTGGTGCGGGAGGTGTCGATCTGCAGGTCCGCGCGCTCGGCGATCGGCGAGAGCAGACGGCGCTCCAGCGCGATCGCCTCGGCGAGCGTGATCCCGTCACGGGTGAGCGGGTGTTTGCGCCGCGTCTCGCTGAAGCGCTGGAGGAGCGTTTCGTCGCCGGCGTGGATGAAGAAGATGTCACAGTCCAGTCCGCTGTCCTCGAGCTGTTCCACGATCTGCGGGAAGTGTTCCAGGTCCTGTGGTTGGTTGCGGGCGTCGATTCCCACCGCGGCCTTTTCGACGCGCAACCCGCCATGCGCGCCGAACTGCTCGGCGAGCGCCCGCAACATGCCGACCGGCAGGTTGTCGATACAATAGTAGTTCAGGTCCTCGAGTGTGTGCAGCACGATGCTCTTCCCGGAGCCTGACAGGCCGCTGACGATGATGAGCCTCACGGGCGTCCCCGCTCCATGAAGCGGCGCTGGCGCTCTATGAAGTCGCGCCCGGAATCGTAACCGTTCATATACAGTACATGGCCGCGTACCGCGGCCTCCACCAGGACCGCGAGGTTGCGCCCGGGGGCAACCGGCAGCGTGATCTCCGGTACCTCGACGCCCAGCACGCGGCGCATGCGGCGGTACGGGGAGAGGCGATCCATGTCGCGCAGGTTGCGGTGGCCGGCGGGCTGCAGATGCACCAGCAGGCGCAGGTATTTGTTGCGCCGTATCGCACCGTCGCCGTACATGGCGCGCACGTTCAGCAACCCCAGCCCGCGTACTTCCAGGAAGCCGCGCAGCATCTCCGGGCACGTCCCGTTGAGGACGTCGGGGGCGATACGCGAGAACTCGGGGGCGTCGTCGGCGATCAGCCGGTGTCCGCGGCTGACCAGTTCCAGGGCGAGTTCGCTTTTGCCGATGCTGCTGTCGCCGGTGATCAGCACGCCGATCCCCATGACCTCCATGAACACTCCGTGCAACACGACCTGCTCGGCGAACAGGTGCGCGAGGTGGTGGCGCAGGTTGCTCACCGCTTCGTCGCCGGAACGGGGACTCGCCAGGGCCGGGATGCGCGATTCCTCGGCGAGGTGGCGAAGATCGTCGGGGACCGGGCGGGCGTCGGCCACGATCAGGGCCGCGATGCCGGACTTGAAGATTCCGGACAGGGCTTGCGCTCTGGAATTGCCCTGCAATCCGTCCAGGAAGTCCATCTCCCGCGCCCCCAGGACCGGCAGGCGGGCGGGTTGGATCGGGTTCAGGCGATCGACCAGCGCCGTGCTGGCATTGTCGCCGGCCGCGCGCAAGGTCTGCTCGCCGCCGCTCGCGCCCGCCACCCATTCCAGGTCGAGGCGCTCGCGCAGCGCGTCGTAGAGCTGGCGGATCGTGATAGAGGTGCTCATGCCGCGGCCTGTCGCCGTTCCCAATCCGCGACGGCGGCCAGCAGTTCGGCGCCGGTAGCGCAGCCGCGCAGGGTCGCGCACAGCTGTGCGTCGCTGAACAGCTTGGCCAGTTGCGCCAGGATCTCCAGGTGCTCGTCGGTGTAGTGCTCCGGCACCAGCAATGCAAACAGCAGATCGACCGGTTGCCGGTCGGGGGCGTCGAAATCGATGCCTTCCTCGAGGGTCATGAGCGCCCCGATCGCGCGCCGGGCGCCCTTCAGGCGCCCGTGGGGCAGGGCAACGCCGTGTCCGAGCCCGGTGCCGCCGAGGCGCTCGCGTTCGATGAGGCTGTCGAAGACCTCCGCGGCGGTGAGGTCGGGCACGTCCGCCACGGCCAGCTCGCCGAGCCGTTCGAGGACACGCTTCTTGCTGCCGGCCTCGCCGCCGCAGGCCACCCGGGCCGGTGTGATCAGTTCCGAAATCCGCATCGCATGGTGACCGTTATGAGATGTGGCGGCGGGACGGTGCGGGGCGTACCGCGCTCAGGCGTTGCGCGGCGCGCCGTTTCCGCGATGGTCGCCGATCTTTTCCTTGTGCCGCTTGAGCTGGCGGTCGAGCTTGTCCGCCAGTGCGTCGATCGCGGCATACATGTCCTCGTCGGTGGCGTCGGCATGGACCGTGGCACCGCTGATCTGCAGCGTCGCTTCGGCCCTGTGGCGCACTTTCTCGACACTCAGAACGACGTGGGTGTCGGTCACGTGGTCGAAGTGCCGCTCCAGGCGCTGCATCTTGCTGTCTACATACTCGCGCAGTGCCGGGGTGATGTCGATATGGTGTCCGGTGAGGTCGATCTGCATACGTCGGCTCCTGGGTCCAGGGAAGATTCGCAATGGGTTTCAGCGCAGGTGCTTGCGCTCGTTGGAGGGAGGCAGGGATATCGCCTCGCGGTATTTGGCGACGGTGCGCCGGGCGACCGGGATCCCCTCGCGGGACAGCAGTTCGGCGATCTTGCTGTCGCTCAGGGGATGAACCGGGTCCTCCGTTCCGATCAGTTTTCTGATCTTGGCGCGGATCGCGGTCGCCGAGCATTCGCCGCCGTCCGCGGTACCGACATGGCTCGAGAAGAAGTACTTGAATTCGCAGATCCCGCGCGGAGTATGCAGGTACTTCTGCGTCGTGATCCGCGAGATCGTCGATTCGTGCATGCTCACGGCGTCGGCGACCTCGCGCAGTACGAGCGGCTTCATCGACTCTTCGCCGTACTCCAGGAAGCCGCGTTGTCGCTCGACGATGCAGGATGCCACCTTGAGCAGGGTATCGTTGCGGTTCTGGAGGCTCTTGATGAACCAGCGCGCCTCCTGCAGGTGGTTCTTCAGGTAGTTGTTGTCGGCACTGTCGTCGGCGCGTTTCACCAGCCCGGCATAATAGGGGTTCACCCGCAACCGCGGGGTGGATTCGGGGTTGAGTTCCACGCGCCACGCGCCGCGGTACTTGCGCACGAATACGTCCGGGACGATGTACGCCGGCGGCGGGCCGGCGATCTGGGATCCGGGGCGCGGGTTGAGGGAGAGGATGAGCGCCGCCGCCAGCTCCATCTCCTCTTCGCCGATCTTGAGCTTGCGCATGATCTTCCCGTAGTCCCGTCGCCCCAGCGCATCCAGGTGCCTGGCGACGATCTCGCGGGCGCTTGCCAGCGCCGGGGTCTTGTCGGGATCGAACTGCTGGAGTTGGGCGATCAGGCACTCGCTCAGGGTGCGCGCGCCGCTGCCCACCGGATCGAAATTCTGGATGCGGTGCAGGACCGTCTCCACTTCCTCGAAGTCGATCTGCAGCGATGCGGGAAGTCCCTGGTGGATCTCCTCCAGCGGAAGCGAGAGGTAGCCGTCCTCGTTGATCGCGTCGATGATCGCCATCGCCACCGCCAGGTCGATGTCGCTGAACGGTGTGAGATTCATCTGCCAGAGCAGATGCTCGCGAAGGGTCTCGCCGCCGCCCCCGAGGATCTCCATCTCCCGCGAGTTGTCATCGCTGGGCCCGGAGTAGGGCGTCGGGATGTCGTAGATGTCCTCCCAGACGCTGTCGACCGGGAGTTCGTCGGGGATGCTGTCCTGGGTCCCGCCGGCCTCCACTTCGGCGGCGGCTTCGCCGTGGGATTCCATCGCACCCTCGGCGGCGCCGTTGCCCGGGGTCGGCGCCTCGTCTTCGGCCTCGTCGCCGGACTCCAGCATCAGATTGGATTCCAGTGCCTGCTGGATTTCCAACTGCAGCTCCACCGTCGACATCTGCAGCAGACGGATCGCCTGTTGCAGTTGCGGCGTCATCGCCAAGTGCTGGCCGAGACGGAGCTGGATACTCTGTTTCATAGTAAGGATTAAGGGTTTCTTTACCGAAACGGGGTGTTGGGCTGCCGATGCCGAAGTCTACAGCAATTTCCGTACCAATGCAGTGGCGACGGGCGTTCGGCCCCGGCTTGCGAACGCCCGGTTACAGTCGGAAGTGGTGCCCCAGG
>CAZAQG010000092.1:0-8354 GCA_964487445.1 uncultured Chromatiales bacterium
GGGATCTTCCCGGCGCAGCAGGTCGTGCGGGGCGTCGAAGAACGGTGCTGTTCGATGCCTGATGCCGGTCCGCGGATCCACGGATGACCTCTGCGGAACTACGCGAATCCACTCGGGGCATCCCCGCCCCGCGGCACCGGGCCCGACGGGGAGCGGACACGCCCCCGTCGGGTTATCGGCCAAAGGCTTCGAGAACTCGAGTCTGCACCCTGCGCCGATTCTTTAAACGGGGTCGAATCTGCGCAGACGCCGCGGCAGCAGGTGCATGTCCACCAGCGCACATACCAGGGCATCGAAATAGCTGGCCTCCTGTTCATACACCAGCTTGTAGTATTCCACTTTCATGGTCAGGGCGCTGCCGAACACGAACGAGATGAAGGCCAGGATCGACCCGAGCGCCAGCGTGGAGAATCCGGTGACGCCCTGCCCGATGGTGCAACCCATGGCGAGCACGCCGCCGATGCCCATCAGTGCCCCGCCGGTGACATGGCGTATGAAATCCCCCACGGACCGGAACCATTCGATCCGGAAGTTGCGGGTGAGCACCGAGTACACCAGGGAACCCACCAACACGCCGACCAGCGAGACCACACCGAAGGTGATCAGGGCCACGTTGCGCGGCGACATGAGGTACGCCAGCGTCTCACCGGTGGGGTTCACGAAGGTGAACGACTGGGTCATCACGTCCCGCGGGGGATTATCCATGAACACGACCGCCTCCTTCCAGGCGTGTCCCATCGGACCGGCGGTCACGTACCAGGCGGCGACCACGGCCAGCCCGACTACGGCGCCGGCGAGGATGTTGTCGAAGCGCGTGCGGAAATCCGACCAGCGAAGGATGGTGACCAGCAGCGCCAAGGCGAGGATCCCGCCGATCCAATACTCCAGGGTCGCGCCGTCGCCGACGTGCAGGATGCCGCTTACCAATGGACCCAGTGCCTGGCTGGAGATCCCGTGTGCCGCCAAGTGGATGGTCGTGGCGCTCACCCACCCGTAGAAAAACGTCTCGTAGAAGGAGGTCTGGGTCATCAGGTAGGCGAAGATGCCGATGGTGATCAGGACCACGACGGACTTCAGGTTGCCCGCGCCGGCGCGCACGATGGTCCGAAACGCGCACCCGCTGCCGAGCGTCATCCCGATCCCGAACAGGGTACCGCCCACGAGGTAGCGCAGCACGGAGAAGTTCGGGGTGCGATAGGGCGGCATCAAGGGCGGCATGTTGGTACCGAGGCCGATGCCGGCCACGCCCTCCAGGAGCAGCACCCCGACGATGGCGATGACGATGGCGAACAGCCATGCCCCGAACCGACCGCGGTCGTTCATGTTGACCCAGTCCGAAACCGCTCCCATGGTGCAGAAATTCGTGCGGTAAACCACCGCCCCCATGATCCCGGCGATGATGAATACGGACAGCAGAACCTCATTGGTGATCGAAAGATGCATAGTGTCTCCCCGCACGACTCCGAGCCTGTGGAATACCGGCTATCTTTATGTAGACGCGGCATGCAGGATGTTTATTTCCCGCCGCCGGACAATTACCCCTATCGGTCCCTCCGCCCGGATTATAGCCCTACGCCGCCCCCCGACCGGGTTGGTAACGGGTGGGGTCGGGCACTCCGGCGGCATGGAACCCGGCCGCCCGGATCCGACAGGCGTCGCACACGCCGCACGCGCGGCCCTCGGGATCCGCCGCATAGCAGGAAACCGTCGCTGCGTAGTCCAGGCCGAGGCGCAGCCCCTCGCGGATGATGTCGGCCTTGGCCAGGCGTATCAGGGGGGCATGGACCCGGAATCGGGCCCCCTCGACGCCGGCCCGCGTGGCAAGCGCGGCCAGCGCCTCGAAGGCGCGGATGTATTCCGGCCGACAGTCCGGATAACCGGAATAGTCCACGGCGTTGACCCCGATGAACAGGTCGCGCGCGCCCAGCACCTCGGCCCAGCCCAGGGCCAGGGACAGGAACACGGTGTTGCGGGCCGGAACGTAGGTGACCGGGATCCCCTCCGAGGGCCGCTCCGGAACCGGAATCGCCGGATCCGTCAGGGCCGAGCCTCCGATCGCCCCGAGGTCGATCCGGATGACCTTGTGGACGGCCGCCCCCCGCGCCACGCACCGCGCGGCATCCAGTTCCGCGGCTTGGCGCTGGCCGTAATCGAGGCTCAGGGCATAACAGCGATAGCCGCGCGCGCGCGCCACGGCCAGGGTGGTCGCCGAGTCCAACCCGCCGGACAGGAGCACCACCGCCGGGCGATCCGGCGCCGTCGGGGCGGGTTCGCGTGGACGATTCATTTCAGGCCTTCAACGACCGGGGACATCGCCCCACAGGTACTTGTGGAGCTGTATCTGCAGGCGCACGGCGAGGCGGTCCTCGAGGATCCAGTCGGCCAGCAGGCCGGGGGCGAGCACGCCGTGGCCGGGTGAGAACAGAACCTCGCAGCGCTCGGTGAGCCCGTAACGCTCGACCTGCTCCCGGGCCCACTCGTAATCGCGACGGTCGCAGCAGACGAACTTCACCTGATCCCGCGGCCCGAGCACCGCCAGATTCTCATACCGGTTGCGGCGGCATTCCCCCGAGCCCGGCGTCTTCAGATCGAGCACCCGCACCACGCGCGGATCGACCGCCTCCACCGCAAGCGCCCCTCCGGTCTCCAGGGAGACCTCGTAGCCCGCATCGCAGAGCCGCCCGAGCAAGGCGAGGCAGTCGCGTTGCGCGAGCGGTTCGCCCCCCGTCACGGTGACGTGGCGCGGCCGGTACGCGGCCACTTCGTCGAGGATCGGATCGATCGCCATCCACCGCCCGCCGCGGAAGGCGTAGGCGGTGTCGCAGTAGCGGCAGCGCAACGGGCAACCGGTCAGGCGCACGAACACGCTGGGCCATCCCGCCGTGCGGGTCTCGCCCTGAAGCGAGAGGAAGATCTCGGTGATGCGCAGGCCCGGCGCGGCATGCGCCGTCCCGCGCGGCAACGGCGCGGTATCCATGATTTTATCTTGGCCCGGCGCGCCCTCGCGGGTCAGTGGCCTTCCACCTTCATCCGCTGCCGGCGTTGCTCGGCGAGCCGCGCGGCGGCACTGTTCGGGTAGCGGGCGATGACCTCGGTAAGCGTCTTGCGCGCCTCTTTCCAGTGCTTCTGTTCGTACTGGATGTAGCCGATCTTCAGCAGGGAGTCCGGAACCTTGGGGCTCCTGGAATAATGCCGCACCACTGCCTGGAAGGCCTGCAACGCCGGCCCGAAGTTGCGCGTGACGTAATTCGTCTCGCCCAGCCAGTACTCGGCGTTGTCCGCGTAGGCGCTGTCGGGGTGCGCCTTGAGAAACGCCCGGAAGGCTTGGGCCGCCTGCGGATACTTGCCGGCCCGCAGCAGACCGAGGGCGCTTTCATAGTCGCTCTGGATCTGGAGGGTTGCGGCCCCGGCCCCGACCGCGCCGGACGACGGGACGGCGGGGGTCGCCGACGACGGAGCGGCGCCCGCCGAACCCGGCGCAGCCGGCTTCAGTTCCAACCGCCGCAGGCGCTGATCGATGTCCAGATACAGGTCACGCTGGTGGCGCTGAAGGTTGTCGAGCTTGTGCTGCAATTCGTCCTGGCGTCCGGTGAGTTGCTGGATCTGCTGCTGGAGCACCTGGATCCGGCCGAGCATATCCACCATGCCCGGACCGTTCACGATCCGCTCCAGTCGCTCCACACGTTGCTCCAGCGAAAGCCCGGCGGACGACGCCCCCCCCACGGGCACCAGCGTCGCCACGACGACGACCAGCATCGGGCCCGCCAGGCGCAGGCCTCGGATTCCGGGTGACCGATGCGTCATCGGGCGCCTCACTGTTTCGAGTAGACGATGTCCACCCGGCGATTCAACCGCCAGCAGGCCTCGTCGTGAGCCGTACACACGGGACGCTCCTTACCGAAGCTGATCGTGCGGATCTGGGCGGACGCCACGCCCTGGACCAGCATCATCTGCTTGACCGCCTCCGCGCGCCGCTCGCCCAGGGCCAGATTGTACTCCGCACTGCCCCTCTCGTCCGTATTCCCTTCCAGCGTCACCTTCACGGGGGGGTGGGCCGACAGGTAGGCGGCATGGGCGGCGATGATGTCGCGGTACTTCGACTCCACCACGCTGCGGTCGAAGGCGAAGTAGATCGTGCGCTTCTCCAGCAGGCCCTGCCGCCCGCCCGCCACGCCCCGGCCCTGGATCGTCCCGGACCCGCCCGCGGCGTAGCTCCGCGCACCACCCGCGCCAGCCGCGCCGGCCGCCACGCCCGCCCCGCCGGGCGCGGGCGCGGCACCGGTCTGTCCCCCGCCGGTGCCCGCACAGGCGGTGAGCACCAGCGCCGCCGCCGCGCCCAGCCAGATCGTCAGCATTCGTTTAGTCATCTCCGATTCCTCCCGCCGTCTGTGGATCAGGAAACCCGCCCACGATCCGACCGGACCGTGGGCTCTGTTCATTTGCGATACGGCCCCCAAGCCGGCGACTGTACGTCGCCCGCCTGGGAAAGCAGGCGCTGCCCGGCCCGCCCGCCCACCGTGACGGTGGTCAGGACGCGCCGGCCATGATACTGCGCCGAATACAGGATCATCTGCCCGTTCGGGGCAAAACTCGGCGAATCGTCGAGCGGCCCGTCCGTGAGCACCTGGAACAGGCCGCTCTTGAGGTCCAGCACGGCGATCCGGTAGCTGCCACCCTGGCCGTGGACCATCGCGATGCGTTCGCCGTCCGACGAGACCGAGGGGGCGGCATTGTAGGGCCCGTCGAAGGTCAGGCGCGTCACGGGTCCGCCCTGCACCGGGATCTCGTACAACTGCGGGCCGCCGCCGCGATCTGATGTGAACACCAGGTTGCGCCCGTCGGGCATCCACACGGCACTGGTATCGATAGCCGGGTCGTACGTGATCCGGCGCGGCTTCCCGGTCGCGAGGTCGAGGATGTAGATCTCCGGATTGCCCCGGCGCGAGAGCGTCAGCGCCAGCTTGCGCCCGTCCGGCGACCAGGCCGGCGCGCTGTTGAGCCCGGCGAAGGACGCCACCAACCTGCGTGCACCGGTCGCCAGGTCCTGGATATAGACCTCCGAGCGACCGTGCTCGAATGACACGTAGGCCAGGCGCGTGCCGGCCGGCGACCAGGCCGGCGACATGATCGGCTGGGTCGATTGCAGTACCGTATGTGCGTTGTGGCCGTCGGAGTCGGCCACCTTGAGGGCGTAGCGGCGCGCCTTGGGCGGGCCCGACACCGTCACGTAGGCGATACGGGTGTCGAACGCGCCCGGCTGTCCGGTCAACTGTCGATAGATCAGGTCGCTGATGTGGTGCGCGGTCCGGCGCAGTTGCGCGGCCGAAACCGTGAATTGCCGCCCCAGGAGTTGCGCCTGCTGCGCCGACTGGTAGACGTCGTAGAGGTGGACCTCGACCTGGTAGCGCCCGGAACCGAGCGCCCGCACGCTGCCGATCACCAAGTTGTTGACGCCGAGCACCCGCCAGTTCGCGAGGTTCACCCGGCCCGGGGTGCTCGGGTGTGCGATCAGATCGTGCGCCGGGAGCGGCGCGAAGCGTCCGCTGCGGGCGAGGTCCGCGCCGATGATCGCACCGATGTCCTGGGGCGGCGCCGGCGTGGGGCCGCCCCAGGCGAATGGGACGACGGCGATCGGGACCGCGCCCTCCACCCCGCGGGTAATCTGGATGGTGAGCCCGGCCCACGCCGGCATCCCCGCGCAAATCAGCAACACCGCCAGCAGGCGGCGGATCGTCCGGATCAAGATGCCCCCCCCCGCCGCGCCGGCTTGAACACGAAGGTGAGGTCCCGGAACCGGTTGAACAACGACGGATCGGACGGCATCGGCAGCGGCGATGCCTTGCGCACCGCGGTCTCCACCGAGCGGTCGAAGACCGGGTCACCACTGCCCTTGGCGATCTTCACGCCCGTCACCTCACCGCCCGGAATCAATTTAACCTCCACCGTACAGGAAAGCCCGGCCGCAGAACCGGGCGGGCGCAGCCAATTCTGCTCCACCTGGTTCTTGATCGCCTGCACATATCGGTCGACGATCGCCCGGACCTCCCGCGCACGCGCCGCCTGGACCTGACGCTGCTCGGCCGCGACCTGTGTCTGCAGCGCCTTCTCCGCCGCCTGCCGGCGCTTGCGCGCCTGCGCCGCCCGGCGCTGCTGCGCGGCCTCGCGCTTGCGCTTGGCCGCGAGTGCGGCCAAGTACTGCTGTTCGGCTTCCTTCTTCTTCTGCAGCGCGAGCGCCTGCTGTTTGAGCTTCGCAAGACGCTCGGCCTGCACCTTGCGCTGCGCCTCGATGCGTGCCTCGGCCGCCCGGCGCCGGCGCTGCGCCTCCCGCCGCCGACGCTTGAACACCACCGCCTCGCGGGCCTGGCGCTCGCGTTGGCGCTTGAGCGCCCGCCGCTGGTCCGCGAGCCGCCGGCGCTCGGCGATCTGCCTCGCGCGCCGCGCCTGCTCGGCCTTGCGCAGGCGCCCGACCTCCCGGTCGACCTGCTTCGCATTGACCGCCACCGCCTGGATCACGGGCTTCCCCGGCGAACCCACCGGCCGGACCCGCGGCGTACGCAGCAGGCCGAGCACCAACAACGCCAATACGAGCCCGTGGATCAGCAGCGCTCCGACGAGCGCCCCGGGATCTCTGCGCAGCACCTGCCACATGGTCACCGGCGCGGCGGCGGTTCGGTCACCAGCCCCACGCTGGGAACCCCCGCCCCCTGAAGCAACGTCATCACCCGCACGACCGTGCCATAGGCGACGCGCTCATCGGCGCGCACCATGACCTTGGTCCGCGGACGGAACTTGAGCACCGCGGCCACGCGCGCGACCAGCGTATCGACGTCGACCGGCCGACCGGGATGGTCGCCGATGTTCAGATAGTAGCGACCCTGTCGGTCCACCGTCACCACCAGCGGTTCCCCGGCATCGGGAGGCAGCGGCTGTGCCGAGGCCCGGGGCAGTTCCACCTTGACGCCCTGGGTCAGCAACGGCGCGGTGATCATGAAGATCACCAGCAACACCAACATCACGTCGATATAGGGGACGACGTTGATGTCGGACATCAACCGCCTGCGTCTTGCGGAGACTCGACTCATCGGGATCGACCCGGCCCCGCGGCTCAGGCCTGTTCCGCCGTCTGGCCGAGGGCCGGCCCGGGCGCGGCGGCGGGATCGCGGCGCCGGCTCAAGGCGTGGCGCTGGAGGATGGTCGAGAACTCTTCCATGAAATTCTCATATCGATTGACCAGGCGGTCGAGCACGGTGACGTAGCGATTGTAGGCGATCACCGCCGGGATCGCGGCGAACAGGCCCATCGCGGTGGCCACCAGGGCCTCGGAGATGCCCGGCGCGACGTGGGCGATGGTGGCCTGCGTGGCGCCGCCGAGGTTCTGAAAGGCGTTCATGATCCCCCACACGGTCCCGAACAACCCGACGTAAGGGCTCGTCGAACCCACCGTCGCAAGGAACGGCAACTGGGTCTCGAGTTCGTCCACCTCGCGGGAGAGCACCACGCGCATCGCGCGCTGCGCACCCTCCACCACCGCGCGCGCCTCGGCGCCGGACTGCTTGTGCAGGCGCATGAACTCTTTGAATCCGGCCTCGAAGATCCGTTCCATCCCGGCGAGGTCGTGGTTGCGACGACCGAGCTGCTGGTAGATGGCGCCGAGGTCCGTCCCCGACCAGAAGCGGTCCTCGAACGCGTCCGCCGCCAACTGCGCACGTCGCAGTATCTTGCGTTTCTGCAGGATCACCGTCCAGGACAGGATCGACGCCAGCAGCAGCGCGACCAGCACGGCCTGCACCAGCGGACTCGCGCCCATGACCAGATGGAGGATGGACAGATCGCTACTCACCGGGGATCTCCAAGAGCAAGGACCGCGGCAGCGCGCGGGGGTTCAATGTCCGAGCGTCCAGACAGGCGATGCGCACACGCCCCCGGCACAGCGACTGTGACGGCCCCCGCCCCGCCCGTACCTCCTGATCCAGCACCAGACTCGCCGGCCGTTTCCGCACCGGTTGCACGGTGACGTCCAGGAGGTCGTTGAAACGCGCCGGCTTGATGAAATCGAGGCATACCGAACGCACCGCGAAGATGACTCCTTCCCGCTCCCGCAGCCGGTCCTGTTCAAACCCCAGCGCGCGCAGCCACTCGGTACGAGCCCGCTCCATGAATTTCAGGTAGTTCGCGTAATATACGATACCACCGGCGTCGGTATCCTCGTAGTACACCCGGACCGGCCACACGAACATGCTCACGATCGTGACAGGGATTTGCACCGCGTTGCAGTGAAGTTCAACCGACGCCCCGCTGGGCTTCGGCTACTGTACGGGGACCGCCACACTCCGGCAAGGGGTTCTTTAACCATT
>CAZAQG010000093.1:0-8325 GCA_964487445.1 uncultured Chromatiales bacterium
TCTCACGTTGGAATCACACCCCCCGTTCAGGCTCATGTGTCATTGGAAGAGGCTCAGTCGGGACGGAGCGCGGGAAATCGTGTAAACTGGCCGGATTCTCTGGGACCTCGCGCCGGCCTGTCGGGCCGGCGCACTGCGCAGGAGGTTTTGAATATGGCGGACGTCTCCCAACTCCAGGTGGAAACGGCCATCAAGGAGTATATCGATCCCTATCTCGGCAAGGACCTCGTGTCCGCCAAGTCGATCAAGGGCATCGAGATCGACGGCGGCACGGTGTCGGTGGACGTCGTGCTGGGTTACCCGGCCAAGGGCTACCGGGAGGAACTGGCGCGGGCGCTCAAGGCCAAGGTCGAGTCCATCGACGGGGTGGACGACGCGCGCATCGAGGTCTCCAGCAAGATTACCGCGCACACCGTACAGAAGAGCCTCAAGCCGTTGCAGAACATCAAGAACATCCTGGTGGTCGCCTCGGGCAAGGGCGGCGTGGGCAAGTCCACGGTGGCGGTCAACCTGGCGCTGGCCCTGTCCGCCGAGGGTGCCACGGTGGGTATCCTCGATGCCGATATCTACGGCCCCAGCCAGCCGCGCATGCTCGGCATCAAGGGCAAGCCGGATTCCACGGACGGCAAGACCCTGGAGCCCATGAACAGCTATCATCTGCAGGCCATGTCCATCGGCTTCCTGATCGAGGAAGAGACACCGATGATCTGGCGCGGACCGATGGTGACCCAGGCCCTGGAGCAGTTGCTCAACGACACCCAGTGGAAGGATCTCGATTACCTGGTGATCGATCTTCCGCCGGGTACCGGCGACACCCAGCTCACGCTCGCGCAGCGCGTGCCGGTGAGCGGGGCGGTGATCGTCACTACGCCGCAGGACATCGCCCTGCTGGATGCGCGCAAGGGGCTCAAGATGTTCGAGAAGGTCGAGGTGCCGGTGTTGGGCATCGTCGAGAACATGGGGCTGCACATCTGCAGCCAGTGCGGCCACGAAGAGCACATCTTCGGCGAGGGCGGCGGAAAGCGATTGGCCGAGCAACACGATGTGGAGTTGTTGGGCGCGCTGCCGCTCGATGCAGGCATCCAGCGCGACACCGACGGCGGGCGACCCTCGGTGGTGGCGGATCCGGACGGGCGCATCGCGCAGATCTTCGGTGAGATCGCGCGCCGGACGGCGGCCAAGCTCTCCCTGCAGGCCAAGGACTTCAGCGACCGCTTCCCGAACATCGTCATCCAGAACAACTGAAGGGAACCGCGGAAGAACACCGGGGCCGATACGGGAGTAGCAGCACGGGCGCGCCGGGTGCGGTTCCCGCCCGCGCCCCGACGACGATGCCGATCAAGTCCGACAAGTGGATCCGGCGCATGGCGTGCGAGCACGGCATGATCGAGCCGTTCGAGCCCGGTCAGGTGCGTACGAGCGGTGCTGCGCGCATCATCTCTTACGGGACCTCCAGCTACGGTTACGATATCCGCTGCGCGGACGAGTTCAAGATCTTCACCAACATCAACTCGGCGATCGTCGATCCGAAGGACTTCGACGCCGACAGCTTCGTCGACGTCCAGGGCGAGGTCTGTATCATCCCGCCCAATTCCTTCGCCCTGGCCCGCACCGTCGAGTATTTCCGCATCCCGCGCAACGTCCTGACTCTCTGCCTCGGCAAGTCGACCTACGCCCGTTGCGGGATCATCGTCAACGTCACGCCCCTGGAGCCGGAGTGGGAGGGCCATGTGACCCTCGAGTTCTCGAACACCACCCCGCTGCCGGCCAAGATCTATGCGAACGAAGGGGTGGCCCAGGTGATCTTCCTGGAGGCGGACGAACTCTGCGAGGTCTCCTACCGCGACCGCAGCGGGAAGTACCAGGCGCAACGCGGCGTGACCCTGCCCAAGGCTTGAGCGAGGTGGGTTTCAAGGGGTCAGAGTACTTGAAACCCCTAAGGGGTCGCCGCGGCGTTTTCGGTGTGCGCCTGCTCCTGCTCGGCGGTGGTGATGTTCCCCTGCAATGCGTCCAGGATCATGTTGAAGGCGGGTCCATCGGAGCGCTGGTAGGCGATGCGCACGGGCAGGTAGCACAAACGCGGCGCCGCCCAGACGTAGTCGGGCTTCTCCCCGGGCAGGGGGACGCGCTCGAGTTTGACGGCCTCGAAGGTGCCGAGCGGGGTGTCGACCTTCTCGGTGTCCTCGATTTTGAAGCGGAAGGTCTTGAGCCGCCCCTTGTCCACGAAGCGGTAGTCGAGGGGCCTGTGGTGGTGGAGCATGTCGCGCATCATGGCGACCTGGAACAGGATCCGATCCAGGACGCCGTCGTGGATTTTCAATACCGTGGTGCGCCCGTCGTCGTCCTGCACGGCGCGCAACGCCGGCCAGTCGAAGCGCGTGCGGATGATGCGTAGCCGGTTGCCGCGGCGCTTGCGGTAGAGCGTGTCGAGCGGCCGGATCACCTGTCCGTCCAGTGACCAGTCGCTACGCTCGATCAGCTTCTCCCTCTTGAACCAGGCGAAGATCCCGACCGACCGGCTGACGGTCTCGTAGCGGAACGTGTCCGGGCCGGTGCGCACCAGAGAGACGCGGTACTCGCCGACCGTGGCGAGCCCGCCGAGCACGCTCACTTCGTAGTGCGCCGTAAACGGCGCCAAGTTCGCGAGTGCGCAGGCGGCACGTGAGGTCGCGGGCAGCGCCGCCAGCAGCGCAAGGCACGCCAGCACCGGAGCGCGGGCGCGCGCGTGCCTCATGCCGGCGCTTCCGCGCCGGGATGCACGGTGAGGGGGCGTTCCAGGCGCCGCCCGTCGAGCCACGCCCCGTCCGGTTCCAACCGCAAGCGCCCGTCGGCGAACCAGCGCACCGCCAGTGGATAGATCCGGTGCTCCTGTTCGAGCACCCGCGCCGCCAGAGTCTCGGGGTCGTCATTGGGCAGGACCGGGACGCGCGCCTGGACCACGATCGGTCCCCCGTCCAGTTCTTCGGTCACGAAGTGCACGCTTGCACCGTGTTCGGATACACCGGCCTGCAGGGCGCGGCGGTGTGTGTCCAGGCCGCGGAATTCCGGCAGCAGCGAGGGATGGATGTTGAGGATCCGGCCGTGATAGCGGTCTACGAATGCGGGTCCGAGGATACGCATGAAGCCGGCGAGCGCCACCAGTCCGGGGCGGTGACGCTCGATCGCCGCCCGCAGCGCCGCGTCGAACGCCCCGGGCGCGCGCAACGTGCTGTGGTCCACGACCTCCGCGGGGACGCCGGCGCGGCGCGCGCGCTCGAGCCCCGCGGCCCCGGGTCGGTTGGAGATTACGGCACGCACCGCAAACGGCGCCGCCTCGACCGCGCTCGCGTCGAGCAGCGCCTGAAGGTTGCTGCCCCGCCCCGAGATCAGTACGACGACCGGCAGCGGTGCGCGTTCGCTCATCCGATCTCCACGGCCGGTGCCGGGTCCGCGGAGTGCTCCACGCGGCCGATGTGCCAGGCGCTCTCACCGTGCCGGGCGAGCAGCTCGAGACTCGGCTCGACCGCGTCCGGCGCGACGGCCGCGACCATACCGATACCGCAGTTGAAGGTCCGGTAGAGTTCCGGGTCGGAGATGCGCCCTTGTTCCTGGAGCCAGTCGAAGATCGGTGGGCGCGGCCAAGCGCGCGCGTCCAATACGGCGCGAGTGCCCGGCGGCAGCACCCGCGGCAGGTTCTCGGGCAGCCCGCCGCCCGTGATGTGCGCCAGACTTCGCACCTCGACACGCTCGATCAGGGCCAGCAGGGGTTTGACGTAGATCCGTGTGGGGGCGAGCAGCACCTCGCCGAGCGTTCGCCCGTGGAAATCCCCGTGCAGGTCCGCACCGCTGCGCGACAGGACCTCGCGGATCAGCGAGTAGCCGTTGGAGTGCGGGCCCGACGACGCCAGGCCGATCAGCGCATCCCCGGGGCGTACGCGCGTCCCGTCGATGATGCGTGTCTTCTCCACCAGCCCGACGCAGAACCCCGCGAGGTCGTAGTCGCCGGCGGCGTACATCCCCGGCATCTCCGCCGTCTCGCCGCCCACCAGCGCGGCGCCCGCCTGCTCGCAGCCGGCGGCGATGCCGCGGATGACGTCCGCGGCGGTGTCCACGTCCAGCGCGCCGGTGGCCAGGTAGTCGAGAAACAGCAGCGGTTCCGCACCCTGGACCACGATATCATTTACGCACATGGCGACCAGATCGATGCCGATGGTGTCGTGGCGGCGCAGTTCGATGGCGAGTTTGAGCTTGGTGCCCACGCCGTCGGTCCCGGAGACCAGCACCGGTTCGCGGTAACGGTCCAGGGGCAGCTCGACCAGCGCCGCGAAGCCGCCGAGTGCGCCGAGTACCTCCGGACGGCGGGTGCGCGCCACGAACGGCCGGATGCGCTCCACCAAGCGGGCGCCGGCATCGATGTCGACACCGGCGGCGCGGTACGTCAGCGCGTCGGGATCGGTTGTGGCGGCGGGAGCCGGAGGGTCGTCTCGATGTGGCATGCGGCGGGTTCGTGATCTTTGGTGCGGCCTGCGGCCGCGATAATCGAGTTTTGCATTATACGGGTTTTCAGGGCCGGGTTCCTTCCGGGGGGTGAGGGAAGTGACGGGCTGCGGCGGTGGATCAGGCGAAGGGGTTGTGGCGGCCTTCGGCCGCGGTGTTGGGGGAGGGCTCCCGCATCGCGGAAACGAGATATGCTATTTTATCGTTTCCTGCTCGATGCCCGCCGGACGGCCGGTTTCCGCCGGCGGCACGGCGGATCCCGGTATCTCCTGGAGACATGCCCATGACGCACATTCCCCGCCGTCGGTGCGCGTCGGCCCGCGTCGCCGGCACCCTCATCCTGTTGGCGATCGCCCTGCCGGCGTCGGCGCGCATGGTGCGGGACCTCTACACCGTGCAGCAGCCGGTGGACGGCCAGGGCGTGAGCGAGCGGCTGGCCGCATTCCGCAGTGGGTTGGCGGAGGTCTTCGTGCGGGTCTCGGGCGATACGCAGGTCGCCGGCGATCCCAAGCTCCAGGCCGCCCTGCAGGATCCGGCCCGGTTCGTGCTGGAGTACCGGTACGAGCAGGCGCCGCCGGCGGTCGCACCCGCTTCCCCGCAGGCCGCGTCGGCATTGACTCAGGTGCCGCCGGCGTCGGCCCAGGCGCCGTCGGCATCGGCCCAGGCGCCGTCCGAGTCCGCCCAATCCGGGGGGGGATCGAATACGGCGGTGGCCGGCACGCCGCTGGCGCTGCACCTGTGGATGCGTTTCGATCCCGACGCGGTGCGCATCGCCCTGCGGCAGGCCGCTCTCCCGGTGTGGGGCAGCGCCCGGCCGACCACCCTGGTCTGGCTGGCCGTGGAGGACGGGATGCAACGCTCGATCGTGGGCGAGAACGAGCAGTCGCCGCTGGAACGGGCCTTGATGAAGGTCGCCTCCCAACGTGGGATTTCGGTGTTGTTACCGCTCATGGATCTGGAGGACGAGCGCCGGCTGAGTTTCGGCGATCTGTGGGGCGGGTTCGCCGCGCCGGTGCGTGCCGCGTCGGCCCGCTATGGTACGCACGCCGTCCTCGTCGGGCGGATCCATCATGGTTCGGGGAGCGAATGGCGCGCCCGCTGGACCTTGTACGTGGGGAATCACACCGCCCGTTGGCGCTCGGGTGCGGACACCGAGGCGCAGTTGCTCGGGTTCGGCATCAACGGCCTGGTGGATCGGCTGGCGGCGCAGTTCGCGGTGCCTGCGGGCGATACCGCGCGCAGCCTGGTCCGGATCGAGGTGAACGGCGTGCGCTCGTTGAAGGCCTACGCCCGGGTGCGCGCCTATCTGCGTCGGCTCAATCCCGTGCTGCATGTGCAGACGCTCGCAGTCCGCACCGCCCAGGCGGACTTTCGGTTGGAGATCCGGGGTGATGTCGGAGTCCTGAAACAGGCCATCGGCCTGGGCCGGACCCTTGCGCCCACCGGCACGGTCCCGGCGTCGCCCGGTCCACCGCCCGCCGGCGTCCCAACGGCGGGGGGGCCGGCAACCGCCGCCGCCGGTACCCTCCTGGTCTACCGCCTCGTTCCATGAAGGGGCGCAACCTACCCAACCTGATCAGCCTGTTTCGTGTCCTGCTGGTCGGGCCGGTGGTCGTGCTGCTCCTGGAGCAACACGAGCAGGCGGCGCTGGTGTTGTTCGCGGTCGCCGGGCTGTCGGACGCACTCGATGGTTACCTCGCCAAGCGCTACGGCTGGATCAGCCGCGCCGGCGCGATCCTCGACCCCCTGGCCGACAAGCTCCTGCTCGTGGCCACCTATGTCACCTTGGGCTGGCTGGCGGCCCTGCCGCTGTGGCTGGTCGCGGCGGTGCTGGGCCGCGACCTCGCCATCGTCGCCGGCGGCGTCGCCTATCACCTGCGCTTCGGTCCCTTCCAGCCGCGGCCCAGTCTGATCAGCAAGATCAACACCGCCGCCCAGATCGGCTTGGTGCTGGCCGTAATATTCGACCGTGGCGTCTACCGGCTCGGCGCTGCGTGGCTCACGCCACTGACCGATGCTGTACTCGTCACCACCGTGGCGAGCGGTGTGGGTTACATAGGGGTCTGGGGTCGGCGTGCCTGGTGCGCCGGTCGCGGATCCCGGTGCGCCGCTCGCAGGTGCGGATGAGCCCCACGGCGGGGATCGGTATGGCGACGCAACTGCCTCTCGACATCGGTCTGCGCGACCACGCGAGCTTCGACGGGTTCATCCCGGGTCCGAACGTCGCGGCGGTCCAGGCGCTCGGTGCGCTGGCCGCGGGTGATCCGGACGGCGGCATCTACCTCTGGGGAGGGCCCGGCGTGGGCAAGAGCCATCTGCTGCAGGCCGCCTGCCGTGCCGCACACGAGTCGGGGTGGCGCTCGGGATATCTGCCGCTCGGGGAGCGCGGGCGATTCTCCCCCCAGATCCTGCAAGGTCTCGAGCAACTCGACTTGGTCTGCATCGACGATCTCGATGCAGTCGCCGGCGAGCGCGCTTGGGAGCTGGCCCTGCTGGATCTGTATCACCGGCTTCAGGAGGACGGGGGGCGCTGGGCCTTCGCCGCGAGTGCCCGGCCGGATGCCTGCGGATGGCTGCCCGACCTGGGGTCGCGGTTGGCCGCCGCTCTCGTATTCGGCTTGCGCGAGCTGGACGACGCCGACAAGTTGCGCGTGCTCCAGCACCGGGCCGAGGCGCGCGGTCTGGTGCTGGCGCCGGAGGCGGCCCGCTACCTGCTTACTCATTGTCGCCGTGACCTGGGGGCCCTGTGCGCGGTCCTGGACCGGCTGGACGGCGCCGCGCTGGCGGCCCAGCGGCGCCTGACGGTCCCGTTCATCCGCTCGGTACTCGGGGGCTGACCGCCCCGGCCGGAATGGGCGCCGGCCGGGCGAGTCCGACCCAGGCTTGTCGCACGGCTACGGTGCGGGTCAGTAGTCGGTGACAGCGTGATAGCCTGGATGTGGGCTGAAGGCCGAAATCCAGGGAAGGGGGATTTGAATTGAATTAGCTAATTTATAATAAATTTATAAATCAGCATAAATTCACTTTCCCCGATAGTTTCGCCAAACTCACCGGTGCCGGGCCGTCCGGGACGAGGTGAATCGCCATGGGTGCCTGTTTTTCCGGGCTTGAGCCCAAGCACTGCGCTTTCATCGAATCGCAGCCGGTGTTCTTCGTCGCCACCGCCGCGCGCGAAGGCCGTATCAATCTCTCGCCCAAGGGTCTCGATACCCTGCGCGTGCTCGACGCGCGGCGCATCGCCTGGCTCAACCTCACCGGGAGCGGCAACGAGACCGCCGCGCACCTGCAGGAATCCCCCCGGATGACTCTCATGTTCTGCGCCTTCAGCGGTCCACCGCTGATTCTGCGGGTGTACGGAGACGCCCGCGTCGTACACCGCTCCGATGTCGCATGGGACGAGTGGGCCGCCCGCTTCCCGGCGTTGCCGGGCGCGCGGCAGATCCTGCTGCTCGACATCGAACGGGTGCAGACCTCGTGCGGATTCGGGGTGCCGTTGATGGACTACCTCGGTCCCCGTCCCACGCTCGTGCAGTGGGCGGAAAAGAAGGGCGAGGAGGGTATCCGCCGCTATTGGGCCGAGAAGAACGCCGTCAGTCTCGACGGCGTCCGGATCCGGGACCGCAAAGACTGATTGCGGGCTGCGCGGTTTGCGGCGAAATCCTTCCCCGAAGAGTTCCCCGCACCGGGGATGAATAACGGGGTGGCCCGGATAGAGGCCGAAGGCCGGAATCCGGGGAAGCGGCTCGCACCGGTTCCTTCCCCGGATTCCGCTTTGCTTCATTCGGGCTACGATATTCGGCTCCTCAGCAGAATCTGTGGGTGGACTCCGGTTCGGGTAGGACGCCAAGC
>CAZAQG010000094.1:0-4928 GCA_964487445.1 uncultured Chromatiales bacterium
GCAGGTCGCGCCCGTCGTGCTCGTGTTGGGTGTAGAGCGTGCGGTTGTGGTCGTGATCGGCGTCCAGGATACGGATCACGGGGACCGTGTTCATACCGATGTTGCGCAGCAGGGTCTCTTTGACCTCCCGCCAGTGCTCTTCGTCGGAGACATTGGAGACCACGAACTGGTCGCCCTTCTTCGCGTACTCGAACAGGTCCATGTCCCGCATCAGATCCGCGGTGAGGAAGCGGCGTAGGAATGAGACGTCGCGGTCGGTCTCGCGGACCTCGAAGATCTTTTCCATGCCGCTCTTGTCGGGTGTGCCGTGCGCCTCGATCTCCGCTTCGGTCGGTTCGTCGTAGCGGCGCCGGATGTCGTGCCAGAGCCGGAATCCGATGTAGTACGGATTGAGACCGCCCGGGTGGGCTCGGATGACCTGGTTGTGGTGGACGAGGAACTCCAGTTGCAGTTCTTCCGGGAGGCCCAGGCCGTTCATGATCTTGTGATGCCAGTAGCTCGCCCATCCCTCGTTCATGATCTTGGTGTCCATCTGCGGGATGAAGTACCGGGCCTCTTCGTGGACGATGTGCAGCAGATCCTTCTGCCAGTCCGTCAGGTACGGACTGTATTCGGCGATGAACAGCAGCAGGTCCTCCTCCGGCTCGAGGGGCACGCGATCGAGGTCGGGGACCCGGTGTTCGACGGGCCGGTGGATGCGCTCGAAGGGGTCGCGGGGAGGCTCCGCGGCGTCGCGTGCGCGCGCCTGCTGTTCCTCGCGTGTGAGTTTGCGTATCGCCGTGTGGCGTCGGCACTGCAGCGAGAGCGCGTGAGCCGCGTCGAGAATCTCCTCGACCGCCTGCAGGCCGATCGAGGGGTTTTCCACGTAGCCGCGTACGCGATCGGCGCGCAGCTTGAATTGCCCCAGCGTCAGTTCCGGGCGCGCGTCCCGGAACATGAAGTTGTTGCGGAAGAAATCGTTGTGTGCGTAGACGTGCGCGATGGTCAGGATCTGCAGGCACAGGGAGTTGCCGCGCATGAGGTAGGCGAGCGCCGGATCGGCGTTGATCACCATCTCGTAGGGGAGGCCGGAGACGCCGTAGTCGTACAGCGTCTTGAGTTTCTCGTAGGATTTCCCGAATGACCAGTGGGGGTAGTGCGCGGGCATGCCGTGATAGGCCATGTAGCCGAGCATCTGTTCATGGTTGCAGATCTCGAACTCCTGCGGGAAACAGGAGAGCCCGAATTCCCCGGCCTTCTCGCGGATCCGGGTGTCCCAGTATTCCAAGTCCTGGATGGACCAACCGCTCATGGCGTGTTTCGTCTCGGCGTCATTCCGCGGCCGCAGCCGCTTTCTCCCGGGAGAGGAACCTGCGGAAGCTCGGCCAGATGTCTTCCTTGTTCTCGATCATCAGGGAGTGGAAGTTTTTCGCGTCCACTTCGTCGAACAACTCCAGGAGGGAATCCCCGTAGGAGCCCGAGTTGAGGGGCTTGATCTCGCCGTAGCCGAACAGGTTGCAGACCCCGCACAATTCCCGCGCCGCGGCGAGCGCGGCGCCGTTGTCGTGCGGCCAGTTGTCACCGTCCGAGCAGTGGAATGCGTAGATGTTCCACAGGGTGGGGTGGTAGCGGCCCTGCACGATCTCGAGGGCCTTGTTGTAGCCCGAGGAGATCATCGTGCCGCCGGACTCGCCCTTGGAGAAGAACTCCTCCTCGCTCACCTCGCGCGCGCGGGTGTCATGGGCGATGAAGACGACCTCGACGTTATGGTAGCGGGTGTGGACGAACTGGTACAGCAGGAAGAAGAAGCTTCGTGCAAGATACTTCTTCATGGTGTCCATGGAGCCCGAGGTGTCCATGATGCACAGCACCACGGCGTTGGACTGGAGCCGCAGGTCGGCGACCAGGCGGCGGTACTTCAGGTCGCCGCGATGAAACGGGAATCGCGGACCGTCGGGCACGGTGCCGCGGGCGGCGATCTTGCGGCGTAGCCGCGACGTCGCGGTACGCCTCTTGTCGAGGTGCGCGCGCACGCCCACCCGGCGGAATCCCTTGTGCTTGCGGACGGTGTCGGTCTGTACCTCGCGCAGCTTCTTGCGTTCCATGTCCGGGAGTTCGAGGTCCTCGAACATGATGTCGACGAGTTCCTCGAGGGTGATGTCGGTCTCGTAATAGTCGATGCCGGGTCGATTGCCCGGAGACCCGGGACCGTCGCCGTCCCCGCCGGCCTCGCCGACGACCCGGCCCGGCTCGGTGTCGCCGTTGCCGGCGCCCACGCCGGGTTCGTTGTCGCCGAAGACGAAGCGGTACTCGCGGATCCCCCGGATGGGGACCTTGATGATCTTGTCGCGACTCTGCCCGATGATGGACTCCTCGGCGATGATGTCCGCGATGTTCCCGCGGATGGCCTCGCGCACCTTCTGGCGATGGCGCAGCCGGTCCGCGGCGCTGCGGTCGGAACGCAACGCGTCCGACTCGGAATACGGGCGAAATACGGTGGGATCCATCGCCGGGCTCCGCTCGGGGTCTCAGTCTTTCCAGAGGTTGTTGGCCGCGTACTTCAGGACCACCTCGGCCGAGTGCTCGTTGTAGCCGCGCTCGAGCAGCGCCTCGACCAGATCCGAGTACTTGCCGGCCTGTTCCTCGTCGCGGGTGCGGGCCTTGGTGATCACGCGGCTCATCTCCCGAACGGAACTCATCAGCCTTTTCTCGATGGCCTCCTTCAGGGGCTCGTAGGACTGGTAGCTGACCTTCTCGCCGCGGCGGCTCTTCGCCCAAAGGTAGGCCATGACTTCCTGCCGGAAGCCCTGGGCGGCGGTGCCCACGATGGCGATCTGCTCCTCGACGGATTTTAGGAACGCCTCGTCGGGTTGCAACTCCTCGCCGGTATTGCGGTCTTTGACGCGGCCCTTGTTGACGTAGGCCTCGGTGTGGTCCAGGTAGTTCTGGAACAGCGCGTCGGCCTGTTCCTCGAAGGAGTACACGAACGCCTTGGTGATCTCCTTCTCCAGCAGTTCCAGATACGCCTTGTGCAGCGTGTCCTGGAGAAACTCCAGGTAGCGCTTGCGGGTGTCGTCGGGGAGATCCGAGGCCTTGACCATGTTGATCAGGGCCTCGCGCACGTTGATCGGGTTGATCCCCTCCGGATTCTCGGCGAGCGCGTTGTCGACGGCCTTCATGATGAACCGGGGGGAGATCCCGAACATGCCCTCGCGGCGCGCCTCCTCCTGGAGTTCGCGAATGTCGATCTTGACGGTCTTGCCTCTCTCGACGACCTCCTCGCCGTTGTAGAGACGCAGTTTCGTCATCAGGTCGCACTTGTTGCTCGGCTCCAGGCGCGAGAGCAGAGCGAACATCGCCGCCAGATCCAGGGTGTACGGGGCGATGTGCTCGCGGAAGTCCGACTTGTCGAGGAGCTTGCGGTAGATCTTGATCTCCTCGGACAGGCGCAGGTTGTAGGGGACCTTGACCACGACGATACGATCGAGGATCGCCTCGTTGGTGGGGTCTCCCTTGAATCGCCGCCACTCGGCCTCGTTCGAATGGGCGACGATCACCGTATCCACGTATACGGTGCCGTGGCGGCCCGGCGCCGGAATGAACTTCTCCTGCGTGGCGGTGATCATGGTATGCAGATACTCGGGCTCGTTCTTGAAGACCTCGATGAACTCCGTCATGCCGCGGTTGCCGACGTTGAACGCGCCGTTGAGGTCCAGCGAGCGGGGGTCGCCCTCCGAGTAGGTGTCGAGCTTGGAGATGTCGACCGAGCCGACCAGGACCGAGGTGTCCTGGTTGTTGGGATCGACCGGCGGGACCACGCCGATCCCGCGCCGTTCGTGGCGCGAGAAGGGTACCGTGAACACCGGTACGCCCTCGTAGCGCCCGTCGAATTCCTCCTTCAGCCGGAACCGGCACACCGGGCACAGCTCCCCTTCGATATGCACGTCGAGCATCTTCTCGAATTCTTCGCGCAGATGCTTGGGGATCAGGTGCAAGGGTTCCTCGGCCATCGGGCAACCGTCGATCGCGTAGACCGGCGGGGCTTGCTCGAGGCCGTGCTGCAGGCGTTCGATCAGCGAACTCTTGCCGGCGCCGACCGGGCCCATCAGGTAGAGGACTTGGCGGCTCTCCTCGCCGTGCAGGGACGCGGCATGGAGATAACGTGCGATCTGCGAGAGGGTTCGTTCGACGCCGAAGAACTCGTCGGTGAAGAACTCGTATACCTTGATCGGCTCGTCACCGAACAGGAGCTTGGTGCGGGGGTCGCCGGATTCCGAGATGTCGGACACGCCGGCGGCGATGATCGCCTCGTAGAGGCGCGTGTGGGCCAGTTTGGGGATGGGGGGATCGGCCTTGACCTTTTCCAGATACTCCAGAAAGGTCCCGCGCCACTCAAGGCTTTCCCTGTGGGAACGATCCGCTTCGATCAGTTCGGCAAATGTGCGCGTGTTCTCGGTCATGACCGACCTCCTGATGATCGACTTCGTTCACTCAGCTCGTCATGATGTCCGCCTCTTTCGGTTGTTCTTGTTTGGTGGCGCTCTAGCGTATTCTTGGTGTCGCCCCGTCCCTGTCCGCTGCCGCGGGGGAACGGTCTCCGCCCCCCGACTATATCTGAGCAATATTTCAGGCGTTGGTTCGCCGCCTGCTCCGTTGCGCGTTCCCCGCGCGGGTGTCCCTCTCCCTACCATCCACGAAGCGCACGCTTAGGGCAATCCCTTGCCAAGCGCGCCGTTCCCTGTTCCGGTGGTGTGCCCGTTCCGTGCAGTCGCGTGCTCGGTCCCGGTTCTGTCCGGCCCCCCCGACGGCGCCGCGTTGGGTACGGGCGGCGCCGGGGATATCATGCGGTCACTCAGGGCTCCACACGAGTTCGTCTAAATTACACGCAATCCTCATGCCAATTTTAGCCTTTGGAAGGTTTTCTCTACCCATCAGGGAGTTGAAGATTT
>CAZAQG010000094.1:5028-8312 GCA_964487445.1 uncultured Chromatiales bacterium
ATGCCAATTTTAGCCTTTGGAAGGTTTTCTCTACCCATCAGGGAGTTGAAGATTTCTGCCCAGTAGGATTTCGGCGATTTCCTGGCGCACGAGGACGCCCCCACGTCGCATGGCCTGCCCGCGCCCGGTGTTCCCCCGAAACGCCGTCCAACCATGGTATCCATGGACCGATTCTGAGGCTGCCGCCACGGTCGGGCAAGCCCAGCCCTTCGGAGGTACAGAGGAATCCCAAGGGCGGGCCGAGGCCCGCCGACGACGTTGGGCAATCCCACCGAGCGCGCACCTGTCAACGGCGTCGGCCGGGCGCGCCCGGCCCTACAGGGGGGCGCGATCACCGATATGCGCGGGGCAAGTCCCGCCGGGGCGGCACGATCCCCGTTGCGCGCGGGACGAACCGCCGGGGCGGCGCCATCCTCCTGTAGGGCGGGCCGAGGCCCGCCGACGACGTTGGGCAATCCCACCGAGCGCGCACCTGTCAACGGCGTCGGCCGGGCGCGCCCGGCCCTACAGGGGGGCGCGATCACCGATATGCGCGGGGCAAGTCCCGCCGGGGCGGCACGATCCCCGTTGCGCGCGGCAACATACAAGGGCGGGCCTTGGCCCGCCGACGCCGTTGTGGGGACCTGCCGTGATCACCCCTGGGCCGCAATGCCGACCGGGAGGTTCACGGCGACAAACCAAGTTCACGTGTGCCCCCGGTCAGGAGAACCCTGCCCGTGGATCGGGCGCTCGGCGCAGTTGCCGCGCGAGCTGGCGCAGGTCCTCACGGCGCGTCTGGATCAGGGCCTCGGCCTTGGCCTGGAGACGGCGCAGATTGTCGGGATCGGCGTCGTCCAGGTCGTCATTGACCCCGGCGCTCAGGTCGGTCTGGAAGCGGTGGTAGCCGCGCGGGAACTGCTGTATCAACTGGTAGTCCACGGTGTCGCTCACGCCGTCGAAGATCACGCTGAGGATCGGGCGCGCCCAGCCGATGAGGCCCCAGTCGCGGGCCTCATCGTAGGGGATCGGGCGTTGCGCTTGACCGGTGCCCAGCGAGACGATCAGGTAGCGGCGTGCCTTCGGGTACAGCGCCCGCGCCGAGGCCACCGCGCACATGGCGGGGTTGTTCGCGAACACTCCGCCGTCGACCAACGCGAAGTGCTCGCCGGCGGCGTTGCGCACCCAGGCCGGTTCGAAGTAGGTGGGGGCGGCCGAGGTGGCGCGCGCCACGTCGCGCAGCCGGAACTCGCGCTGTGCGGCGCTCTCCTGCTCGCGCAGGCGTTCGCCGCGTGCCTTCCAGCTCTTGAAGAAATGCGGGTTGCGCCGTTCGAGGTCGTAGCTCGTGATCAGCAGCTCGGTACGCGCCTGGGACAACGAGAGGTCGCCGAAGCGGCGTTGCAGGACCCGCTCCAGGGCGTCGGCGGGATACTTCTCGTCGACCGTCCCGCCGAGCGAGGAGACGCCGTGCCAAAGGCCGCGGTGGAAGATCTCCGGCCCGTCGTCGCGGTAAAAGCCCACGAGATCCGCCGCGCTGAAGCGCGCGCCGCCGTCGGCGCGCGGGGCGCACAGCCCCGCCGCGAGGATGCCTCCCGTGGAGGTGCCGGCGATCAGGTGAAAGGTCTCCGAGATCGGGCGCCCGATCCGCGCCTCGAGCCATTCCAACAGCACGGCCGGGATGAGCCCGCGGATGCCGCCGCCGTCGATCGACAGAATGCGCACCGTGCCCGCCATCCGCCCCTCCTTCCGTGCGCGTCGCCCCGGCGATGCCAGTGTGCCGCCGCTCCTCCCGGCGGTCAACCGGACCCGTTACGGCCGGCCCCGTGATCGGGCCATGCCCGCCGGGGCCAGCCCCGGCCTTTGGGGCTTCAAGATTCCCGCCGGCCGCGCCGATATCCTGAGTAGCACAGAGTCCGCCGCGGATCCCCCCGGGGAATCCGTTTCGTGCCAATCGGCAGAGGAGTGCACGCGATGGGCAGACGATACTGGGATGAACGGTTTTTCAACGATGACGATGCGCCGCCGCGTGAATCCCGGCGGCGACGCCGGGTTCGGGAGAGCGACGAGGAGCTGCTGTGCCGGCTTGCCGCACGGCACAAACTCGAGGAGATGTGGGAGGCGAAGCGGCTGAAGTATTATCTCAGCGACGTGTTCGTCGACAATCCCGACATGTAGATCGCGTCGGCATTGGGTCGTCGCGATACGCACGGAGGGGCCGTGATCGCCTTGGGCCACGCGATGTCGGCCGGGCGAGCGCGGCCCTACGGAGGTGCGGGGGAATTCCGGGCCGGGCTCGCCCGGCCGACAATGCGAAACTGCGCTCCCGCGGCATCGGATCATCCGGCGACGGATGAATGAGAGCCCACGCCCGTTTTCCCCTTTTGCCCGGCTCAATCACCCGCCCGGGCTTTGTCCCGGAGCTGCCCCCGCGCAGCGATCCTGGTGTCCCTGTCGCAGTGGTGGCCCTCGGATGGGTGACACCGCAGAGCGGTGTCACCCATCAACGAGATCAAGACAGTGCTCACCTCTAGGGCCGGACGGCCTCCCCGGCGAACCGCTGCTGGTTTGCCACAAACCCAGAAAACTCCATCGCGGCAACATACAAGGGCGGGTCTTGGCCCGCCGTGTTGTCCGGCGGCCCCGGCGCGCGTCAGGGGTGCGCCCGGCGCCGCATGCCTCCCAGCAGTCCGAACAACCCCGAGCCTATCAACAGGGCGCTGCCCGGAAGCGGTACCGGCGTGGCGAGAAAGCCGTGGCGGACCCCCGCGTTCGTATAGTAGCCCACGATCTGGCCGGCGTCGTTGATGTCGAGTGGGATGGTGGTTGTGCCGTTTGGGTCGCTCAGCGTGATGTAGCGGCTGCCGTCGTAGAGGAAACCGTATCCTCCCGAGCCGCTGCTATAGCTTCCTACGATCATGCCGCGGTTATTGATGCCCCTCGCGTAGGTGTCGGTCGCGTCCGGGACCGACAGGGTCGTGTAGACACCGTTACTGTACCGGAATCCGTAGTTCCGCCCATCGGTTGTGAAATAACCGACGATCTGATCCGAGTCGTTGATGCCCCAGGCGTAGCTGGCCTTGGCCTTCCAGGTCGAATCGTTCAGGGGAGAATACGTATTCGCGGACCGGTCATATCGAAAGGCGTAGTCCTTATAATTGGCGTGGTAGTAGCCGACGATGGTGGTACCGGCCCCGTCGATACCCCGTGCGAGCGTCGTATCCTTCAGGGTTGTCCATGTGGAGCCGGACGGATTACGGACAAATCCATGCGGATTGCCGTCGGCAGCGTAGTAGTGGCCGACGATCTGT
>CAZAQG010000095.1:0-8168 GCA_964487445.1 uncultured Chromatiales bacterium
CCGGCGCATCGAAACTTGTGCGTAATAGACAGGACTAGAAGGCGTTACTTTGTTCTTTGGCCCGTCCCGCTTTTTGTTTCGCCTTTTGCTCCGCCATTGATCGCTTCATCGCGGCATACGCCTTGACGTCAATCAAGTCGAGATAGGTCGTCGTGTCGGGCCAACCTCGTTTTACTTCTATCCTCATCCCCCTACCGACGTTCCAGTAGGCGGTGACGCTTCCCAAGCCATATGGGCCATTGACGGAGGAAGGTTGCCCATACTTCTTCTTCACTACGTCGATGATGCGGCGCACTTGGCCGGGGTCCATGACGCTTGGAAACGTGTATTCGGCGAGCGCGAAGCGATTGTCCGACGTATAGCCGACATCAAGTTCGCTCGCGCCTTTCAATCGCCCGTTGACGTCGTATTCGTCAAACCGCCATTTGGCTCCCACGTGCCCGTTATGTGGCGTCAGTCCTGCTTTGGTGAGAACAGGCTCAAGCTGGTCGCGGGTAATGCCTTTCAAGTTGACGCCGAAGAGCTTAAGAGGGCCGCCGGCCTGTTCTTTCACGGCAGGGATGTGCCGCAGGTTCGTATTTTTCCTCGCGATTTTCTGCTCGGCGGCCTTGTGGTACCAGTAGGCCGCCTTGGGCCCATCTTCATTTGCATCGTAATAGGCGCCGAGCCAATTCTCCGCCACCGGATCACCGGCGCGGGCCGCCTTGGTCAGCCGTGCCAGCGCAGAGGAATCGGTATGACGAAACGCCGCCGCCATCAGCGCTTTCGCCTGTCGGTTGGACATGGTGTGTGCGGCGTAGGTAACGAGCGGCAAGCAGGATAGTGCGAGCAGGGCGGCGAGGATCTTGATGTGCTTCATGCTTCCTTATCCTCCGCAGCGGCGCACCGGAGGAGTCTCGCACACGCCGCTCGGCTCAAGCAATATCGGCGGGGTATCGATCCGACCTTCAGTATAGAGCGTCCACCGGCGTGAACAGTTTCAGCGGTTGGTCGGGCAGGGGGGAACCGGATTGCGCATAGAACTTCGCCGTCTCGGCATTCTGGGCATCGACGGCCGCCGTGTAGATCGCCATCACCTGGTTGGCCTGGGTGACCCGTTGCAGTGCGTCGACGAGCGGCATGGTAATCAGGTCCAAGCGGGCCGCCCCTTGCCGCCGGACGTTATTCGCGCTCGACGGAGTCGATCGCAACTCATTTATATATAAAGAATTTCTAGTCGTCAGATTGTGGGTCCGACGCCTGCGCGGACCACCAACCCCTTGCAGTATCGGCGAATCCGCGGTGTCCGGCGGTTGCGGGTTACGCCCGGTGCGCGGAACCCGGTATACTTTCCCCGAATCCCCGAGGCGTCGGCAGGGTGCCGCGCGCGCTATGATAATTAAGTGAAATTCAAATAGTTCCTATTGGAGTTCCCCATGCAAGTGTCAATCGAGACCACCGGAGAACTACAGCGCCGGTTGACGGTGGAGGTGCCGGCCGAGCAGGTCGAGCGGGAGGTGGCCACTCGCCTGCACACACTCGCTCAGCGCGTGCGCATCGACGGCTTCCGGCCCGGAAAAGTGCCGCTCAAGGTGGTGGCGCAACGCTACGGCGGCAAGGTGCTCGACGAGGTCACCGATGAGGTCGTGCAGCGCAGCCTCGGTGATGCGCTGCGCCAGGAGAACCTGCGTCCGGCCGGCGGACCCAGGATCGAGTCCCGGGAGGTGATCCCGGGTGCGTCGCTGCGTTTCACGGTGGTCCTCGAGATCTTCCCGGATGTGCAACTGGCGTCGCTGGACGACCTCACGTTGGAGTGCCCGACGGCGCAGGTCACGGACCAGGACGTGGACGAGCTGCTGGAGACCTTGCGCCGACAGCGACGGTCCTGGGAGCCGGTGCAGCGCGCGGCGTGCGACGGGGACCGGCTGGTGATCGACTACCAGGGGACGATGGATGGCGCACCGCTGCCGGGAGGTTCGGCCGAGAGCGTCTCGGCCGAACTGGGTTCCGGGCGCCTGCTGGACGCCTTCGATGAGCAGCTTCGGGGTCTCAAACCGGGCGATCGGGCCGCATTCGACGTGAGCTATCCCTCGGAGCATCCCAAGGCCGAGGTGGCGGGCAAGACGGTGCACTATACGGTCCTGGTCCATAGCGTCTCCGAATCGCACCTGCCGGCCTTGGACGAAGATTTCGCCCGCGGTTTCGATATCTCGGAGGGCGGTGTCGACGCATTGCGGACCGAAGTCCGGGCCAACATGGAGCGGGAACTGGCGCGGGCGATCCGCGGGCGGCTCAAGGATCAGGTGATGGACGCGCTGTTGGCGCGCAATCCGGTCACGGTGCCCGACGCCCTGATGCGCGAGGAGATCGAGCGTCTGCGGGCACAGGCCGCGGAGTCCGGCGACCCCGCGAAGGGTGCGCCCGGGCCGGAGGATCTGGAGGCCGCTGCACGGCGTCGGGTGGGCCTGGGCCTGATCATCGCCGAGTTGGTGCGGGTCAACGGGATTGCGGTGGATCCGGTGCGCGTGCGCACCGCCGTTGAGGGGATCGCCGCGAGCTACGAGAACCCGGACGAGGTCATACAGTGGCACTACGGCGACCGCGGCCTGCTGAGCGGAGTCGAATCCATGGTCCTGGAGGATCAGGTCGTGGATTGGGTCGCGGAACGGGCCGGGGTCCAGGAAGTCTCGAGCACCTTCCGCGAACTGACCCGGTCGGCCGCGGAGTGATGCGCGCCGGCGGTCTCTTCCTTTTCAGCGACCTGCGCGGCGGCCGCTATGGAACGCGGGCCGGCATGTGCCGCCGGATCGCCCGCAGGGCTATGAATCAACGGGGATTAACCCACTTAAAGGAACCAATGTCATGACCGATATGAAGGGAGAGTGTGCGGCGAACCCGATCACGGCCCTGAATCTGGTGCCGATCGTGGTGGAACAGACCGCGCGGGGCGAGCGGGCCTACGACATCTACTCGCGCCTGCTCAAGGAGCGGGTGATCTTCCTGGTGGGGGCGGTGGAGGATTATGTGGCGAATGTGCTGGTGGCACAGTTGCTGTTTCTGGAATCCGAGAATCCCGACAAGGACATTCATCTCTACATCAATTCCCCCGGAGGGTCCGTGAGCGCGGGACTTGCGATTTACGATACGATGCAGTTCATCAAACCCGATGTCAGCACCACGTGCATCGGGCAGGCGGCGAGCATGGGCGCGGTGCTGTTGGCCGGGGGTGCCGCGGGTAAGCGGTACTGTCTGCCGAACTCGCGCATCATGATCCATCAGCCGCTGGGGGGTATTCAGGGTCAGGCGGCGGACATCGATATCCACGCCAAGGAGATCCTGCGTATCCGCGAGCGGCTCAACCAAATCCTGGCCCGGCATACCGGGCAATCGCTGGAACGCATCGAACAGGACACCGACCGCGACCGCTTTCTGGGCGGTGAGAGAGCGTGCGAGTACGGGCTGATCGACGCCGTGCTCACATCTCGCCAGTCATTGACGCAGGACAAGGAATCGACTTGACGGCGCATGCGGACCGTGCCTGCGGAAGGTGAAAAAACACATGGATTCCATGGTGTTGTAGCAAGGATAACGCCGCACATATCGTCGGGTTGAGGCTTGCGCGGGGCTTTGGGAAGTAGTTGAATAGATTCGAGGGGCGGGTTCCGTGCGACTGAACTCGAAAGACCTTCCGGGCGAGGCGGGGACATGAGCAACGAGCGAAACGGTAGGGGTAACGACGGCGGGAAGCTGCTGTACTGCTCCTTCTGTGGTAAGAGTCAGCACGAGGTCCGCAAGTTGATCGCGGGGCCGTCGGTGTTTGTCTGCGACGAGTGCGTCGAGCTGTGCAACGACATCATTCGCGAAGAGATCCAGGAGAAGTCGGCGGTCAGCGGCGCGAAGCTGCCCAAACCCCACGAGATCAACAAGGTCCTCGATGACTATGTCATCGGGCAGGAACGCGCGAAGAAGGTCCTCTCGGTCGCGGTGTACAACCACTACAAGCGCCTGGAGTCACGCCATCGCAAGGACGAGGTGGAGTTGTCCAAGAGCAACATCCTGCTTATCGGGCCTACCGGATCGGGCAAGACCCTGCTCGCCGAGACCCTCGCCAAGTTGCTGAATGTCCCGTTCACGATCGCCGATGCCACCACCCTCACGGAGGCGGGCTACGTTGGAGAGGATGTCGAGAACATCATCCAGAAGTTGCTGCAGAAGTGTGACTACGATGTGGAGAAGGCCCAGACCGGCATCGTCTACATCGATGAAATCGACAAGATCTCGCGCAAATCGGAGAACCCCTCCATCACCCGCGACGTCTCGGGTGAGGGCGTACAGCAGGCGTTGCTGAAGCTGATCGAGGGGACCATCGCCTCGGTGCCGCCGCAGGGCGGGCGTAAGCATCCGCAGCAGGAGTTTCTGCAGGTCGATACGACCAATGTCCTGTTTATCTGCGGCGGGGCATTTTCCGGATTGGAAAAGATCATCCAGGGTCGCTCACAGAAGGGCGGCATCGGTTTTTCCGCCGAGGTCAAGGGCAAGGGCGAGCGCAAGTCGGTCGGCGAGTTGCTCCACGACGTGGAGCCGGAGGACTTGGTCCGCTTCGGGCTGATCCCGGAGTTCGTCGGGCGCATGCCGGTGGTCGCCACCCTCGAGGAGCTGGATGAGGTGGCCCTGGTCCGGATTCTGACCGAACCGAAGAACGCGGTCACCAAGCAGTATCAGCGGCTGCTCGAGATGGAGGGTGCCGAGCTGGAGTTCCGCGAGGATGCATTGCGGGCGGTCGCCCAACGTGCCATGAATCGCAAGACCGGCGCGCGCGGCCTGCGCACCATTCTGGAGCATGTTCTGCTCAACACCATGTACGAACTTCCGATGCTGGAGGGAGTCTCCAAGGTGGTGATCGATGAATCGGTTATCACAGGAGACTCAAAGCCTTACCTGATCTTTGAGTCTGCGGACCAGCAGCGGGCGGCATCCGACTGACGTCTCGATCGGCGGCGAGGCCCGGCCGCGTCAGGCTGCCGGGGGGGCTTTATTCGTCCGAGGGGCTTCCCTCGGTTGTCCATCCAAGTGGCACGGATGTTGCTGGAATTCCACCCAAGACCAGATATTCGGCCCTATGCGCCGATTGAATCCAGGCCAAGCCGTCCCCATCATGATATGAACGGGCCCTGGATCCGGGGCGGCCCATATCGGTCGCACGCCGGGGTGTGGGCCGCTCGCCTCCGCCCCCGCCGGTCCCCCTTCGCCCCTGGACGCACTGCGAGGAATCTCCGTGGCAAAAGACAAGGCTTCAGACAAGGCTTCAGACAAGGCTTCCGAAGTAATCGACGACCAGACCCTGGTGACGCCTGTGCTGCCGCTCCGGGATGTGGTGGTCTATCCGCATATGGTGGTCCCGCTGTTCGTCGGGCGCGAGAAATCGATCCATGCGCTCGACGCCGCCATGCAGAACGACAAGCAGATCCTGCTGGTGGCACAGAAGAGCGCCGAGGTGGATGACCCGCAGGTCGACGAGTTCCACCACTTCGGGACGCTGTCGACCATCCTGCAGCTGCTCAAGCTCCCCGACGGGACCGTGAAGGTCCTGGTCGAGGGGTCGCAGCGCGCGGAGGCCGTCAGTTTTCTGACCACAGAAGAGCATTTCTCGGCACGCGTGGTGGTCCGCGAGCAACCGGCGCCCGAGGAGGATCGTGAGATCGAGGTACTGGTGCGCTCCGTCATGGGGCAGTTCGACCACTACGTCAAGCTCAACAAGAAGATTCCGCCGGAGATCCTCACCTCGTTGGCGGGCATCGATGATCCGGGCCGGCTCGCCGACACCATCGCCGCGCACATGGCACTCAAGCTCGAGGAGAAGCAGCACGTCCTCGAGATCATCGGCGTGCGTGAGCGCCTCGAACATCTCATGGGCCTGGTCGAGGCGGAGATCGACATCCTCCAGGTCGAGAAGCGCATTCGCACACGCGTCAAACAGCAGATGGAGAAGAGCCAGCGCGAGTACTACCTGAACGAGCAGATGAAGGCCATTCAGAAGGAACTCGGCGAGTTGGAGGACGCCCCCAACGAACTGGAGGACCTCGCCCAGAAGATCGAAAAGGCCGGTATGCCGAAGGACGTCAAGGCCAAGGCCACCGGGGAGTTGAACAAGCTGCGCCTCATGTCCCCGATGTCGGCGGAGGCGACCGTGGTCCGCAACTACATCGAGTGGCTGGTGAACGTGCCGTGGAAGAAGCGCACCAAGATCCGTCACGACCTCGGTGCCGCCGAGGAGGTGTTGGAGCAGGACCACTACGGGCTCGAGAAGGTGAAGGAACGCATCGTCGAGTATCTCGCGGTGCAGCAGCGCGTGCGCAAGTTGAAGGGACCGATCCTGTGCCTGGTCGGCCCCCCCGGCGTCGGCAAGACCTCGCTCGGGCGCTCGATCGCGCGCGCGACGAGCCGCGAGTTCGTACGCATGTCGCTCGGCGGCGTGCGCGATGAAGCGGAGATCCGCGGGCACCGGCGCACCTATATCGGTTCCCTGCCGGGCAAGATCATTCAGAACCTCGCCAAGGTCGGGGTGCGCAACCCGTTGTTCCTGCTGGACGAGATCGACAAGATGGCGATGGACTTCCGGGGCGACCCGTCCTCGGCCCTGCTCGAGGTTCTGGACCCGGAGCAGAACCACACGTTCAACGATCACTACCTGGAGGTGGATTTCGACCTCTCCGACGTGATGTTCGTGGCGACCGCCAATACCCTCAACATCCCGCCGGCGCTGCTCGACCGCATGGAGGTCATCCGCCTGCCGGGCTATACCGAGGATGAAAAGATCCACATCGCGGAGCGCTATCTCGTTCCCAAGCAGATGAAGGCCAACGGGCTGAAGCCCAACGAGTTGGTGATCACCGAGGGGGCCATCCGCGACATCGTCCGCTTCTACACCCGAGAGGCGGGGGTGCGGAACCTGGAGCGCGAGATCGCCAAGATCTGCCGCAAGGTGGTCAAGAACGTGCAACTGAAGCCGCGCGACGGGAAGACGACGGTTACGCCGCGGGTCCTCGGAAAGTATCTGGGGGTGCGTCGATTCCGGTACGGGCGTGCCGAGGAGTACGACCAGATCGGCCAGGTCACCGGGCTCGCCTGGACGGAGGTCGGCGGGGAATTGCTGACCATCGAGGCCGCCGTGGTCCCGGGCAAGGGCAAGCTGATCCACACCGGGCAGCTCGGCGAGGTGATGCAGGAGTCGATCCAGGCCGCGGTGACGGTGGTACGCAGCCGCGCGGAGACCCTCGGCATCGATCCCGACTTCCACCAGAAGTTCGACCTCCACATCCACGTACCGGAGGGCGCGACGCCCAAGGACGGTCCGAGCGCCGGCGTGGGCATGTGTACCGCCTTGGTCTCGGCGCTGACCAAGATCGCGGTATGCTCGGATGTGGCGATGACCGGCGAGATCACCCTGCGCGGTGAAATCCTGCCCATCGGCGGGTTGAAGGAGAAACTGTTGGCGGCGCACCGGGGCGGTATTGGAATCGTCCTTATTCCGGAAGAGAACCGAAAAGATCTTGTGGAGATCCCCAAGAACATCAAGGACCATCTCGACATCCGCCCGGTGCGTTGGATCGACGAGGTCCTGGCGGTCGCGCTGCAGCGCATGCCGTCCCCGTTGCATGGCCCGGAGGCGCAGGGGAAGTCCAAATCGGTCGCCAAGGAAGGGGGGGCCAAGACCAAGAAAGGAAGCCGCATCCGGGCGCATTGAGGCGCCCGGTGCGGGCCTCGGGGCGCGGTTGACAGTTCTTCAAAGCGATTGGTATAAAGGCTCACGCCGCACGATCCCGGTTCCGGATCCCACGCCCGGCGGCGGTCCCCGAATCGCGGGTCGTTCCGCAACCTGTGGAGGAGAATAATCAGATGAACAAGGCAGACCTCATCGAGGCGGTGGCCAAGTCGGTCGATCTCCCCAAGACTTCCGCCGCACGCGCGGTGGATGCCATTCTCGGCGCGGTGACCAAGGCGCTCGAGAAGGGGGACTCGGTGACGCTGGTCGGGTTCGGCAGTTTCCATCTGCGTAAACGCAAGGCGCGTGACGGGCGCAACCCGCAGACCGGCGAGTCGATTCGAATCAAGGCCGCCAAGATTCCGAGCTTCAAGGCTGGCAAGGCCCTCAAGGATGCCGTAAACTAGCGCGTTCCCAGTGCGTTCCC
>CAZAQG010000096.1:0-8084 GCA_964487445.1 uncultured Chromatiales bacterium
CCGGCGATACGGTGTACACTTACTGCGAAACCACGTTCCGTGCCATGATCACCGGTATCGTCTCCGGTGTCATCCTCGGCAAGCCGACGCGTTTCTACGACGGCGCGATGTATGAATGGCATTCACTGTCCAACATCGTTGCGGACAATGGTTTGTCGATTCTGCCCATCGACTCGCCGTGGCGGACGGACTTGGTCAATCGCTCCTACTTCCGTCCCGCCGACAGCGCGGCTGCCGTCACGACGCGTATTGTCACCGATCCGTATGCGATTTCGGCGAACGCCATTGTCCGCGCGGACCGGGAATACAAGCGCGGCGGCGGCAGCGGCGGCGGCAGCGGTGGAGGCGTCCTGCCCCCTCCTCCAAACCCTTGCGCGAACGCGGGCTGACCTTCCTCCTCCGAGGCGCCGGTGTTCCGGGTTTGGTCTTCGCGGCGGGCCGGAAACGGTTCGCCGCCTTTCTTGATAGTATCGTAGCGATCCGGTCTGTTATTCATTCCGGTTCAATGCGACCACGGCCGGAAATATTCCGCATCGCGGAGGGTTCGGGGAGCCTTGGCTATGTGCTCAAAGCACTTCGAGAGTACATCTTGGTAGACCGGCTTCGTCGTGCGGGGATCGTGCACGACGTCTATTCCAACCTGCGGTGTCCGGTAACGGTCCGGTAGCCGCCGTTTGTGCGAGCATCCGCTTATGGGCAGACCACGACATCGGCGCCGACTTCGATCCCTCCTGTGGATCGGGGTTCCGTCGCTGATTTTGGGGGCGGTGGTTCTAACGGTTGTGTTGCACGACGCGCCCGGCGCCAAGTCTCGGCGCGTTGCCTCGAGCGATTCGGTTGCTGCGTTCCTTGCGCATTACTGGGAGTATCCACTGCAACCGGAGGGGAAACCCCCGGCCGGCTATTCGCCGCTCACTGCGTCATTGGCGCCGTCGGCCTGCGGTCGCTGCCATACCCGGCAGTATCGGGAGTGGCGCTCGAGTCTGCACCACACGGCCATGGGGCCCGGCATGCTGTGGCAGTTTTACCTGTACGGTCAGCGTGGCGCGAACTCCTGCATGCGCTGCCATGCCCCCCTCGCGGAGCAGAAGGCGCTGATCGCGCGGGATTTCCACTGGCCGAACGCCCCTTCCGGGCCCCCCCCTTCGTATGTACCCTCCAATCTGGCCCGCCAGGGGCTGGTCTGTGCGGCCTGTCACGTCCGCGCCCAGCGCCGCTATGGGCCGCCCCCGTTGCCCGGCCGGCCGGCGGGCGATACGCCGGGTCTGCCGCACGGCGGATTTACGGTCAGTGCGGCGTTCCGGGACAGCCGTTTTTGTGCGAGCTGCCACCAGTTCCCCGCCGACGGGCCCGCGCTGGACGGCGTTCCGTTTGAAAATACATATCAGGAGTGGCGCCGAAGCCGCTTTGCGCGCGAAGGGATCTCCTGCCAGGACTGCCATATGCCGGCAGGCCGTCACTTGTGGCGGGGTATCCATGATCCCGCGATGGTGCGCAAGGCCATTACCGTTTCCTTGCGCGTCAGCCGGCGCGGGTCGCGGTTGGTGCACGTCGAGGCTGAGATCGTGAATTCCGGGGCCGGACACGACTTCCCCACCTATCTGGTGCCCCGTGTTACAGCCCGCCTCGATCTCGTTACGCCCGCCGGCAAGGTCGCCCGCCAACTGGCGAGTCGGACCATCGGCCGTCGGGTGAACCTCGAACTGACCCGCCAGTTCTCCGATACCCGTATCCCGCCGGGAGGCCGGCTGACCTTCGGCGCCGATCTCCCGGCCCCGCGGGATCCCGGCTGGCGCGTACGCCTGCGGCTCGCCGTCGCCCCCGAGGAGTGGTACGTGCGCATGTACGAACACTATCTCGCCGAGGGCGGGCATCTGCCACCGGCCGCACTGCCGCTGCTCCGCCAAGCCGTGGCGCAGGGGCATGCGGAGCGCTTCGTAGTCAATATGGCGACCGTCTCCCTACCCCCTCTCGGTGCACCCGCCGCGCGGGTTGCAAATTGAGCACGGGGGCGACAGGCGTCCCCGTTCTGCAATACTTCCCATTGGCCATGGCGACCTGCATCTTGCTGTTTATACGTCATTCTTTCGGATGGCACGCAACCTGCTTTGGATGATCATCGAGAAGTGGAGGGGGGCGGGACGATGGCCGCACGGGCCGAGCCACTGATTGCAGGACTCATGCCGGCTGCGGGATCGACGGCAGGCCGCGCCGGTCCGGCGCTACCGCCCTTTCTCCACACCGGCGCCGCCGGCCGGGTCCCGGATATCGTAGGAGCGGCCCGTGCGGGCGGGGAGTCGGCTCCTCAGGCGCGCTTCGGTGGGAGCGGCAATGCCGGCATGTGCGGTCACGGACCTACCGAAAAGCGGATCGAAGCGGCTGAAGCGCGCCCGCATGCGGGGAAGGCGGAAAACCGCACCCCGTCAGCCACGTCGAAAAACCGAAACCAAGCACGGAGGACGCGGCCGAAATGAGCATCCAACCATTGAAACGCCTGGCTCGCCACCTGCGGCGGGGGATCGTAGCGAGCGTCGTCGTTACCGCGACCTCCCTGGTCGCCGTGATTATCGGACTGATGATCGCGGGCCGCCTCGGCGGCGAGGTTCCCGCAACGCAAGTCATCTCGCATTCCGGCCCCCTGGCCCAATTGACCGCGACCGCCGCCGATCACGGGTGGGGAAGCAAGGCGATCGTACTTCTTCACGCGGACCTGCTTTCCGGGGCGGGAATCCGCCCCGCGAATGCATGCGGGCTGGGCGCGACCTCCTGTTACAAGTGCCACAACGGCACCCAGGCCGCAGCGCCGGACAACAAGCCCTGGCATGTTCAGCATATCCCCGTCAACTATTCCTGCAACGGTTGTCATCAAGGGAACCCGCGCCTCATGAACAAGGTCATCGCCCACTCGGGCCTTCTCTCGGATCCGCTGACGAACCCCGCAAAGGCCTGCGCAACCTGCCACACCGATCCGGCGAGGCTCGGGAAGTACTTGGCGAGCTATAAGCAGATCGCGAAAAAGAAGGATTAGTGTCATGGAAAAATCCAGCAAATTTGCACTCGGCGCCATGCCGGGGGGACGCCGTTTCCTCGTGCGAGCCATCGTTCCGGCGTTGCTTATCGGGTGTTCGGCGGGGACCGCGGTAGCGGGGCCCACCCTGACGTTCGGGAAAGAGGGGTCGGTTACGTTGAGCTATCTGACTCAGATGTGGACGCAATACCGCAGCTATAGCGGTCCGACGCCGACCAGTTCCGTACCCAACGACAGCGGTACGACCCAGTTCTTCCTGCGCCGGAACCGGTTCAATATTTCGGGGCAGTTCAACAACTACCTCGGATTCTATACACAGATCGATGCACCGAACGACGGCAAATTCGGTGTGGCGAACAAGGGCGTTTTCTATCGAGATGCCTATCTGACGTTCGATTACTCCGACGCGATCCGACTCATCGGCGGGAAATTCAAACAGACCTTTACGCGGGAAAACCTTGAGGATTGCTTCGGACCCCTGACCATGGATCGCTCCGAGGTTATCTCGTACACTCCCTTCGGCGGGTCCCGCGACGACGGCATCGCCCTGTGGGGAAATCTCCACAACGCGATGTTTCAATACCGGGTCATGGTCGCAAACGGCCGCAACAACTCGGCCGTCATGCCCAAGCACTTGCCGCGGATCACGGCGCGATTCGATGTGAGTCTCCTGGAGCCGGAATACGCCTATGGCTATGAGGGGACTTATCTTGGGACCAAGAAAGTGCTGACCATCGGCGTCGCTTATGACTATCAGAAGGACGTGGCCTATGCGGATTATCCGGCTCGCAAGGATCCCGTGAGCTACAAGGCGTGGACCGCGGACGTGTTCTACGAGCACCCGTTTTCCACGGGGACTTATACATTTAGTACGGCCTATATACACTATGATACTGGTAACGCGATCAACAATCCGAACCACGGTTCGTCGCTTCCCATCAACACGCAGCTCTCCGGCTACTACGTGAAGGCGGCCTATATGTTGCCGCACAAAGTCGGGATCGGGCGGCTGCAGTTTTTCGCGCGTCACGAGCAATGGAACTACCATCTGGCCTCCGGCCTGTATGACGCCCGCTGGAACAGCGGGGGCATAAATTACTATATTGATGGGCAGAACCTGAAAATCTCGGCGGCGTTCGCCCGCGTTACCTATCCGCACCAATCGCTCACCTCGCCTGCGCTGCAAGATTATAATCAGGCTACGCTCGGGGTACAGATGATCTTCTGATGTTATATACTGAGCCGTATGCCGGCTCGAGGGCGAGGTCGGCGTATGCGCAGCATCGTTCGCTCCGGCGGAGGGACGAAATGGGTATGAACCCCGGCGAGCCGGTTACTCCGATGCCGGCGGAGAAATTCCCGGCCGCCTCGGAGCCGATCGCCTCGGGACGGCGCGCTTTGTGGCTGTCGGCGGCGATTGTCGCGGGAGTTCCGGTCCTCTGGGGCCTCTTTTTCCTGATGCATTTTTCCGATTCCACCCGCACCGCAGCGGGTATCGCTTGGCTGGCCGCCGCGTCTCTTTCGGCGGCCGGCGTTCTCCTTTTCGTCCTTTATTCTTATCGCAAGACCCTGGTCCGCCTCCGGCGGGGGATCCGCACGGCTCAGGAGGGCGCACTGGAACCGATTATCGACATCCATCCCGTGAGTCCGTTCCTCGCCCGCCTGCTAAACGACTACAATCGCATGATCTCCACGCTGGGGTCGATGTTCTCCGAAGTGGAGGAATGCCAGAATCGCGTCCTCGCCGAGCGTAATCGGATGAACGCGATCATCCAGAGTCTTCCCGGGGCATTGCTCGGGATCGACGATGAACTGTGCGTGAATGCGATCAATAAGCTGACCGAGGAATATTTCGGGTTGTCGCAGGAGGAGCTCAGGGGGCGAAATTTGTTCGACCTCCTCTCGGTGGGGGAGGTCGACCGTGAGATTCTGCGCGACGCGTTCCTGTGCAAACGGCGGATCTCCAACCATGAAATCGATCTCTCGATCGGCGGCGTCACAAGATGTTTCAGCCTGAACCTCGTGTTCCTTTCGGAACAGGACGCCGACCTGGACGCGGTTGCGACCCTGCAGGATATCAGCGACTATAAGCGGCTCCAGGAGAGCGTAAACAGTCGGGAGAAGCTGGTCGCGCTGGGCCAGCTCGCGGGCGGTGTGGCACATGAGCTGAATACCCCGCTAGGCAACATCCTCGGCTATGCGCAACTGCTGCGCGATGGTGTGCACGATCCGGGAAAGGCCGAGCGTTTCGTGAGCGTTATATGCGATGAAACAAAGCACTGCTCCCGGATAATCGACGAGCTGCTGAGCTACGCCCGCAAGGACAAGTGTGACGAGGAGTCCTGCGACCTCAATATGCTTGCCCGGGAGGCCGTCGATACTTTTTTGAACTGCAGAATGAAACGCCGCAATATCCGGCTATTGTTGGAACTCGACCCGCGTGCGCCCGTGGCCGCGATCGGCTCCGGTCACATAGACATCGTCTTGGTCAACCTGTTGCTGAACGCGCTTCACGCGTTGAAAGAGGTGTCGGACCCGCAGATCGTCGTGCAGACCCGGTTGGAGCCCAAGACGGGCACGGCGGTGCTCGTCGTGGCGGACAACGGGCCGGGCGTTCCGGAACGGATCCGCGGCCGGATCTTCGATCCGTTTTTCACTACGAAGGAGGTCGGGGAGGGTAGCGGTCTCGGGCTCTCGATCGGCCAGGCCATCCTTTCCAAGCGCGGTGCCCGAATACGCTACGACGAGACCTACACCGATGGCGCCCGCTTCATTGTGAGGCTCCCGACCATCATCGCCGCATCCTGAAAAGCGGGCAGACGAACGTCCGCGGAAGGTGAACATGAAGGCCGATCCGACAGATCACGGCGTCCCCGCCGTTTTGGTCGTTGAAGACAATCCAACCATGCGAGAGCTGGTGGCCGGCATTCTCGAGCCTCTGGATGTAAGGATTGAACTGGCCTCGGACGGCCAGGTTGCCATGGACATCCTGGAAAGTACGGATATAGCCGTCGTCGTAACGGACCTGAAGATGCCGGGCGTCGACGGCGTGGACGTTCTGCATTTTGCAACCGCCTCCAACGCGCTGACCCAGGTCGTCCTGGTCACCGGTTATGCGACCGTGGAGTCGGCGGTCGAAGCCTTGAAGAGCGGGGCGTATGACTATATCCGCAAGCCGTTCGACAACGCGGAACTCTTTCATACGGTAAAGAAGGCGCTGGAGCATTACCGCTTGAGCCGGGAGAACATCCAGCTTCGGCAGGCGAATCGAATCTACGAGGACGGCAATCAGTTGATCGGCCGTTCCCGCGCGATCGCGCACGTACGGCGGTTCGTCGACGCGACGTCCGGGTACGACTGCAGCGTGCTGATTACGGGGGAGAGCGGGAGCGGAAAAGAGCTGGTCGCACGGCAAATCCATACCCAGAGCAAGCGCCGGGATGCGGCGTTTGTGGCGCTGAATTGCGGCGCGATCCCGGAGAATATCATCGAGAGCGAGTTGTTCGGTCATCAGAAGGGGGCATTCACTGGCGCGGACCGAAGCAAGATCGGGCTATTCGAAGAGGCCCACGGCGGCACGCTGTTTCTGGACGAGGTCAATAACGCCTCTTTGGCACTGCAGGTGAAACTTCTACGGGTGCTGCAGGATGGAACCTTCTATCGGCTCGGCGATACGAAGCCGCGTAGCGTGGACGTGCGCGTCCTGGCTGCGACCAACCGGGTTCTTCCTACGTTGGTTGAGAAGGAGTTGTTCCGTGAGGACCTGTACTACCGGCTGAAGGTGATCGAGGTATCGATTCCTCCGCTGCGTGAGCGGCGCGAAGACATTCCATTGCTGACGAACTATTTCATCACTCGCCTCGCTCGAAAGATCGGAAAGGACGTTAAAGGCATCTCCACGGAGATGCTCAGCGTGTTGATGCGCTACGATTGGCCGGGAAACGTTCGAGAGCTGGAAAATCTGGTGCAGCGGATGATCATACTGAGCGATGGTGATCAGATTGACGACCGGGGTGTCCTGCCGCCGGAGATCACCAATCGGAGTTCGCACTCCGTCCGCGCGCTGGATTTCATGGAACCGAAGAGCCTCGAGGAAATCGAGGCGTATTTCATCATAAAGACCTTGCGGGAAACGGAGGGGAACCGGAGCCTGGCGGCGGAGATCCTGGATATCGACAAGTCGACTCTCTGGCGGAAGATCAAGCGTTATGAACTCGAATAGAACCACGGGACGGCGAGTGCTGCACCTCGGCGCGAGCATCGCCGTCGTCGCGGTCGTAGCGATGGCCCCCGCCGCGGAGGCTGCGGCATTGAGCGTGAACCAGCGGCTGGACCGGCTGGAGTCCCAGGTGCATGAGATCCTGCATATCCTCAAGGGGCGACAGGGGGGCGGGGAGTCAGGTCCCGGATCGAAGGCGATCCCCGCGCCAAGTCCGAAAGCGGGTCCGGCGCGCACGCCACGGCCGGTATCGCCCCCGCACGACCTGGAGAGAGGCGCGAGGATCCGCTATTTCATATCACGGGCCGAGCTGCAGACTCCGCAGGACGTCGACCCGCAGGCAACGGGCATCGTAGAGGAGCCGGCGCGCCTGAAGTTCACGCCGTCGCACTACGGGGTCGAGGGCGGCGGGATATTCTCGCATTTTCGCGACCCGTCCGAGTACCGCTCCGTTGCGCTGCTTGTGCGGGGGCAATATCACGCACGGCGTTCCGGCACCTACGTCTTCTACATCTATCCCAAGCCGGCCCGCGGGGGACGGGACATGGCACTGGTTTCTACGGCTATGAGCGGGACGCTCGCGATCGGCGGACGTACGCTTATTCGTTTCCCGCGGACTTCCAGTTGGGCGCCGCGGCATGCGGGGATTCACCTCCGGGCGGGTATGCATCGATTCCGGCTCTGGGTCGTGGATTATTCGGCCGGCTATGGGCCCAGTCCGATCTCATCGCTGGTGGATCTGGCGGTGCGGAGACCGGGCGACGCCGGGCCGCAGCCCCTCAAGGCGCTCTATGTGAGCCAGTGATCGGTCGCAAAGTTTTCTTGGCTATCGGAATG
>CAZAQG010000097.1:0-7729 GCA_964487445.1 uncultured Chromatiales bacterium
GGTATTTGGAGAGGTTTCTTCTGCTGCCATCGAGACTTTCCTCGATCCCGGGCTCACTGGTTTTCCGCTGATGCAATCAGTCGGCAGCTTGACGGAGCCCGGGCCGTTCCCGTCCCAGGTGCATAGCCGGATCGGTCAGGACCGGGCTTTCTGTTTGCGAATACCCATATGTCAAGCCTGACCCCGTGCCTTCCCTTTTTTCAGCACCTCCAGGAGGCCGAGCGTCAGTTGCACGGGGTCCGGCGGGCAGCCGCGAATCACGCCGTCGACGGGAAGGGCGTTGGCGACCGCGCCGCAGCTCGCATAGGAGATCCCGAACTCGCCGCCGTCCGCGCCGCAGTCGCCGACGGCGATCACCAGACGCGGTTCCGGCATCGCCTCGTAGGTGGCGCGCAGCGCCGCCTCCATGTGCCGGGACACCGGCCCGGTGACGAGCAGCAGGTCGGCGTGGCGCGGTGAGGCCACGAAGTGCACGCCGAATCGCTCGATCGCATAGAACGGGTTGTTCAAAGCCTGGATCTCGAGTTCGCAGCCGTTGCAGGAGCCGGCGTCGACTTGGCGGATCGCCAGGCACCCCGCGAAGCGCCGCACGAGCACCCCGCGCAAGCGCTCCCCGACCGACTCGAGCACCGGCCCCGGAGAATCCGGCGGCGCCTCGGTCACGACCCCGGTCCGGGCGATCTTGCGCAGCATTCTCAGCACGTCGTCTTCTCCCGATGAAAATTCCGAAACGATTGTCGAGACGCCGGATCAGGCGCCCACTGTCCCTCCGGGAAAGGGACAGTGTGGGAAGTTAAAGGTCGTGCCCGGAATACGATCCGTTCACGGATTTGTTGCACACGGGAAAGTCCGGCACGATGTTGCCCCCGATCAGCACTTCGAGCGCCGGCCAGTTGAGCCAGCTCGGGTCGCGCGGGTAATAGCGGCGCACCGCACCGCGCATGCCGAAGCGTACGTAGGCGAGCGTCTCCCCGCGCCAGCCTTCCACGATCCCCAGTCCTTCGGCGTCCTCGGGTGCGCCCCCCCACGGCCGGCGCACCGGCCCCTCGGGCAACGCGTCGAGCAACCGCCCCTGCAACTCGAGCGCCACCCGGATCTCCTCCAGGCGAACGCGCACGCGCGCGGCGACGTCGCCTTCGGTGCATACCGGTACGCGCACGGTGAGCCGGTCATACGGCGCATAAGGTGTATCGCGGCGCACGTCGCGATCGATCCCGCCGGCGCGCGCGACGCAGCCCAGGACTCCGAGATGCGCCGCCGGCCCCGCGGCGAGCACGCCGGTGCCGACAAGCCGATCCTGCAGGGACGCATTCTCCTCGAGGATCGGCACCAGTTGGTCGAGTTCGCTCCCCAGCCCGGCGGCACCACGCGCCAACTCCGCGGCCTCCCGTGTACAGACGTCCGCCGCCGTTCCGCCGGGGACCACGGCGCCGCGCAGCAGCCGGTGACCGAACACCCGCGCGTTGTCGCGCTGCCACAGTTCGCGCAGCCGGCTGAACTGGTACCACGCGAAGGCGAAGCCGACGTCGTTGCAGATCGCCCCGACGTCGCCGAGGTGGTTGGCGATGCGCTCGCGCTCGGCGAGGAGCGCACGGACCGCGAGCGCGCGCGCCGGCACCTCGCAGCCCGCGGCCCGCTCCATGGCCATGCAGGCCGCCCAAGTATGCGCCACTGTGGAATCCCCGGACACGCGCGCCGCGAGCCGCGCGAGCCCTTGCGCGTCGCGGCCCTCGGCGAGTTTCTCGATGCCCTTGTGCGCATAACCCAGGCGCTCCTCGAGGTTGAGCACCGCCTCGCCCACCGCCTGGAAGCGGAAGTGACCCGGCTCGATGATGCCCGCGTGCACCGGTCCGACCGGGATCTCGTGGACGCCGGCGCCGTGGGCGCGCAGGAACGGGTAGTCGGCGTCCGGCGGGGTCTCGTCGGGCGGATGCCCGTATAGCGGAAAATCCGTGCGCAGCGGGAACTCCTGCTCGCTCCAGGCCTGATGGCGCACCCAGCGACGCGTATCGGGGTGGTCGCTAAACGCCACGCCGAGCAGGTCCTGAAGGTGGCGCTCCGGGCGGTCGGCCGCGGGATAGTGGGGTGTGTGCGAGGGCAGAATCGGCGTCCGCACCAAGACCGCGGTGCGCGCCAACAGATAGCCCCCGCCGTGCTCCAGACAGGCGCTGATCTCGATCTGCGCGTCCCGGTGCTCGCCCCAGACCGCGCACCAGCGCAGTCCGGCACCCGCCGCGACGCGTGCGAACGCGCCCCAGTCCTCCGGGTCCAGCCGTACGAGCCGGGCCGGCGCCAAACCGCCCGCCGCGACCTCCTCGACCAGCAGGTTCTCGCGCCGACACGTGTCGAGGAAGTCCGCAAGCCAGGCGAACGCGTCCGACGATGCCGGAACCGCCCCCGGGGGGGGCGCGCCCGTGCTCACAATCCGCCACCCGACAGTGCGACACCGCAGATCAGGTGCGTGGCCTGATCGAACCAGTGCGCCAGAAAACCCGGAATCGCCAGACCCAGCCACAGCACCAGCGCGAGCTGCACGGCCACCGGCAGCATATTGGCCGCCACCGGGCCCTGCCCCGCCGGGCGCTCGCCGTAGACCATCGGGTGCAGGTGCCGGAACAACCCCGCGAAGGCCACGCCGAGGCCCAACAACAACGGCAGTGTGAGCCACGGCCAAGCCTTCATGGTGGCGCTCAACACCAGGAACTCGCTGGTGAACACGCCGAACGGCGGAAACCCCGCGATCGCGGCGGTGCCGAGCAGCAGGCCCCAACCGACCGCGGGCTGGGTGCGGATCAGGCCGCGGATCCGCTCGATGCGCTGGGTACCCGCGATATGCGAGGCATGGCCGGCGGTGATGAAGATCGAGGACTTGGTGAGCGAGTGCACCGTCATGTGCAGCAGGGCGCCGAAGGTCGCGAGCGGCCCCCCCACGCCGAACGCGAAGGTCATCAGCCCCATGTGCTCGATCGAAGAGTAGCTGTAGAGCCGCTTGATGTCGCGCTGGCGGTGCAGAAACAGCACCGCCACCAGGAAGGAGAGCATCCCGAAGCCCATCATCAGGTACCCGGCCAGCGGCGTGCCGAGCGCCGGGTCGACCAGCATCTTCATGCGCACCACGGCGTACAGCGCGACGTTGAGCAGCAGGCCCGAGAGGATCGCCGACACCGGCGTCGGGCCTTCGGAGTGCGCGTCCGGCAGCCAGTTGTGCAGCGGAACGAGCCCGACCTTGGTGCCGTAGCCGACCAACAGGAAGACGAACGCCAGGGCGACCACCGCCGGATCGAGCGCCGGCGCAGCCGCGTGCAGCGCGGTCCACAGCAGCGCCTCGTCGCGCGCGTGAATGACGCGGGCGGCCGCGAAGTACAACAGCACGGTGCCGAACAGGGCCTGGGCGAGGCCGACGCCGCACAGGATGAAGTACTTCCAGGCCGCCTCGACCGACTCCGGGGTGCGGTACAGACTGACCAGCAGCACCGTGGACAGGGTCGCGCCCTCCATGGCGATCCACAGGATCCCCAGGTTGTTGGTCGACAGGGCCAACAGCATGGTGAACAGGAAGCCCTGGTACATGCTGTGGTAGAGACGCATGCGCCGGGCGTTCACGCGCCCGGCGCGGACCTCGTGCGCCATGTACGGGCGCGAGAAGATCGCCGTAGTCAGACCGACGAACGCCGTCAGCACCACCAGGTATACGTTGAAGGCGTCGATGTAGAACATCCGCCCGCCGCTGAGCAACGGTCCGCTACGCAGCACCCGTACCGCCACCGCCGTGCTGGCGGCGAAGGTCGCGCCCGACACCGCCACGCTCACCCAGTCCGCCGCGCGGCGGTGGCCGATCAGTCCGAGCAACAGCGCGCCGGCGAACGGCAGCGCAAGGGTCAGGTACAGCGCGATCACGGCTCGGACTCGCTCAGCCGGTTGAGCCGGTCCACGTCCAGCGAATCGATACTGGCGCGGATCTGCAGGAACACGACGCCGAACAGGATCGCCGCCACCAGCACATCGAAGGCGATTCCCAGCTCCACGACCATCGGCATCCCGTAGGTGGCGACCACGGCGGCGAAGAACAGCCCGTTCTCCATGGACATGAATCCCACCACTTGGCTCACCGCCTTGCGCCGCACGATCATGAGCAGCAGCCCGAGCAGCACCACGGCGAGGCTCACCGCGATCGTGTTGCGGGTGAACAGCGTCGAGAGCTGCATCACCGGCAACGCCACGTAGTAGCTGAAGATCACCAGGCCCGCACCGCCGAGCTGCACCGACATGCGGTTGGCGTCGGCCTCCCGCGCACCCTCCAGCCCCAGCCGGATCACCAGCCGATGCAGGATCCAGGGGATCAGCAGACCCTTGAGGAAGAAGGTGAGCAGCGCCGAGACATAGAGGTGGGCGTGCCCGGACACGTAGGCCACCAGTGCGGTGGTAACCGCGAGCAGCACGCCCTGCCACGCGAAGACCCGCACCAGGCCGACGAGCCGCGACTGGGCGAGCATCGCGAACGAGCTGAACAGCACCAGCGCCGCGAGCAGCAGGATCATCTGCTGGGTGAGGTCCAGCCCGTGCAGGCCCGTCATCCGCCCACCTCCAGGATCACGTGGCTGAGCATCCCCAGCAGGCACAGCAGATAGGCGAAGCCCAGAAACTGCGGCACCGAGAACAGGCGCATCTTGGCGAGCAGCGTCTCGCTCACCGCGAGCAGCGCGGCGAGCACCGCCAGCTTGAGCGCGACCGCCGCCGCCCCCAGCGCGAGCGCAAGCACGCCGAAACCCGTGGCGATGCCCCAGGGCAGGAAGATGTTGGTGATCAGCACCGCGTAGATCATGAACTTGATCTGCGAGGCCCACTCGATGAGCGCCAGGTGCCGGCCGCTGTATTCGAGCACCATGGCCTCGTGGATCATGGTCAGCTCCAGGTGCGTGGCCGGGTTGTCGACCGGTATGCGGCCGGTCTCGGCGAGGGCCACCAGCATCAGGCCGAGCAACGCGAACACGAACGAGGGCCGGATCACCAGTCCCGAGCCCAGGATCCGTTCGATCGCCACCGACAGATCCGTGGTACCGGCGCTCATCGCCAGGGTGAACACCGCCATGAGCAGGGCCGGTTCGGCCAGCGAGGCGATGGTCATCTCGCGCGAGGCCCCCATGCCGCCGAACGCCGTCCCGATATCCATACCGGCCAGGGCCTGGAAAAACCGCGCCAGGGCGAAGAAACCCACCAGGACGATCACGTCGGCGATCTCCGCGGTGGGCAGGCGCAACGCAACCAGCGGCACCACGGCGGCGGCGAGCACCATGGCACCGAAGATCACGTAGGGCGCCGCCCGGAACAGCCAGGACGACTCTTCGGGCAACAGCAACTCCTTGCGGAACAGCCGCACCAGGTCTCGATAGGGCTGCGTGACGGGCGGCGCGCGGCGGTTCTGCAGCCGGCATTTCACGCGCTTGATCCAGCCCGCCAGCAGCGGCGCGCCGGCCACGAACAGTGCGGTCTGCACCAGGGCCAGCGCCCAGTTCATCAGGTAACCAGCCACAGCAGCACCAGCAGGGTGAACAACGAGTAGGCGAGATAGGTGCGTACGCTCCCGGTCTGGATCTTCCCGACCCGGCGTGCGGCGCCCGTGACCCAGCGCCCGAGCGGCTCGTACAGCATCCTCCAGGAACGGTCCTCGATGTGGAGTCGATAGCGCAGGGCGGTGAGGCGCAGCGGCTGCGCCGGATCACGCGTCTCCTCCACCTCTTCGTGGACCTCCCAGACCGGCCGGAAGATGCGCCGGATCGGGTTGGTGAAGGCCGTGGAGGTGTATTGCATGCGCGCGTCGAGGGGACCGAAACCGCACGCCCACGGCACCGTGCGCCGCACCGCGCGGGTGCGCCGGCGCGCGTTGAGCAGCGCGAACATCACGCCGCCGAACAGGAACATGCCCGCCAGTACGAGGGGTGCGGCATAGGAGGCGGTCTGCGGGGAGACCGGCGTGAGCCACAACCAGCCCTGCACCGAGGCGCTCGGCAGTCCGCGCCCGAGGAGTTGGTGCGCGATCGGTTCCAGGGCCTGCACCGTGAAGGTCGGCAGGACGCCGAAGACCAGGCACAGGGCCGCCAGCAGGCCCTGGCCGGCGCGCATCCCCAAATCGACCTCGCGCGCGTGGCGCACGTGGCGGCTGCGGGCACGGCCCAGAAACGCGATCCCGTAAACCTTGACGAAGCACGCCGCGGCCAGCGCGCCGGTCAACGCCAGCACCGCCGCGGTCACCGGGATCAGCGCGCGCAGCACGCCGCTGTGCAGGGCCGGGGCCTGCAACGCGGCCTGAAAGGTGAGCCACTCCGAGACGAATCCGTTGAACGGCGGCAGTGCCGAGATACTGATGCAGCCGATCAGAAAGAACAGCGCCGTAACCGGCATGCGCCGGATCAGCCCGCCCATGCGTTCCAGGTCACCCTCGTGGCTGCGTTGCAGCACCGCGCCGGCCCCGAGGAACAACAGCCCCTTGAACAGTGCGTGGTTGAGGGTGTGATAGAGCGCCGCCACCAGCCCCAACACCGCCAGGCGCGGGTGACCGGTGCCGGCGAAGATCATGGCCAGCCCCAGGCCCATGCAGATGATGCCGACGTTCTCCACGGAGTGATAGGCCAGCAGGCGCTTGAGGTCGTGCTGCATCAACGCATAGAGCACGCCGAGCAACGCCGAGGCGCTGCCCGCGAGCAGCAGCACCAGCCCCCAGTCCCAACGCGGGCCGCCGAGAAGATCGAAGACGAAGCGGATCAGCCCGTAGATCGCCACCTTGAGCATCACCCCGCTCATCAGCGCCGAGATGTGCGAGGGGGCGACGGGGTGCGCCTGCGGAAGCCAAACGTGCAGCGGCGCCAAACCCGCCTTCATGCCGAACCCGAACAGCGCCAGGGCGAATGCCACCGACGCCCAGACCGGCGTCAGCGCCGCCCCGCGCATCGCCTCGAAGGAGAAGCCGCCGCCGAACGCCGCCAGCACCCCGAAGGCCAGCAGGATGGCGAGCGCGCCGACCTCGGCCATCAGCAGATACAGAAACGCGGCGCGGCGGTTGGCGGCATGCTGATGTTGGTAGGCGACCAGAAAGTAGCTGGACAACGACATCAGCTCCCACGCCACCAGAAACGCGAAGGCGTCGTCGGCGATCACCACCAACTGCATCGCCGCCACGAACAGCCCGGTGAACAGATACAGCGCCGCGATCGACCGATGCCCGTGCTCGTACTCGCGCACGTAGCCGGGCCCGTACAGGGACACCGCCACGGTGACGATACCGATCACGACCAGAAAGAACCCGGACAGGGGATCCACGCGCAGGTGCCAGTGCAGCCATGGCAGCCCGAGGGGAAGCGTCTGCGTGGCCGTCACCGCATGCAGCAGGGCACCGCCACCGCCCAGCACCGCACCCAATCCGCTCAGCCCCAGCAGGGTGAAGCAGACGAACTTGACGGGGACCGGATAGCGATCGGCCGCCAGGCCGAGCAGACCGGAGGCGAGCGCCCCCAGCACCGCCCATTCGGCGAGGGACAGGGACAACGAGGTTCCTTCAGGTTAAACGGCGAAAGCGCGGATCGCAGACCCGGTACGACGGCCCGCCTCTCCGGGCGGCGCCCGGAACCCGGCGCTCCCCGCGTCGGAAGTCCCGGGGCAGGTCGCCGCGCCCCGGGCCAAACGGGGCCGGAGTGTAGAGCCCCACACGGCTTCCCGTCAATAGGGCCGCGCGGCG
>CAZAQG010000098.1:0-7270 GCA_964487445.1 uncultured Chromatiales bacterium
GGTCTTCCAGGCCGGGGGCGCGACGCAAATAGGGTCTGCCGTTGTTATTGTCGTTGCGCGGCGGGGCAGTGCCAGGACGCCGTCGTCTCGCATGCGCAACATGGCGACGAGGCAGCTTATGTCCTTGAAGCGCCCGTTGTCGCGTCGCCAGTCGAGTTGCTCACGATTGGAGCAGGTTCTATACCTTGTATCCAGCGGGTATCCAGCGGCGCCCGGACTTAATTGAAAGGTTATGGAAGAGGCCATCAAGCCATTGTTTTCTGGATTTTTCCTAAAACAAGTCAAGCCTACTCGGATCCTCAATGCGCCACATCAAGCGAAAGGGCTATACTTCCGCGACGTCGCCACCATGCGATTGGGAGATGACCAGTGGGCTTGACACGAATCAAGATGGAGCGTTTTACGGCCTTCGAGAGCATGGACGTGGAACTCTCGCCCGGGATCAACATCTTCATCGGCGACAACGGAACCGGCAAAACACATCTGCTGAAGGTGGCATACGCGGCGTGCGACATCACGAAGACGAAGGGCAGTTTCGCGGGCAAGCTGATCCGCACGTTCCTGCCCTACGAGCGCCGGATCGGTCGCCTCGTATTCAGAACCGGAAAGAGTTCACGCGCGGTGGCGGAGATCTCCCGGGGTGAGACGAAAATCCGCATTTCGTTTAGCAACCACTCCAAGACCCCGAAGTCGGCGAGGATCACGGGCAAGGTGGCTTGGACTGCGTCGGAGATCGAGTCGGCCTATATCCCCGTCAAGGAGGTGTTGGCCAACGCCCCAGGATTCCGCTCACTGTATGCGAGCCGCGACATCGCTTTCGAGGAGGTTTATGCCGACATAATAGATCGGGCGTTTCGCCCTATGTTGCGAGGCCCGCACGATGACACGCGACGGATGCTCCTTTCGAGTATCCAGAAGGTGATCAAAGGCGAGGTCGTACAGAAGGAAGAGCACTTCTTTCTCAGAAGCAAGCAGGGAATGTTGGAGTTCACCTTGCTCGCCGAAGGCATGCGCAAGCTGGCACTCCTCTGGCTCCTGATCCAGAACGGCACCCTACTCAAAGGATCGGTGCTATTCTGGGACGAACCCGAGGCCAACCTCAATCCTAAAAAGCTGGGCCCCCTAGTAGAGATCCTGTTGAAGCTGCAACAGATGGGCGTACAGATCCTGTTGGCGACCCACGATTATGTGCTGCTGAAGGAGTTCGATCTCCAGGCAGGGGACGGCGATTCACTACGTTACCACGCTCTCTACCGGGACAAGGGGCGAACGATTCGCCACGCGGCAACGGAGCGTTTCCTCGAAATCCATCCGAATGCAATCGTAGATACGTTCGCTGACCTGTATAACCGAGAGGTGCGTCGTAGTCTGAGGATGGACTGATGCCGATCTTGCAGGAGGGTGAACTCAAGTTCTCGTTTCCAGCCACCGCGACTCCGACTCGCTTCGATGGGGCTACGCACGGCCTTTCCCACTGCATGAAGGCCGTGGACTTCATCGTCGAGTTCACGAGTTTCCACCTCTTTGTTGAGGTCAAGGACCCGGACAACACCCAGGCTACGCCCGAGCGTCGTGCCCGGTTCGCGTCAGAGCTCGCCCAGCCCGCGTTTCCGCGAGCGCTTTCTCGGAAGTACAGGGACAGCTTCGTTTACCGGTGGGCCGAGGGGAAGATCAACAAGCCACTGCGCTACGTCGTTCTGCTGCAACTTTCAACGTTACAGCCCGCCCTATACCTTGCTGTCGATCAAGCACTGAAGTGCGAGCTACCCGTCGCCAACACACCAAGTTCCTGGGTCCACCCGATCGCCAGCGGGCTGGCAGTTCTGAGCGTTGCGCAGTGGAACGCGCTTGGCCACTACGGGACAATTCAACGTGTGTGACTTCGTTCCAGCTTATCCACCTTTTCAGAGCGGATACGAGATGTCTAGGCGCGCTCGAACGGAAACGCCAGCACCTCCTCGATGCGGCGTGCTCCGCATGCGGCCATCACCAGCCGGTCGAAGCCCAGCGCCACCCCGGCACAGTCGGGCAGACCCGCCGCGAGCGCCGCGAGCAGGCGTTCGTCGGGCGCTACCGGCGGCTGCCCCGCCGCGCGCCGGCGGTGCCGGTCGTGCTCGAAGCGCCGGTGCTGTTCACCGGCATCGGCCAATTCGTGAAAACCGTTGGCCAGTTCCATGCCGTCGAGAAAGACCTCGAAACGCTCGGCCACCGGCGGATCCCCGGGGCGAACCCGGGCGAGGCTCGCCTGGGAAGCCGGGTAGTCATAGAGCAGGCTCAACCGCCCCCGGCCGAGGCGTGGGACCACGAGGTGGCTCAAGAGCAGGTCGCGCCAGGGATCGGCATCCCGGTCCCCCAATCCGGCGCCGGTCTCGAGTCCGTGGCGCGCCGCGCAGGCGCGCAACTGCGCGGGGCTCGCCCCGTGCGGATCGACCCCTACATGGCGCTCGAAGGCCGTGCGATAACTCAGCCGCTCGGGCTCGCCCAGCGACCGGGAGCCGGCCAGCACATCGGCGACCAAGCCCTGCACCTCGTCCATGAGGGTGTGGTGATCCGCACCGATGCGATACCACTCGACCAGCGTGAACTCCGGGTTGTGATGCGCGCCCGCTTCGCCCTGACGGAACACCCGGCAGATCTGATAGATGGAGCCGGACCCGGCGGCCAGCAGGCGCTTCATCGGGAACTCGGGAGAGGTATGCAGATAGGCGGTGCGCCCGTACGGCGCGCCGGGCCCGCGATAGCGGGTGGTGAAGCTCTCGATCTGGGGGTCGGTGGTCCCGGCGAAGGAGAGCGCCGGGGTCTCCACCTCCATCAGGCCGCGCGCCGCGAACCAACTCCGGATACGCGCCAGGAGGGCCGCCCGCAGGCGCAACACGTCCCACGAGGTCGATGGGCGCCAGAGCCCGCCCGCGTCCTCGCCCCACGGCGGCGGGCCGGCCCCGCTCATTCCTTGGCGCGGGCCACGTACTCGCCGGTGCGGGTATCGACCCGGACCCGTTCCCCGATGTCGATGAACAGCGGCACACGCACCACCGCACCGGTCTCCAGGGTGGCGGGTTTGCCGCCTCCGCCGGAGGTATCCCCGCGCACGCCGGGGTCGGTCTCCGTCACCCGCAGCACCACGAAGTTCGGCGGGGTCACGATGAGCGGCACGTCGTTCCACAGGGTCAGGGTACAGAGGTCCTGTTCCTTGAGCCACTTGGCCCCGTCGCCGACCGCGGCGGCATCGGCGCCGTATTGCTCGAAGGTATCGGGCTTCATGAAGTGCCAGAACTCGCCGTCGCTGTAGAGGTACTGCATCTGCACCTCGACCACGTCGGCCGCCTCGACGCTCTCCCCCGACTTGAAGGTGCGATCCACCACGCGCCCCGTCTTGAGATTGCGCAGCTTGACGCGACTGAACGCCTGCCCCTTGCCGGGCTTGACGAACTCGTTTTCAATGATGGCGAAGGGATCACTATCGAGGATGACCTTGAGCCCCGCCCTGAATTCATTGGTGCTGTAGGTGGCCATTCCGTCTCCATTGCACGCCGCAGGATACCCCCCCCGGGGGGGGCGCGGTTGCACATCATAACGCGAACCGCGGGCCCGCGGCAGACACCCGCCTGGCGGCGGGAGCTGGCCCGCGCCGTGCGCGAGCCGCGCGAGCTGCTCGCGCGGCTCGGCCTGGACCCGGGCTTGCTCGCCGCGGCGCAGGCCGCCACCCGGGCGTTCCCCCTGCGCGTGCCGCTCCCCTACCTGGCGCGCATCCGGCACGGTGATCCGAACGATCCGTTGCTGCGCCAAGTACTGCCGCTCGGGGAGGAACTGCGACCGGTACCCGGCTACACGGCCGACCCCCTGCACGAGTCGACGGCGCACAGCGCGCCGGGCCTGCTTCGAAAGTATCAGGGGCGGGCATTGCTGGTCACCACCGGTGCCTGCGCCGTGCACTGCCGATACTGCTTCCGGCGCCACTACCCGTACGCGGGCGACGCAACCGCCCGCCCGTGGGACGCGGCGCTGGAGCGGCTGCGTGCCGACCCGAGTCTGCGCGAGGTCATCCTCAGCGGCGGCGACCCGTTGAGCCTGCGCGATGAATCCCTGGCGCGGCTCGCGGCGGCGCTGGACGCCGTCCCCCATCTCACCCGACTGCGCATCCACACCCGCCTGCCGGTGATGATCCCGCAGCGGGTGACCGATGAACTGTGCGACTGGCTGACCGGCGGGCGGCTGCACCCGGTAGTGGTGATCCATGCCAACCACGCCCGCGAACTCGACGGCGCCGTATGCGGCGCCCTGCTGCGGCTGGGTGCGCGGGGCATCACGCTGCTCAACCAGTCGGTCCTGCTGCGCGGCGTCAATGATCGGGTCGCGGATCTCGTCGATCTGAGCGAGGCGCTGTTCGAGGCCGGGGTCCTGCCCTACTACCTCCATGCGCTCGACCCGGTCCAGGGCGCGGCCCATTTCGCCGTCCCGGACGACACGGCGCGGCGTCTGCACGAGACACTGTCGGCGCGCCTGCCCGGCTACCTGGTCCCGCGGCTGGTACGCGAGGTCCCGGGAGCATCGGCCAAGCAGCCCCTCGCCTGACCGACGTCCGGGCCACGGCCGACCCATGGCACGATTTCCACAGCATATTGTCCAATAAGGGAAAAGTGATGGATCGACGGGTTGGAGAACACCCGCCGAATGCACGTCGGCACGAGTGGCGCGCGCACAGCGTGCGCGGATGATTCGGCATCCGGGTCAAGTCTGCGACGTTCGGTCCGATAAACCGCATAACCCCCGGGGGTACGGGGGAACCGAAGACTGAGATGCCCGCACACATGACCGATTCCTTACCGCTGACGGCGCTACGCGTGCCGGAGCGCCATGCACCGGCCGCAGATGCCTTCGATCTGCGCGTGCCCGCGGTGCGCGCCTGGATCCGGGCCCTGCCGCTGGCCAATGTCGGCGAGACCGCCCGGCGGCTGTTCTACGCCCTGCGCGAGGCCAATCGCCAGGAAGCCGCGCCGGAGAAGCGCCTCGCAGCCCTGGAACTGCTCCAGGAACCGCTCGCCCTGGCGGACCGGGCCTTGGACCGGCAGGTGGTGGGGCGCACATTTCCGCTCTCGGACAAGCAGCGGCGTATTGCCGAGCTTGCGCGGGTCCTGCAAACGGAGATGGCGGACGGGTACAAGATCGTGGTCTTGGACCTGCTGCGCGAGGAGCAGCCCGACACTCACCTCCTTGCCACGGCGGTCCGCCACGCCCAGGATCACCTCGCGGGGATCCTGTTGAAGTCGTGCCTGGTCTACGCGCCGGCCCCGGACGGGGTGTGGCGCGAACTCCATATCCTGTACCGGGCCGCGGAACGGCACGGCATCCTGGAGATGCAGGTCTCGGCACCCGGCCCGCAGCGCCGCGCCGCTACGGTCGCGGACGGCTATCTGCGCACCCTGCTCCTGGGCGCATCGTGCCTGTACCGCCTACGGCAGGGCGAGCAGATCCGCTTGGCGCGACTACTGGAAGACTGGGCCCCGGCGGTCCGGCTGCTCCCTCTGGAGGATGCGCCCGCGCCCGACGCCGATCTGCTGGTCGTGGACCTGGATGCCGATGCCCCGCCCGCGTATCTGCGCCATCTGCAACCGCGGGACCCGGCGACCTGCCGGGTTCTCGACACGCGCGGCCTCACGACGCACGTGCGCGAGGCGTTGGCGCGACCGGCGAGGCAGACGCACGACGTGCTGCAGGGCGAACACCCGGGCCCCGATACCCTGCGGCGCCTGGTCCCCGTCTGGGACCTCGTTTCCCGGCGCAGCTTTCGGCGCAGCGCCCAATCCGGCGAGGTCCTCGTGATCATCGGTCTGTACGCCTTGCACCGCACCCTCTGCAAGGCCGCCGGTTCCACGTCGGAGCGCGGGGCGTGCGCGCAGTTGTTGAAAGAGAATCTGGCCGACCCGCGCGCGCGCTTCACGAGCAAGAACCTGCCGCAGCGCGACGGTGACTTGCCCGATGTCTGGGATATGGTCTACGAGCGGGTCGACCCGCAACGCGGACCGGCTGCGGTGACCGTGCTCCTCAGCCCCAGCGACAGCGAACTGGACCGGACCGCCCAGGAGTGGCGGATGAAAAACATCAGCGCGGGCGGCTGCTGCCTGCTCTGGGGGCACGACGGTCCCGGCCGGGCCCAGGTGGGTGAGCTGATCGGCATACGCCAGGGCGCGGGCGCGACACACCGCTGGCACGTGGGCGTGATCCGTCGGATGATGGCCGATGGCGCCAAGGGCCTGGAAATCGGCGTGCAACTGATCGCACCGTGGGCCACGCCCGCGGCCCTGCGCGGCGCGGCCCACGGGCGCGAACGGGCCGTGCACCGGCGCGCGCTGCTTCTGCCGGGCATCGACGCACTGCAACAACCGCCTTCGCTGATCACCGAACCGCACACACACCGCGCCGGCGACACCCTCACGTTGGTCACGGCGGACGACGAGCGGCACATCCGCCTGACCCAACAGGTGGAGGATACCGGTCTGTTCGCGCAGTTCCAGTTCGACGAGGCGGAATCCCCGGACTCCGGGGGAGACCGCGATCCGCAGGCGTTCGACTCGCTGTGGCCGGTGCTGTGAAGCCGGCGCGGCGCGCGACGCCGCCGCGTCAGAAGATTTGCGCGAAGGGATCGGGATAGACGACCCGGCCGCCGCCGTGCAGCGCACCGGCCTGCAGCTCCAGGACCGTAAGCGCATCCTCCGCCACCCGGAGGTTGCTGCCGACCGCCCGTCTCGCCGCCGGCTCGAAGCCGAGACGACAGTAGTATTCCGGATGGCCGGCGACGACGATCGCCCCGAACCCGAGCTTGCGGGCCTGATCGATCGCCGCCCGGATCAACGCCGAGCCGATTCCGCGGTGGGACTGGGAGGGGACCACCGACATCGGCCCCAGGGCGAGAACGCGGGTCGCGCGACCACCTTCCTGCTGGAGGGGGACGCGCGTCAGCAGCACATGGCCGACGATACGCCCGTTGAGTTCCGCGACCAGCGAGAGCTCCGGCGCAAACCCCGGCAACCGGCGCATGGTCTCGACCAACCGGGCCTCGGCCTCCCCCTCGAAGGCACTGAGGTTGACCACGTCGATCGCTTTGACGTCGCCCGCAGCCTCCGGTCTGACGATGATATCCTGGGTTTTCACAACGCAATCCGCGGCCGTCAGAACCATCTGTCCGGCCTGCATGGGGTCGGCCGGCAACCGGACCCGCCTCTCTGGCATCCTAGCAGGAAAGCCCGGGCCGGGGAACCGGACTCCGGACTCC
>CAZAQG010000099.1:0-7246 GCA_964487445.1 uncultured Chromatiales bacterium
TATATTGCTATGTTGGAAATAGGATGACCCAATATCTAAGCTCTGCGAAAGCATTCAAAGCCGTAGTAACAGAGATCGGCGACGAGATATGGGCCGTATGGCAGAATTCTCCCAACGTCTTCTATGTACATCCACCTGGGGAAAAATCTCCGACGCGTAGGCGCGACTTTATACAAATGTTTCAATATGAGGTTCCCGACGCAAATACAGCCTCGGTTGTATCCAGCTCAGTTGGTATTCCAATAGTTATTCTAACGGCCGGCCAAAAGACTGTGGTCGGCAGGACCGTGGTGGTGAATCAGAGTCAATTAGATCGACAGCAACCCAATATTCAAGAGCTTGTAAAGTACATCGAATAGGCGGCATCGAATACTTTATCGTGCCTAATCGGGTAACCGGTCTCTAACCCGAAGCCCCCACCCCACTCGGCACAGAGGGCCGCACCGGGTGGTTCATCAAACATAGTGAAACTTGATCTGCTGTTCCCATTCTCTTACTGCGACGAGTCCTTGTTTCGCCAACTACTTATTCGTCATTCCCGATTGCGTGGCGAGTGTTCTTTCCAAGCGATACGGACCTTTGGAGTCAGGGCGACGGCGCCTCACGCCCGGGCGCCGCGCCGTGCGTGACGCCTGACGGGGACAGCCCGGCGGCCCAGCGCGTGAGCGCCGCGGCGAACGTGCGCACCACGGCGCGGGCGGCGTGCACGCCGCCCGCCGCATCCGGCGTCGGCGCCGATTGCCGATAGCGAAACACCCGCTGCGCGAGCACGCGCCCATCCGCACCGTCGGTGACCGTCACCCGCGCCGCCAGCACCGCGGCGCTCGTGCGCGGACCGGTAAACGCCTGGCACAGCTCCAGCAACCGGACCCGCACGGTGAACTCGGCGGGGATGTCGTCCCCCGAGCCGATGACGGCGCGCCAGCGGCGGCTCGCGGCCAGGGCGTCCTGCACCGCCTGGTCGAGCATCGCGGGCACCGGCGCGGCCCACACCGAGCCGCTGTAGCGGGCAAGTTGCGCGGCGTCATGGTAGGCCAGCCGATAGCAGATGCCGCGCCCCTGCAGCCAAGCCGGCGCACGTACCGGCGCCACGCGCAACACCCCGCGTGCGACCGACGCCGCGGCGAGATCGGCGACCGCCGGTGCGACCGCCGTCAGGGTGTATTGATCCGGCACCGGCGGCGGGGTCGTCGCGCAAGCGCCGAGCAGCGCCGCGACGGCGAGTCCCGCCGTGAGCCGTGCGGCCTTCATCGGGCGCCGCCGGGCACAGGCGCACGAAAGCCGGGCTCCCCCGGCCCCGGACGCGGCGCCGATGCGCCAAAGAGCAGCGCACCGGGATCGGCGCGCAGCTCGCGAGTCAACCTGTCGACCTGGGTCGCCGTGCGGTCCAGTGTCCCGGTGAGGGCGCCGATGCGCGGCAACGTGTCGTAGCGCAGGGTGCGCGCCGTCCCCACGGCCGCCCCGCCGACGGCGTGCAGCGTCTCGGCGTCGCGTTGCAGTGTGGTGATCAGATCACGGGCCTGGGCGGTCATCCGGCGGGTCTCCTCGGTGAGTTTCGTGAGCCCGCGCAGCGTCGGCAACGCGGCATCCTCCAGGGTGATCAGGCGTCGCGTGGCGCCGTCCAGGTTGGCGAGGATATTCCCCATGTGGGCGCGGTTGCGGGCGTTGAGGAGTTCCCCGAGCCGCTTGCTCACCACGTCGGTCTGCTTGAGCAGCGCCTTGCCGGACTGCTCGAGTTTCGGGAGCAGTCCGCGACGAATCGGGATGCGCGCGGGGTGCGCCGGCGAGGTCGGCAGCGGTGTCCGGTCCCCGGCCCCCTCATTGAGCGCGATGTAGCTCATGCCGGTGATCCCCTGGCTGCTCAGCTCCGCGTAGGTGGCGCGGGTAACCGGGGCATCGGCGACCAGGGAGATGCGGATGAGTATGTCGCGCGGGTTCTCGGGGTCGAGTTTCACCGACTGGACGCTGCCGACGCCCACGCCCTTGTACTGGACCGGCGCGTCGGCGGACAGCCCCGAGACGCTGTACGGCGAGACGATATCGTAGATCTTCACTTGCGGGGTGCCCGCCTGCATCCACCAGGCGACGAATCCGGCACCCAGCCCGATCAGGATCAGGAAGGTAACCGCAACGATTGCGTGCGCCTTGTCTTCCATCGCTCCCTCTCAGCCGGCCCGCAACAGCGCCTCGCCACGCACACCGTGGAAGAAACGCCGGATGAAGGGGTGATCATAGGCGGCGACTTCCGCCAGCGTGCCGGTAACCAACACGCGACCGTCGGCGAGCACGGCGATGCGATCGCTGACCGCCGCCATGCTGTTGAGGTCGTGTGTGATCATCAGCGCGCTCAGATTGAGTTCCCGGTGCAACGCGTCGAGCAGGCGATCCAATTCACTCGCGGAATTCGGATCCAGACCGCTGGTCGGCTCGTCCAGGAACAGCACTTCCGCCTCCAGGGCCAGGGCACGGGCCAGTGCCGTACGCTTGATCATGCCGCCGGAGAGTTCCGCGGGCAGCTTCCAGGCATCCTCCGGGCTCAGGCCGACCATCTTGAGCTTGAGCATCACCAGGTCGTGGATCATGTCCTCGCTCAGTTCGTGGCCGCTCACCCACAACTCGCGCAGCGGAAAGGCGATGTTCTCGAAGACGCTCAGCGAGGTGAACAGCGCGCCCTGCTGGAACAACACCCCCCATTGCACGCGGGTCGCCGTGCGCCCGCCGCGGACCGGTCGACCCAGGACCTCGATCCGCCCGGTCGCGGGCCGCGTCAGGCCGATGATCTCGCGCAGGAGGGTCGTCTTGCCCCCGCCGGTCTCACCCACCAACGCCAGGATCTCGCCCCGATAGAGGGTCAGATCCAGGTCACGGTGCACCCAGTGGCCGCCGAACCGTGTGCCAAGCCCGCGCACGCGAACGACCGCCTCGCGCTCTACCTCAGTCCCCATTCAAGCGAGCCCCACGTTGGAGAGCAGGATACCGAGTACCCCGTCGATGGCGATGACGAGAGCGGTTCCGACCACGACCGCACGCGTGGTCTGCTCGGTGAGACTGCGCGTGTTGGGCTCGGCCTTCAAGCCATAGTAACTCGAGACCAGCCCGATCAGGGCACCGAAGAGGATTCCCTTGGCGAAACCGATGAAGTAGTTCGACCAGGGGACGGCGCCGGGGAATTGGTCGATCCACATCCGGTAACCGACCCCAAGGTCGGACTGGGAGACGTAGATCGCACCGACCATCCCCCAGAAGTCCGTCCAGATCACCAGCAACGGGGTCGCCAGGGTCAGGCCCGCGACCTTCGGGAACACCACCCGCAGCGTCGGTGAGACACCGAAGGCGCGCAACGCATCGATCTCCTCGGTCACGCGCATCGCGCCGATGCCCGCGGCGAACGACGACCCCGAGCGCCCGACCAGAATCAACGCGGTGAGGAACGGCCCCAGCTCACGCATGAACGCAAGACCCACGACGCCGATGATGGCGGAATTGGCCCCGAACTGTTCGAGCTGCCCCGACATCTGATAGGCCAGCACCACACCGACCAGTGCACCGATGAAGGCCAGGAGCAGCAGGGACTGCGCTCCGGCCCGGTATACGCTGGCGGAGACCCCGCGCCACGGAAACGCGCGCGGATGGCGCAGGCAGTAGAGGAAATCGACGATGAGCTGGCCGAGCAACAGCAGGATCCCGCCGCTGTCGGTGGACAGACGTCCGATCGCACTGCCGAACCGCGCCAGCGCGTCACGGGCGCGCAACCGCGGCGGCGCCTTGACGGGAGGCAGCTCCGCGAGGTGACGAAACCATGGGCGCTGCTCCTCGCGCCAGTGCAGATGCTCCGGGTAGCGGCTGCCCCAGGTGCGCCACAGGAACAGCGCCCCCGCGCTGTCCAGGGCCGTCACATCCTCCAGGCTCCACTGATCGGTGGAGCGCACGCCGAGTTCCCCGAACCGGCGCGTGAAGCCGCGCCCGGCCCGGGAGATGGCGAGCAGATTCCACGTGCCGTGCAACCGGATCTCCCGGTGCCCGTCGGCCTCGCGCACTTCCCAGTCGGGCCTGCGATCTGCTCCGGTCATTACGGATACACCATTGCCGACAGGTTCCGGGATCGCCGGCTCCCGGCGCCCCCCCCCGAGTCGCTCGGGACCGGGCGGACGGCGATCCACCCGCAATCGGGCTGCGCGGACCGTTTCCGGCGCGGGCGCGAGCGATCAGGCATGCCCGTTGCGGCAGTTGCGGCAGATCCCGTAGATATACAGACAGTGGTCGGTCATATCGTAACCGGCCTGCTCCGCGATCGCCTGCTGGCGCTCCTCGACCGCCTTGTCCACGAACTCGTCCACCCGCCCGCAACGCACGCATAGGATGTGATCGTGATGGCGACCCTCATCGAGTTCGAAGACCGAATGCCCGCCCTCGAAGCGGTGGCGCGTGACCAGACCCGCGGTCTCGAACTGGGTCAGCACCCGATAGACCGTGGCGAGTCCGATCTCCTCCCCCCCATCGAGCAACACCTTGTAGACATCCTCGGCGGTGACGTGGCGGTTCTCGGCGCGCTCCAGGATCTCGAGGATCTTGACCCGCGGCAGCGTCACCTTGAGACCGGCCTTCTTGATATCCTGGCTTTCCATGTTTCGGGTCCCGACCCGCCGACGGTCGTGTCAAGCGGGGTGATTTCCGCTATGATCAGTCGCCGGACGGTACCGGCGACTCCCCAGACGCAGACCAAGCGCCAATCCAGATGCAAAAGCTTCTCATTTCTATCCTGTGCAGCGCAACCCTCGTGCTGGGCGCCTGTTCACTGGATCGGTTTCCCTGGGTACACCGGATCGACATTCCGCAGGGGAACATCGTCACCCAGCCCATGGTAAACCGCCTCAAGCCGGGTATGACCGAGGCCCAGGTGCGCTTCATCCTCGGGACGCCGCTGCTGGTCGACCCATTCCGCCCCGACCGCTGGGACTATGTCTACCGTAATCAGCATCCCGACGGGAAAGTCGACGAGTCCCGGGTAAGCGTGTATTTCCACGATCAACGCCTCGCCCGGATCACCGGCACCCTGCAACCGCAACCCAATGCGACCCCGACGCAGCCCCCGGAACAACTCGTCGAGGTCCCGCCCCGGGAGATCGTCCACCGCGGCGTCCTCGAGAAGCTCTGGGCCTGGATCAAACGCGAGAAGTAGGGCCGGGCTCGCCCGGCCGACGCCGTGAATCCGCACGTGACGTCGCCCGGTCAAACGTCCTTGGTGGGGTAAGCCCCGCGATCCGGGATACGGCCCCCTCACACGCCGCGCGGGTGCGCGGCGCGGGCGGTGGCACGGCGCCGCCGCGCCTCTTTCGGATCGATGCGTAGCGGGCGATAGATCTCGACCCGCTCGCCCGGCGCAAGCGGTGCGTCGAGGTCCCGCAGCCGGCCGAACACCCCGACGCGGTGCTCCGCGAGATCGATTTCCGGGAAGCGCCCAAGGAACCCCGAGCGCCGGATCGCCTCGCGCACCGGGGCCCCGCGCGTCACCCGCACCACCCGCACCACCTGCAGGTCCGCACGCGCGTAGGCGACCTCCACCGTCATCGTTTCAGCGTTTCCCATAGACCTGTACGGCGCGCCGGATGAACGAATCCACCAGACTGCTGGAGATCTGGCTGAACACCGGCCCGATCACCATGCTCAACAGCCGTGTGGCGAACTCGAACTGCATGTCCAGGGATATCTTACAGGCCTGCTCCCCCAATCCCTGAAAGCGCCAGAAGCCCTCGAGACAGCGGAACGGACCCTCCAGGAGCCGGATATGAATGAGCTTGCCCTTCTGCATCCGGTTGCAGGTGGTGAACGACTTCTGGATGCCGTGCCAGGCCAGCTCGAGCGCCGCCCGGACCTCATCGTCCTTGCGCGAGATCACCCGCGCCGAGCGGCACCAGGGGAGGAATTCCGGATAGGCCTCGAAGTCATTCACCAGCGCGAACATCTCCGCGGGGGAATACGGCACCACGGCACTCCTGTTGATACTGGTCACCTTGCCTCCGTCACCGTTGTACTGGGTCCCCCGGCGCTCGAGTCCCGCGCCATCTCCCCACCCGCGAGTACGCGGACGAGCCGCCCACCGCGGGGCGCCATCCCATCCAAGCCCGAAAAATCCATGATATCGAATACACCCTTCCCGGTGAAACCGGGCACTGCGGCGAGCGGGGACACCTGCGCCCGGAAATTGCACCGCGTCCCCATCCCCTCCGATCGCGGCCCCCTTCGGCATTCTGGGCGAATTCCCCGGGTGCCTCAACCTGACCCGCCCGATCGACCGCTCGGGTATACTCGCCGCATGGCCACCAGGAAAAAATCCAAGCCCGCCGCCGACGCGGGCAGTCGCACCATCGCCCTTAACAAGAAGGCGCGCCATGACTACGCCCTGGAGGAACGCCTCGAGGCCGGGCTCGCCCTGGAGGGATGGGAGGTCAAGAGCCTGCGCGCCGGCCGCGTCCAATTGCGCGAGAGCTACGTGCTCATCAAGGACGCCGAGGCGTGGCTGTTCGGCACCCACATCTCCCCGCTGACGAGCGCCTCCACGCACGTGCATCCCGACCCCACCCGCACCCGCAAACTGCTCCTGCACCGCAGTGAGCTCAACAAGCTCATCGGCGCGGTCGAGCGCAAGGGCTACACCCTCGTACCGCTCGCCATGTACTGGAAACGCGGGCGCGCCAAGCTCGAGATCGCGCTGGCCAAGGGCAAGAAGGCGCACGACAAGCGCGCCACCGAGAAGGAACGCGACTGGCAGCGCGAGAAACAGCGCATCCTGCGCCGCGCCTGAGCCGCCGCCCCCCCTGAAAGCCCCCCTCTTCCCACGCACGGTCGCGATCGTGCTAAAATAGCCTGCGTATCGAAGAAACGGGGGCGACCTGGCTTCGACGCGGGTTACAAAACCGGAGGTGCATGCCGAGGATGCAGATTCCCTCGTAAATCCATCTGCAAAACCATAGTTGCCAACGACAGCAACTTCGCACTCGCTGCTTAAAACCCAGTAGGGTGCCGTCGGACTGGAGCCGTGCCTGTGCGTTCAGATTCCCGGCGTCATCTCTCACAGGATCGCGGTGACGCTCTCCCAGGGCGGATCCGTTAAAAACCCCACTGGGATCGCTCACGGTTCCCCCTGCCCGTCGGGTGGCCATGAGTTAAATCAATAGGCGTGGACAAGCATGTAGAGCCAAGGGCGGAGAACTTGCGGACGGGGGTTCGATCCCCCCCGCCTCCACCA